>JAIKWU010000052.1 GCA_024684455.1 Bacteroidaceae bacterium | reverse complement strand
CTGGGCATAGAGCTTGCCGAACTGCCGGCCGTACTCCACGAAGGCGGCAGCCGACTTCTCGTTGATTTCCGTGTCGGTGGCCTTCACGGGCAGCATCTCGGCTGAAAGGAAGGAGTAGGCATCGGTGCGGTGGTTGTAGCTGTACTCGCCGCCGACGCTGGCATTGCCTTTCCATACAGGATAGCTGAGTATGAGCTTCGTAGCCCAGAAGTTGTTACTGCTCTTGGTGCCGTTTTTCACGTCGTGGCTGGAACGGACGTTGTTGGCATCAATGGTCGTCTCCTCCGTGCTGTTGTCCTCATCGGTCTTGTCAAAGAGACCGTCCAAGTTCCAGTCGATGCCCAGATGACCCACCTTGCCGTTGTAATAGGCATTGAAGATGTGTTTCCGGAAGTTGTCATCGCCGCTGATGTGGCTCTCCGAACGCTCAGTGTAGACGCCGTCGACGTAGTTGTCGGTATAGAAGAAACCGTCGGATTCGCCACCAGGATGGCGGTCGTACTTGTAGAAAGCACCGAAGCTGTGATTCTCGTCGAGCATATAGTTCACCTGAAGTTGCGGCGACCATCCCCTCCACACATTTTCCCTCTCCTGATTGCTGCGACCAAGGTAGAAGTCTGGGCCTACGTAATAGGTAAGGTCGTTCTCCTGCAACGACTTGCTGTGACCGTAGCGACCGGCCCACAGTGAGGCAGTGATGTCGAGACCTCCCGTGCGATAGTTCACGTCGAGGTTGTTGGTCAAGGTGTGGCCATACTGATATATACCACTGAGGTTGTCCTGGAAACTGATGCCTTCACCCTGGGCCTTCTTCAGCGTGATGCGCACGACGGCCTTTGTCGAAGCGGCATAGCGTGCACCAGGGTTCTGAACCACATCGACGTGCTGAATCTGGTCGGAGCGCAGACGAGAGAGCTCCTTCATGTCCTGCACCAGCCGGCCGTTGATATACACCTCGGCATCGCCACGCCCCAGAACCTTCACGCCACCATCGCGCTCTGCTTCGAGCGAAGGAATCTTCGACAGCGCATCGCTCACCGTTCCGGCTTTTTCCAGTATCGTACCGGCGACGGTGGTGCGCATGGCGTCGCCCTTTACGCGCGTCTTTGGCAGGCGTCCCTTCACAACCACGCCACTCAACTGATGAGTCTGGTTGAACCACATCGTCGTGTCTGTCGACAAGCTGTCGTTCTGTTGAGCAAACGTCATCATTGTCATCACCATTGCAGCCATCAGTGCTGCGAATCTCAAACTTACATTTTTCATATCATTCATCATTTAAAATTTCGTCTGTTGGACGATGCAAAGGTACGATGAAGTTGCTGCCCCCGCAAACTTTTGGGATATTCAGCCCAAGTTTGTGACAAACGGTGTGATAAACGGTAAATTTGTGACGAATGGCGCTTACCACACTGATGCTCGCTTCTCCTTTGGCATCGAGTTCGTATATCAGGCGCAGCGCTTCGTCGCGGGTCTGCACCTCGTGCACTTGCTTCAGGTAAGGCATGATCGGCTCGTAGCCCATGCGGTTACGGCTGACGCTGTCCATGTAGAGACGATGGAGCGCACCAATCTTCTGACCGTCAGAACCCTGTGGCAGATCCTTCTTCTCGGCGTAGGCCAGGATGAGCTTGTTGATGCGTCCGTTGTTCAGTTCATACAGGTCGGTGAACGCCCCGTTCTCAGGGTGCTGTGCGTCCAGCGGGGTTGCCCTCAGCCATCCACCAACGGCGTACTGCCAGAAGTCATCACCAGGTTTTACACTCGGGTCCCATGTTGATTTCCATCGAAGTCTGTCGCGACTCGGCAAAGCAATATCTCAATAATTCAACTTTCGCAAGCTCGTTTCTGAACGCAGAGCCGCAGAGTTTCAGAGAATTATACCGCAATAGTTGGAGTGCGCAGAGGGTGGCAGAAGCCACCTGCAAAGCACGCAAAGGTCGGCGTAGCCACTCTGCGAACTCTGCAAATGCTTTAGCATTTCTCTCCAAACTCTCAAATACGTTCATGCTCTGCGTCTTTGCGTTCAATTATAGGTTTGCAAAAGTTGAATCAATAATATTGTCCAATAATAGGACAATATTATGATAATGGTGGACAGAGTGCAATTTTGTCCTATCGTTTTCATTAAATAATCAAAGAATTTTTGTATTTTTGCAGCCAGATTGTCAAATGTCATAATGCGATGATACAGATACCGATAGAGTCAATGAACCTGATGATGCTAAATGTGGGCTATGC
>JAIKWU010000055.1 GCA_024684455.1 Bacteroidaceae bacterium | reverse complement strand
ACCACATAACCATAAGTATTATTGTCCTTGTATTGCCTCGCATTATTCTATTCGGCCTAGGGCCGATTGAAAATTGAAAATTGAAAATTGAAAATTAAGTCCTTAAAGATCTGAGAGACACGATAAATCTCAAATCTCAAACCTCAAACCTCCAACCTATTCTACTTTATCTGCTTCAGCGCCAGTTTCACCACTTGCTCTACGGGCAGGTCGGGCTGTTGTTTCAGTATCTCTACCACCACCTTGGCCGAGGGTGCCGGGGCAAAGCCCAACATGGAGAGGGCGCTCACCGCCTCGTCTTTCACCTGGCGGTTGACGTCGTCGGCCTTCTTGCCGGCAGGCATGGCAGCCGGCTGTCCCAGGTCGCTGCCCGCAATCTTGTCTTTCAGGTCGACGATGATGCGCTGGGCAGTGCGCAAGCCTATGCCCTTGACGCTCTTGAGCGACCGTTCGTCGCCGTTGGCAATGGCGCCGCAGAGTTCGTTGGGCGAATACGACGAGAGTATCATCCTCGCGGTGTTGGCGCCCACCCCCGATACGGAGATGAGCAGACGGTAGAGTTCGCGCTCCTGCAAGGTAGCAAACCCATAGAGGGTGAAGGAGTCGTCGCGTCCTCCGGTTACGATGGCCTCGTGCACGAAGAGTTTCACCTCTTTCTTCTGCTGTATGGCCGTAAAAGTATTGAGCGAAATATTCAGCGCATAGCCCACCCCGGCCGCTTCGATAACAGCCAGTGTCGGGGTGACGTCTGCGAGTTCGCCCCTGATATATTCTATCATTTACTCAAAAGTTTTATGTATATATACGATATAATAACGACCTTCGGGATGGTTTATTGCATCCGAAGGCCGTTTTAAGGGTTCATCACTATATTTTCGGGTCAGATATCTTGTTTTTCGCCATCGTCTTCCTCTTCTGCATACTCATTCCAATGCAGGCTCACCCATTCCAGGCCAGCCGCTTCTATCAGTGCGTCCTTACCGTCGATTCCCACCTTCTTCTCGCTGACCATCATCTTGGGCCATCCGTTGTAGAAGAAGGTATAAAGTTCGTGGTTCAGGCCCTGCACCTCCATCTTGGCAAACTCGTCGCTCTTCAGCGTCTCATTCAGTTTTCCCGCTATCGAGTCGTTGACCATCATGCCCACGGCACCGCCTACCATGTCCATCAGGTCGTCGCCCTTCATGTCGGTAGTGGTCTCTGCCACAATAGCGTAGTCGCCCTCATTGTCGGTATCTTCCTTGGGCACCGTGTAGAAGGCTTCGATATCGATGTGGGTGGGATAGCCCAGTTCGTTTTTCGTCTCCAGATGGTCTTTCTTCATAGCGAAAGAGCCACCATGGACATTGAACAGCATCACGAGGGGTGCATAGATTTGCAGGATGCCGCTCTCGGAGGAGCAGCGGAGCAGGAATGTGCTCTCCATGCGTTGACGGGGCAGGATGCTGTCGAGTCCCGCGTTTTGGGCATATACCTCGTCGAAGATTTTCTTGTAATTGGCTTTCAGACTGTCGCGTATCTCCATCCAGTTGTCGATATGCTGAATGACGCCCAACTCATCGGTGGAGAACCGGCAATTCACACCAAGGGGCATCGTGAGGAGGTCTTCCATCTTCAGTGCCCCGTCGCTGTGGGTGGTCTCTCCCTTTTCTATGCTTTGGGGCACGAGCAGCATCTTGTAGCCTTCGCTGGTGGAGTCGGTCACAGTCACCAGAAACCGTGTGGAGACATTCACCGTGGTGATGGTGTCGGCCTCCTTGATGCGGTTTTTCACATGCCAGTAATCATATACCAGGGAATCGTTCTTACAGAAATAGGCAATCACCGAGATGGTGCTGTCTTCCTCGGCCTCCACCAGCGTGCTCCCCTGCGCAAAGCCGGCCAGGGAGAAGAGGAAGAGGCAAACAGAAAAAACAAATTTATTCATCGTTATTTATTGAAAATTGAAGATTGAATATTGAAGATTGAATATTGAAGATTGAATATTGAAGATTGAATATTGAAGATTGAATATTGAATATTGAAGATTGAATATTGAATATTGAAGATTGAATATTGAAGATTGAGAATTATGAATTGAGAATTATGAATTATGAATTGATAACTGTGAATTATGAATTATGAATTATGAATTGAACTATGAACTATGGACTATGAACTATGAACTAATATAGTATTTTCTTCCCATTCACGATGTTGATGCCTTTCTGCATCTTCTGGAGGCGCTGACCGGCAGCATTGTAGATTGTCTGTGGTCTGTTTCTGTTGTCCGTTGTCTGTTGTCTGTAGTCGCGGAAGGTCTGTTGTCCAATCTCATTTATTCCTGTCGGGTTCGGCTCGACCACTACCGAGCAAACCTGATTGTCGTATGTCGTCGTAAGCGACTTCGACGATGCTCTCTTTGTGGTTCTCGAGCCTTTGCAGTCAGTACCTTTGTAGAGAATCACTTGATAGCAGTCGTCCACAATCTCCACAGACGAGATGTCTTTTGCCTTCATGCCATAAACGGCGAGGTCGCCCTGACAGTATTGGCCTGGCGGCAGACTGACACAGTAGCCTTTGAAGTTCTTCTCGCTGTAGAGTCGCACGGCCACCTGGTCCTCAGGCACTGTCACGGCTCCATAGATGCGGTTCAGTCCTGCAGCCCAGGCGTTGAGGTCCCATGTCTCGTCGTAGCCGTCGTTGTAGAGCCATACGAAGCCGCCAGTTGCCACACCCTCGTCCTTCCAGCTCTGGAACTGTGCCAAGTTGCGCTCCACGCTCCAGTCGTTCGAGTAGTCCAGCAGGCCCGGGTGGCGTTCGCTGACGCCTGTGAAGTTCCAGCTGCCCACTTGGTTCAGGTTGTAGGCTCCGCCGTCGTAGCATTGCACCATCACGCGGTCCACGGCATCAGGCTCCTGAGCACGTATCTTGTTGTTGAGGCTCGTCCAGTAGTTATAAGCTGTGTAGGGCGCAAACGTCGTCTTGTACCCCAGTCTGTACATCATGAGGTGGAACTTGGCAGCCGAGTCGGCGTCGTAGTCCTGCTCCGTGTCGTTGTTCACGGCGTCTATCTCGGGCACGGCCTGCTTGAGCGCTCTGAAGTTCTTGTAGAGCATCGTGTTAGAGCCAGTACCGTTCGCATTGATGAGGTTCCTGATGTTGCCGTACGAGCCGTTTCCCCAGCCGCCGATGCAGATTTCCACGCGTGTGATGCTGGTGGGCTCCGTCTTGAGGTTGGCGATGTCCTGCTGATAGTAGGGGTTCGTCTTTTGGAAGACATATTCGCCCCGGTAGCAGATGGTGTCGCCATCGGTAGTGAGCGTGCCATCGGGCTTGACATCCACGTTGAAGAGGATGACATAGGTGAAGCCCGAATTGCGGAGCTTCGTGATGGTGCCAGGGCGACCACGACGGATATGGCCGCCACAGTAGATGCCGGACACTTCGCGATATTCACTCTGAGCAAAAACGTCGGCGAATGCCACGATGAAAGCAAAAGCAAGGAGTACAATCTTCTTCATATTTCAGTTTCTGTGTTATTGTTTTTTATCATTAATACACATAATGCCTTGCAAAGGTAGTATTATTTTCGCTCACTTCAAAGCAAAAACAAGAAAAAAATGTGTAAATAGTGCAAAGAGGGGCTTTCTTTCTGTCTAAAGGCAAAGATATTTCCCATTTCATTTGGAAGTTTGGATTCTTTTTGCTAAATTTGCAATCGGAATGCATAAAAATGAACACTAATACCGACACTTTAACCGAGAACAATCAGCCGACAGACTGGCTTGTGATGTACAGCAACACGGGCGATGCCAACATCCTCGACGACTTGGAAACCGCAAAGAAAGAAAGCCTGAAGACAGGCATCCTCGACTATTTCGTGCCGCTCGACGTGACACGCATCATTGTGGATGACAAAGCCATAGAGCGTAAGAGGCTCATTGCTGGCAACTATATCTTCATCAAAGCAACAAAGGAAGACATCCTAAGGTTGAGGCAAGGCCCTCCCTTCGACGCCTCCCTCCGCTTCCTTCACCCTGCTTCCTCGCCCACGGGGTGCATCTATATCCCTGATTCTGAGGTGCAGATGATGCGTCTTGCCATCCAGATGATGGATGGAGAGGTGGAGTACTTCGTGCCGACAAGCAAGGATTTGATGGTGGGCGACATCGTTAGCGTCATCGATGGCAGTTTTGCAGGCATAAAGGGCATCTTGGAGAGCGTGAAGGGCCATGATGGCGGACGTGTCATAGTGCCGCTTGGTGATGTCCTTGCCGTCAGAACCCCCAAGATTCCAGCCGACGACATCCAGCTCCTGGCCTTTGCCAAAGTCTCCGACAGCCAGTCCTCATCCTATACATCGCGTGCCTACAAGCGGATTCGGATGCTTGCTGCTACAAGCGACCGCCTGCTGGAGGAGAAGGAGAGTGGTGCCTTGAGCCAGGAGTCAGAGAAGGAGGCTCGCCGGCTGCTGATGCGGTTCGGGCAGTTGGAGCTTACCGGCAAGATTCGCCTCATGCATGCCCAGGCCATCTATAACATCCTGCTTGCCCTCGGAGAGACTGAGGGCGAACAGTTTGTGAAGTTCAAGAACAGGCTGCCGTAGTTCCTTGAACTATAAAGATTACGAAATGATATAGCAGTTGGCACGCTTTTTGGTTAGTTGAAAGAGCTAAGGCGAGTAAAGATGAAGGCTGAAAGCCTGATAAGAACATAGGCGGGGGTGGAACCCCCGTAACCAGTACGAGCGGTAAACGGAACCCTGAAAGGGTGGAGAGATTTCTGATGTTCTGTCGTGCTTTCAGCACTTAGTTGTTGCGATGTTTTCTTTACGGGGGTTATACCCCCGCCTGTATTCTTTCCAGCCTTTCAGGCTTTCATCATGCCAACTGCTATATTATTGCCAAAGATTAAATAATTATATTGCTGTCCGGTTAAAAGCACTGAACCATAGGCCGACGACAGTCAAGGGGCGAAAGAACAAAAAGGGGCTTTTCCTTATCTCTTGAAAACGCTTGTTACGGTTGTTACGCTTGTTACGGTTGTTGCGGTTGAAAGACAATTTATTTATGCCCACAAACAAAAAGGCAGTTTTAGACATGTGATTTTGCCCACGAAAAATGGCAGTTTTTGGGAGAAAGGCTGGTTAAATGTGTTGCATTTCGTCAGAAATGCTGTAATCTGACGAAGTTTGGGAGGCGATTTTCATACATTATTTATAAAACACCCATTTTACTGCTATTTTGAGGCTGTTTTTGGTCAAAACCATGCAATTTTTGGAAGAAAAATGATGATTCGTTTCAAATTATTTTTTCATATTTAGCTGTTTAAATGTCTTTTTGACGTGCTTTGAGGGCGTTTTTGACGTGTC
>JAIKWU010000046.1 GCA_024684455.1 Bacteroidaceae bacterium | reverse complement strand
GAAATACAATCAATGGTTGGCTCTTTGATTGGTTTCAATCGGAGAGCCAACTTATCCACGGGAATAGCTCAGTTGGCAGAGCACTGGTCTCCAAAACCAGGTGTCGGGAGTTCGAGCCTCTCTTCCCGTGCAAAAAGTTTGAATTATGTTCAAAAGTGTTATTACATATTGCAAAGAATCCTACGATGAACTTGTTCACAAGGTGACTTGGCCAACAAGAAAAGAGTTGACAAGCAGTGCGGTGATGGTTTTAACAGCTTCCATCATCATCGCCTTGATTGTCTTCGCGATGGATTCCGTGTTCGAGCAGTTCATGAAACTTGTTTATTCACTCTTTAACTAAAAGGAGGGAAGAGACATGGAAGTGAAAGAAATGCATTGGTATGTACTGAAAGCCATCAGTGGAAAGGAACAGAAAGTCAAGGAATACATCGAACTTGACATGAAGAACCACCACTATGAAAAGTACGTACCTCAAGTGCTTATCCCTATCAAACGAGTTGAACAGATGGTACGTAATAAGCGTGTCGTCAAGGAAGTGAATATGCTTCCAGGCTACGTGTTGGTAGAGGCAATGCTCATCGGCGAAATCCCTCACATGCTTCGCAATACCCCAGGCGTGCTCGGATTCCTTGGCGGAACAGACAATCCGTCTCCCCTTCGTCAGGCAGAAATCAATCGTATGCTCGGTGTTGATGCAGGCTCGGAGGACGTTTCTCAGACACTGCAGATAGACTATCTGGTAGGCGAATCAGTCCGCGTGGTTGATGGACCTTTCAGTGGTTTCAATGGAGTGGTTGAAGAAGTGAACTCTGACAAACAGAAACTCAAGGTGTCGGTTAAGATTTTCGGGCGTGTGACACCGCTCGAGCTCAGTTATGGACAAGTTGAAAAGGAATAATGTTGATGTTACGCTGCATTATTCTTTTATCGTGTTAATCAATAAAATTAAGAACAAAAATGGCAAAAGAAGTTGCTGGATTAATCAAATTACAGATTAAAGGTGGCGCTGCAAATCCATCACCTCCAGTGGGACCAGCTCTTGGTTCCAAGGGTATCAATATCATGGATTTTTGCAAGCAGTTCAACGCCAGAACTCAGGATAAGGCCGGCAAGGTATTGCCTGTCGTTATCACTTACTATGCTGATAAGTCATTCGATTTCGTCATCAAGACTTCTCCTGCTGCCGTGCAGCTCTTGGAAATCTCGAAGGCCAAGAAAGGTTCTTCGGAACCTAACCGCTCGAAGGTAGCAGAAGTAACCTGGGATGAAATCAAGGCTATCGCAGAAGATAAGATGCCTGATTTGAATTGCTTTACCATTGAATCAGCCATGCGCATGGTTGCTGGTACAGCGCGTAGTATGGGTATCAAAGTGAAAGGCGATTTCCCTGGATAACTAAAATCTTCAAAGAATTATGAGTAAACTGACAAAAAACCAGAAATTAGTTGCTGATAAGATTGAAGCAGGGAAGGCCTACACTTTAAGTGAGGCTTCGGCTTTGGTGAAGGAAATCACCTTCACGAAGTTTGATGCTTCGGTTGATATCGATATGCGACTGGGTGTTGACCCCCGCAAGGCAAATCAGATGGTTCGTGGCGTGGTGTCACTTCCCAACGGAACAGGTAAGGAAGTACGCGTGCTTTGCCTTTGCACTTCCGACAAGGAGACTGAAGCAAAGGAAGCCGGTGCTGACTATGTAGGTCTTGACGAGTATATTGAGAAGATCAAGGGTGGTTGGACCGATGTCGATGTCATCATCACGATGCCGTCGTGCATGGGTAAAATCGGTGCCCTGGGTCGTGTGCTCGGTCCTCGTGGCCTCATGCCTAACCCTAAAAGTGGTACTGTAACCATGGACGTTGCGAAGGCTGTCCGTGAAGTGAAGCAGGGTAAGATTGACTTCAAGGTTGACAAGACTGGTATCGTTCACGCTTCAATCGGAAAGGTGTCGTTCGACGCTGAGAAGATTAAAGAGAACGCCCAGGAATTCATCAATACGATTATCAAGTTGAAGCCTGCCACTGCAAAGGGCACCTATATCAAGAGCATTTATCTTTCAACTACAATGAGTAAAGGTGTCAAGATTGACCCGAAATCTGTTGAATAATCCAAAATAGAGAAATCATGAAGAAAGAAGATAAAAGCTTACTTATCAATCAATTCGTAGAGACCCTCAACGAGTACGCTCATTTCTACCTCGTTGACGTCACTGCCCTCGACAGCGCAACGACCAGTGCTCTTCGTCGCGAGTGCTTCAAGCAGGAAGTAAAACTTCAGGTTGTGAAGAACACTCTGTTTGAGAAGGCACTTGAGAAATTGGATGGCGATTACAGTGCATTGGTTCCCTGCCTTAAGGGTGTCACCGGTGTCATGTTCTGCCAGACGGCAAACGTACCTGCGAAACTCATTAAGAAGTTTGCCAAGGCAAATGGCGACAAGCCGTCACTGAAGGCTGCTTATGCTGAGGAAAGCATCTACGTAGGCGCTGAGAACCTTGATGCTCTCTGTGCCATCAAGAGCAAGAACGAACTCATTGCCGAGGTTGTTGCTGCTCTCGAAGGTCCTATCAATGGTGTTCTGTCCGCTATAGACGGCGGTACGTCCATCCATGGTCTCCTCGATGCAATTGAAGCGAAAAACGCTTAATATGGCGTAGGAATTAATTTCCAAAACAAGAATTAAAACAAAAACAATAACCATTAAAAATTACGAAAAAATGGCAGACATTAAAGCTATTGCTGAAGAATTAGTTAATTTGACAGTAAAGGAAGTAAGTGAACTGAAGGCTCTCCTCAAGGAAGAGTATGGAATCGAGCCCGCCGCTGCAGCTGTTGCTGTTGCTGCTGGTCCTGCTGCAGGTGGCGAAGCCGCTGCTGAGGAAAAGACATCGTTCGATGTTGTTCTGAAGAGCGCAGGTGCTGCAAAACTCCAAGTCGTTAAGGCTGTGAAGGAGTCTTGTGGTCTCGGTCTGAAGGAAGCAAAGGACCTCGTTGACGCTGCTCCTACCAATGTGAAGGAAGGTGTTGACAAGGCTACTGCTGACGCCCTAAAGGCTGCCCTCGAGGCTGCTGGCGCTGAGGTTGAGGTCAAGTAATCACTCATCCTGACACATACCTTTTGGTTAAGAATCCTCTGGTAGAGGGTTCTTAACCTTTTTGTGTCTTCATGGAGACATACCGCTTGTCAAGAGATGCTGAATGGCTCTCTTATCATCGTATAATTAAGTATCAACGTACAATATCACAGAGATGTCAAAAATCGTAAACAATCGAGTTGACTTTTCGAGCGTCAAGAATCCGGTGCCATATCCTGACTTTCTCGACGTACAATTAAAGTCATTCCGTGACTTTCTCCAGTTGGACACGCCGCCGGAGAAGCGTAAGAACGACGGACTCTACAAGGTGTTTGCCGAGAATTTCCCGATTCAGGATACTCGCAACAACTTTGAACTCAAGTTCTTGGATTATTACATTGACGCCCCTCGTTATTCCATTGAGGAGTGTTTGGAGCGTGGCCTAACCTATAGTGTTCCGCTCAAGGCTAAACTGAAACTGACGTGCGACGACCCCGACCATGTGGACTTTGACACTGTCATTCAGGACGTGTTCCTGGGTCCCATTCCTTACATGACTGACAACGGAACGTTTGTCATCAACGGAGCAGAGCGTGTCGTTGTTTCTCAGTTGCACCGTTCTCCTGGTGTATTTTTTGGTTCCAGCGTCCATGCCAATGGTACGCCATTGTTCTCAGCCCGAATCATTCCTTTCAAGGGTTCGTGGATTGAGTTTGCGACCGACATCAACGACGTGATGTATGCTTATATCGATCGTAAGAAAAAACTTCCTGTAACGACGTTGCTTCGTGCCATCGGTTTTGAATCGGATAAAGACATCCTGCGTATTTTCAACCTTGCAGAGGAGGTGAAAGCAACGAAGGCCAACCTGAAAAAGATGCTGGGCCGTAAGTTGGCTGCTCGTGTCCTGAAGTCCTGGCTTGAGGACTTTGTGGATGAGGAAACTGGTGAAGTTGTTTCGATTGAGCGCAATGAAATGATTATCGACCGCGAGACCGTCCTCGAGGAAGAACATATTCAGATGATTCTCGATACGGGTGTCGAGTACATTCTTGTGCATCACGACGAATCGAACACTTCTGATTATTCCATTATTTTCAATACACTTCAGAAAGACCCTAGCAACTCTGAAAAAGAGGCTGTCGTCTATATTTACCGTCAGTTGCGTAATGCAGACCCTGCAGATGACGCAAGCGCTCGCGAAGTCATCAACAATCTTTTCTTCTCGGAGAAGCGTTACGACTTGGGCGATGTGGGCCGTTATCGCATCAATAAGAAGTTGGGCCTTGACACCGACCCCGATGTGCGTGTCCTGACGAAGGAAGACATTATTGAAATTATCAAGTATCTTGTCGAACTGGCTAACTCAAAGGCAGTCGTCGATGATATTGACCATTTGAGCAACCGCCGCGTGCGTACCGTCGGCGAACAACTCTCTAATCAGTTCGCCATAGGTTTGGCACGTATGAGCCGCACCATCCGCGAACGCATGAATGTACGCGACAATGAGGTGTTCACTCCGACCGACCTGATAAACGCGAAGACGATTTCTTCCGTTATCAATTCTTTCTTCGGTACGAACGCTCTTTCACAGTTCATGGATCAGACCAACCCTCTGGCTGAGATTACGCACAAACGTCGTCTGTCAGCCCTCGGTCCTGGCGGTCTGTCTCGTGAACGTGCTGGCTTCGAAGTTCGTGACGTTCACTACACTCACTATGGCCGTCTGTGCCCGATTGAGTCGCCTGAAGGTCCGAACATCGGTCTGATTTCTTCTCTTTGCGTATATGCAAAGATCAATAGTCTCGGCTTCATTGAGACTCCATACCGTAAGGTAGAGGACAGCGTGGTCGATATTAACCCCGATCACATTGTCTATATGTCGGCAGAGGAGGAAGAAGGTCTGATTATCGGTCAGGGTAATGCTCCGTTGACCGAGGACGGCCACTTCATCCGTAAGGTGGTTAAGTGCCGTAAGGATGCCGACTATCCCGTGGTTCCGCCAGCACAGGTGAACCTGGTCGATGTGGCTCCTCAGCAGATTGCTTCTATTGCTGCTGCCCTTATTCCTTTCCTGGAACACGATGACGCCCACCGTGCACTCATGGGATCGAACATGATGCGTCAGGCTGTACCTTTGCTCCGCACAGAGGCTCCGATTGTTGGCACCGGCATCGAGCGTCAGGTGTGCGAAGATTCTCGCACGATGATTACCGCCGAAGGCGATGGTGTTGTCGAATATGTTGATGCGACGACGATTCGTATTCTCTACGACCGTACTGAAGACGAGGAGTTTGTAAGTTTCGAGCCTGCTGTCAAAGAGTATAAGTTACCGAAATTCCGCCGCACGAACCAGAACATGACCATCGACCTGCGTCCGCTTTGTGAGCGTGGACAGCGAGTGAAGAAGGGCGACATCCTGACTGAAGGTTATGCTACAGCCGACGGTGAGTTGGCTCTTGGTCGCAACCTGCTTGTGGCTTACATGCCTTGGAAGGGTTACAACTACGAAGATGCCATTGTGCTGAACGAGCGTGTCGTCCGTGAAGACATTCTGACATCTGTTCACGTCGATGAGTTTGCACTTGAAGTACGTGAGACAAAGCGTGGTGTCGAGGAGTTGACCTCGGACATCCCGAACGTGAGCGAGGATGCCACAAAGGACCTCGACGAAAATGGTATTGTTCGTGTGGGTGCTCGCATCGAACCTGGTGACATTCTGATTGGTAAGATTACGCCGAAGGGCGAGTCCGACCCGTCGCCAGAGGAGAAACTGCTCCGTGCCATCTTCGGCGACAAGGCTGGCGATGTGAAAGACGCTTCACTCAAGGCTACGCCGTCGCTCAGTGGTGTAGTCATCGACAAGAAACTCTTTTCGAAGGCCATCAAGACGCGTGCTGATAAGAATCGCGACCGTCAGGAACTCCCGAAGATTGATGCTGAGTTCCAGGACAAGGTGGAAGATTTCAAGGCTATTCTCATAGATAAGTTGCAGAAGTTGACCCGTGGAAAGACATCGCAAGGAGTCAAGGACTACATGGGTGCAGAAATCATTCCAACTGGTGCTAAGTTCAGCAAGGCTACGCTTGAGAACCTTGACTACACATCTGTCCAACTGAGTGGATGGACGAAGGATGAGCACTCCAATACGCTGATCCGCGAACTGGTCATCAACTATCTGAAGAAATACAAGATTCTGGATGCCGAACTGAAACGCAAGAAGTTTGCTCTCACGATTGGTGACGAACTACCCTCGGGCATCATCCAGATGGCAAAGGTTTACATTGCCAAGAAGCGTAAAATTGGTGTCGGCGATAAGATGGCCGGTCGTCACGGAAACAAGGGTATCGTGTCGAAGGTGGTTCGTCAGGAAGACATGCCGTTCCTTGAGGATGGCACGCCAGTTGACATCGTTCTGAACCCGCTTGGTGTGCCTTCTCGAATGAACATCGGCCAGATTTTTGAGGCTGTATTGGGTGCTGCCGGTCAGAAGTTGGGTGTGAAGTTCGCAACGCCAATTTTTGACGGTGCCCACCTCGAAGACCTCTGCGAATGGACCGACAAGGCTGGTCTGCCTCGTTACGGGCGTACTTACCTCTACAATGGTGAAACGGGCCTTCGGTTCGACCAGCCCGCTACGGTGGGTGTGACCTACATGCTGAAACTGGGTCACATGGTTGAGGACAAGATGCACGCACGTTCTATCGGTCCGTACTCGCTCATCACTCAGCAGCCGCTTGGTGGTAAGGCTCAGTTCGGTGGACAGCGTTTTGGTGAGATGGAGGTATGGGCACTTGAGGCATTTGGTGCTTCCCATGTGCTTCAGGAAATCCTTACCATCAAGTCAGACGACGTGACAGGCCGCTCGAAGGCTTACGAAGCCATCGTCAAGGGCGACACGATGCCGACCCCGGGCATTCCCGAATCGCTCAACGTACTGCTCCACGAACTTCGCGGACTCGGTCTCAGCGTGACGCTTGAGTAGATGGTAGCGCAGGCTCTGGTACCCTGTTCCTGAATGCACTCCGAAACGACGATTTATTTTTTGTGCTTTGCCTCCAGTGGCGGCACAGTGCAAATCAATCCGTACAGCAGTGCAAATTCGGTAACGCTTAAGATGAAACCAAAGCAAACTGCGCCATCGCTGCAAGCAAGAGAGAATATCTTTCATCCAAGCCCCGATACCGTGGGCAACAACATTATAAAAAATCGAAAAAGATGGCTTTTAAGAAAGAAACCAAGACAAAGACTAATTTCACCAAGATAACGATTGGTCTTGCCTCGCCAGAGGAAATTCTCGAAAACTCCTATGGAGAGGTTCTCAAGCCTGAGACCATCAACTATCGTACCTATAAGCCAGAGCGCGACGGTCTGTTCTGCGAACGCATCTTCGGTCCGACCAAGGACTACGAGTGCCACTGTGGAAAGTACAAGCGCATCCGTTACAAAGGCATCGTCTGCGACCGTTGCGGTGTCGAAGTGACTGAAAAAAAGGTACGCCGTGAGCGCACAGGACACATCGGACTGGTTGTGCCCGTGGCTCATATCTGGTATTTCCGTTCGCTGCCGAACAAAATCGGTTATCTGCTCGGTATGCCCACCAAGAAACTCGATGCAGTCATCTACTACGAGCGCTACATCATTATTCAGACGGGTGCAGCCGCCAATCTCGACGAAGGACTCGAAGACCTCGACCTGCTGTCTGAGGAAGAGTACTGGAACGTCGTTGACCGTCTGCCCGAAGGCAACCAGCAACTGCCTGACGACGACCCCGACAAGTTCATTGCCATGATGGGTGCTGAGGCCATCGAGTATATGCTCAAGCGTGTCGACCTCGACAAACTCAGTTACGAACTCCGCGACCGTGCCAATCAGGACGGTTCGCAGCAGCGCAAAACAGAATCGCTCAAGCGTCTGCAAGTCGTTGAGGCTTTCCGTTCCTCTCGTGGTCGCAATAAACCCGAGTGGATGGTACTGCATAACATCCCCGTCACGCCGCCGGATCTCCGTCCGCTTGTGCCGCTGGATGGTGGACGTTTTGCTACGAGCGACCTTAACGACCTTTATCGTCGTGTCATCATCCGTAACAACCGCCTGAAGCGACTCATCGAAATCAAGGCACCCGAAGTCATTCTTCGCAACGAGAAGCGCATGTTGCAGGAGGCCGTCGATAGCCTCTTCGACAACTCCCGCAAGGCATCGGCTGTAAAGTCCGAGAGCAACCGCCCGCTCAAGTCACTTTCCGACTCGCTCAAAGGCAAGCAAGGACGTTTCCGTCAGAACCTGCTCGGTAAGCGTGTTGACTACTCTGCACGTTCCGTTATCGTCGTAGGTCCAGAACTGAAGATGGGCGAGTGCGGTCTGCCGAAACTGATGGCTGCCGAACTGTACAAACCCTTCATTATCCGCAAACTCATTGAACGCGGTATCGTCAAGACCGTGAAGTCAGCGAAGAAAATCGTTGACCGTCGCGACGATGTCATCTGGGACATTCTCGAGTATGTGATGAAGGGACATCCCGTGCTCCTCAACCGTGCCCCGACACTTCACCGTCTGGGTATCCAGGCCTTCCAGCCGAAGATGATTGAGGGTAAGGCCATTCAACTCCATCCACTCGCATGTACGGCCTTCAACGCCGACTTCGACGGTGACCAGATGGCTGTCCACCTTCCCCTCTCCAATGAGGCGATTCTTGAGGCCCAACTGCTCATGTTGCAGTCGCACAATATCCTGTCACCTGCCAGCGGCGATCCCATCACGGTTCCGTCGCAGGACATGGTGCTCGGACTTTACTACATCTCTAAGATACGTCCAGGTGCTAAGGGTGAAGGTATCACCTTCTATGGTCCCGAAGAAGCCATCATTGCTTTCAACGAAGGCCGCGTTGATGTTCACGCACCGATTAAGTGTATGGTCAACGACATTGATGAGTTCGGGAACTATGTCCGCCACATCGTCGAGACCACCGTCGGCCGCATCATCATCAACGAGATTGTGCCCGAAGAAGTAGGCTTTGTCAACGAGGTCATCGGTAAGAAGTCGTTGAAGAAAGTCATCACCAAGGTCATCAAGACTGTCGGTATGGCACGCGCCTGCGAATTCCTCGACGGCATCAAGAACCTCGGCTACCGAAAGGCATACGAGGGCGGTCTGAGTTTCGTGCTTGACGACATCATCATCCCAGCCGAAAAAGAAAGCATCGTTCAGCAGGGTCACGACAAAGTCGATGAAATTCAACAGAACTACGCCTTCGGTCTGATTACAGACAAGGACCGCTACCAACAGGTCATCGACACTTGGACCAAGGTGAACGACCAGTTGAAGGAGACCTTGCTGAAGCAGATGACGGAGGCCGACCAAGGCTTCAATGCAGTCTTTATGATGCTCGACTCTGGTGCGCGTGGTTCGAAAGATCAGATTGCACAGTTGGCTGGTATGCGTGGTCTGATGGCCAAGCCGCAGAAAGCAGGTGCCGACGATGCCAACATCATCGAAAACCCGATTCTATCGAACTTCAAGGAAGGCATGTCTGTGCTGGAGTACTTTATCTCTACGCACGGAGCCCGTAAGGGTCTTGCTGACACCGCCTTGAAGACTGCCGATGCCGGTTATCTGACTCGTCGTCTCGTCGATGTCAGCCATGACGTCATCATCACAGAAGAAGACTGCGGAACGCTCCGCGGACTCATCTGCACGGCTCTCAAGGACGGCGACCGCGTTGTTGCCAGCCTTGGCGAACGCATCCTTGGCCGCGTCAGCGTTCACGACATTGTGAATCCGCACACTGGCGACCTCATCGTCGCTTCGGGCGAGGAAATCACTGAGAGCGTCGTTGCTGAAATCGAGTCGTGCGGCATCGAGAGCGTTGAAATCCGCTCAGTCCTCACTTGTGAATCGAAGCACGGCGTCTGCATGAAGTGCTACGGACGCAACCTTGCTACGGCTCGCATGGTACAGAAAGGCGAAGCAGTCGGTGTCATCGCTGCACAGGCCATTGGTGAACCTGGTACACAGTTGACCCTGCGTACCTTCCACGCTGGTGGTGTCGCAGGTAACGCCGTGACCAATGCACAGATTGTTGCTAAGAACAAGTGCCGCCTCGAGTTTGAAGAACTCCGCACCATCGACCGTCCTACCGACGAGAATCCCAACGCTAAGATTGTGGTCGGTCGTCTGGCAGAACTTCGTTTCGTTGACATCAACACGGGCATCGCCATGTCCACCGTTCCTGTTCCCTACGGAGCCAACCTTTTCTTCGGCGACGGCGACATCGTCGAGAAGGACACTGTCATTGCCAACTGGGATCCGTTCAACTCTGTGATTGTGACCGAGTTTGAAGGTAAGGCACAGTTTGAAGGTGTTCAGGAAGGTGTGACCTATCGCGTCGAGCAGGACGAAACGACCGGCCTGCGCGAACTCATCGTCACAGAATCTCGCGACAGGGCACTTGTGCCAGTCTGCCACATTCTTGACGAAAATGGTGAAGTGCTCCGTACCTACAACTTCCCCATCGGCGGTCACATTGCTGTCGAAGATGGCGAAAAACTCAAGGTCGGTGACATCCTCATCAAGATTCCGCGTGCCGTCAGCAAGGCCGGCGATATCACGGGCGGTCTGCCACGTGTGACCGAACTCTTCGAGGCACGCAACCCGTCGAACCCTGCCATCGTTGCAGAAATCGACGGCGAAGTCACGATGGGTAAGGTTAAGCGCGGTAATCGTGAAATCATCCTCACCTCGAAAGTGGGCGACGTTCGCAAGTACCTCGTGCCCCTGTCGAAGCAGATTCTGGTTCAGGAGAACGACTACGTGCGTGCCGGAACGCCGCTTTCCGACGGTGCTGTCACTCCAGCCGACATCCTGAACATCAAGGGTCCCACAGCCGTACAGGAATACATCGTCAACCAGGTGCAGGACGTCTATCGTCTGCAGGGTGTGAGCATCAACGACAAGCACTTTGAAATCATCGTGCGTCAGATGATGCGCCGCGTTCAGATTGAAGAACCAGGCGACACACGCTTCATCGAAGGCAACATCGTCGATAAACTTGACTTTGTTGAAGAGAACGATCGTATCTGGGGTAAGAAGGTAGTCATCGACGCTGGCGACAGCGAGACGATGGTGGCTGGTATGATTGTTACCGCTCGCAAACTGCGCGACGAGAACTCCATGCTCAAGCGCCGCGACCTCAAGCAGGTGCAGACACGCGATGCCGTTCCTGCAACGGCCACGCAGATCCTGCAGGGTATCACTCGCGCTGCTCTCGGTGCAAAGAGTTTCATGTCGGCAGCCTCCTTCCAGGAAACGACGAAGGTGCTCAACGAGGCAGCCATCTCAGGCAAGAGCGACCCGCTCGTAGGTATGAAGGAGAACGTCATCTGCGGTCACCTCATCCCTGCCGGTACAGGTCTGCGCGACTTCGACAAGATTATCGTAGGTTCGAAGGAAGAATACCTCGAGGCCCATCGCCCGACCTTCGACCCCACATCCGCCTTCGCTTCGTATAGCAACAACTAAACGAAGCCGAAAGGCACTAAAAGCGCAGCATTCACTCCATGTGGATGCTGCGCTTTTTTGTGTCCGAAACATTGGAATCAGTTGTGTTCAGAGAATCCTATTTTGGTCTGACTTGGCCGTTGCCGCGGACAATCCATTTGTAGGTGGTGAGGGCTTCGAGAGCCATGGGACCGCGGGCATGGAGTTTCTGGGTCGAGATGCCTATTTCAGCACCGAGACCGAACTGGGCGCCGTCGGTGAAGGAGGTCGGGGCGTTGTGATAGACACAGGCGGCATCGACCGAACGGAGGAAACGGTCGGCAGTGGCCGGGTTCTCGGTGATGATGCATTCGCTGTGGCCCGAGCCGTACTGGCGGATGTGGCAAAGGGCATCGTCGGTGTCGGCGACGATATGCAGGGCCATGGCATAGTCCATGAACTCTGTTCCGTAGGTGTCGGCCGTGGCCATGCGGAGCAG
Source organism: Bacteroidaceae bacterium (assembly GCA_024684455.1). Taxonomy (GTDB): domain Bacteria; phylum Bacteroidota; class Bacteroidia; order Bacteroidales; family Bacteroidaceae; genus UBA3839. Next base: position 30,474 of record JAIKWU010000046.1, on the reverse strand, counting down.
ACGCGCGGGGTATCCTTCGTGTTCGGTGAGATAGGTGAAGGCCAGCGGGTCAGCATGGACGATGACCTGACTTTGCTGTAAAGGACGGAGCAGGGCGGGGAGGTCGGCGATACGTTGGTGATGGACGAGCAGACAGTCGAGTGCATTGCAGACGGAGACACGGCGTGTCTTTGCGTTGTTGACGATGCGGGCACCTTTTTCCAAGTCACCGTCGCAGTCGAAGTAGGCGTGACAGACGCCGGCACCCGTCTCGATGACAGGAACGGTGGCTTCATCGCGCACGAAGTCGATGAGGCGACGTCCTCCGCGCGGAATGATGAGGTCAACCAGTCCGCGTGCGTGGAGCAGTTCGGCTGTGGCTTCGTGGGTGGAGGGGAGAAGAACAACGGGATGGGGGAGGGTCTGTTGTATGATGCTGACCGCCGTCCGATTGGTTTCGTCGGCATCCTTGCCGCCTTTCAGGACACAGGCGTTGCCTGATTTGAGGCAGAGAGCAAAGACGTCGAAGGTGACGTTGGGGCGGGCCTCATAGACCACACCAACGACGCCGAAGGGCACGCTGACTCGCTCGAGGTCGAGGCCATTGGGGAGGACTGTGTGGCTGAGTTGCCGACCGAGCGGTGAGGGCAGAGTCGCCACATGTCGCATGTCGTCGGCGATGGCTGCGACGCGCTCGGGTGTGAGTCGCAGACGGTCGTAGAGCGGACTCTGCGGGTCCATGCGGTCGAGGTCGTGCTGGTTGGCAGCGAGGAGTTGGTCGGTATGTGCGACGATGGCGTCTGCCACTTTACGAAGGATGTCGTTGATGGCATCCTCGCTCATTTGGGCGAGGGCGAAGGAGGCTTCGCGGGCTGATTGGAGTAGGGGAGTAATCATGGGCGAGGTGTTGCGATGAATACGGTGCACGGCACCGTTTCGGTGCTGTCGGCAAGGTGTAGCAGGATGTCGGGTCGCTTGCCGTTGGCGATGATGACCTCGATGCCGTTACTGGCAGTCTCGGTAGCGATATGGTATTTAGATTCCATGCCGCCACGGCCAGCACTGGATTTCTCTGTCGAGATGACGTGCCGCAGGTCGTTGTCAGGCTGCACGCGGCGAATGAGTTGCGACTGCGGGTCGGCGGGATGCCCCGTGTAGAGGCCGTCGATGTTCGAGAGGATAATGAGTCGCTGGCACTCCATCATGCGTGCCACTAAGCCAGAGAGTTCATCGTTATCGGTAAACATCAGTTCGGTGACGCAGACCGTGTCGTTCTCGTTAATGATGGGGATGACACCGTTCTGCAGCATCACCTCCATGCAGTTCTGTTGCGTGTGGTAGGCTTCGGGCGAGGCAAAGTTCTCCTTCATCGTCAGTACCTGTCCGACCGTGATGCCTTGTTCACGGAACAGTTCGTAATAGCGGTCGATGAGTTTGGCCTGTCCGACGGCACTGAACAACTGGCGTTCGTCAACCGTGTCCTTGGTTTGCAGGTCCTGACGGTGGGCCAGCACACTGCGTCCGCAAGCCACGGCTCCTGACGACACCATGACGACCTCTGTGCCGCGGCGTCGCAGTTCGGCCACTTGGTCAACGAGTGCCGAGAGCCGTGTGGCATCGAGCGAACCGTCGGGGCGTGTCAGCACGTTGCTGCCTATTTTGATGGTGATGCGCATAACTGTAAATCGTGATATTGAATAGTAAAAAATGTATTCCAAGTGCTTGGCGTGATTACGCCAAGTGCTTAGCGTTCGAACGCCAAGTGCTTGGAGTCGTATTCAAAAACTGCTGCAAAAGTACACAAAAACCGACGCTTTGCAAAGTTTTATGCGTTTTTTCTTCGATTATGCAAGAATCTTGAGTAAAATGTGTTATCTTTGTCCTGACGGACTGACTTTTGGTTGGTTTGTGATAGATTTTGAAATGAAAATGATAGTTTCTCTGCTTTTTTTGTGCTATCTTTGCAGTGCAAAAGCAACGGCCAAGAAAATCTTTCATAACACAATTACTAATACTTTTTTATGAAACTGAAAACAACTTTGCTGGCAGCTGCGACATGGTGTGCAGTGACAGCCACTGCGCAGGTCATCGTGACTGTCGATGCCTCGCAGCGCGGACCGAAGGTGAGCCCGACTCACTATGGCATTTTCTACGAAGACATCAACCATGCGGCCGACGGTGGCATCTATGCCGAACTGATTCGCAACCGTTCGTTCGAGGACGGACGCCGTTTCCGTGCTCCTGCCGACATGGAGTTCTGGCGTACGGAGGGTGAGGGCATCAAGGCTCAACTCATCGAGCCGTCGAAGAAGGTTAAACTGCTGAACGCCGCACAAGGTCATGCGCTCGAACTGACGCTCGACGGCACGGCACGTCCTGTCTGCCTTGTCAACGAAGGTTTCTGGGGCATCAATGCCGTACAAGGCAGGGAATACAAACTTTCACTCTGGCTCAAGGGCCAGTACAAGGGTAACATCACCGCCCAGTTGCGCAGCAAGGACGGCAGCACAGTCTATGCGACGACACAGGTACAGACTATCGTTTCCAAAGACTGGAACAAGGTGCAGGCACGATTGAAGGCCGACGCGAACGACCCGCAGGCCGAATTTGCCCTCGTCTTCGACGGAAAAGGCACGCTCGACCTTGATGTCGTCAGCCTGTTCCCGCCGACCTTCCGCAACCGTGAGAACGGACTCCGTCCCGACCTCATGCAGATGCTCTACAATATGCATCCGAAGTTCATGCGCTTCCCAGGCGGCTGCTTCGTCGAGGGCGAAGGTACGCCCGACAATGCCTTCCGCTGGGAGCGTACGATTGGACCGATTGAGGAGCGTCCAGGCCACTGGAACGTCAACTGGGGGTATCGCACGACCGATGGCCTCGGTTTCCACGAATATCTGCAGATGGCCGAAGACCTCGGCGCCAAGCCGCTCTATGTGGTTAACGTCGGTATCTGGCACGGTGGCGAGACTCCTTACGACAAGATTCAGCCGTGGATTGACGAGGCACTGGCTGCGCTGGAATATGCCAACGGCGACGTCACCACGAAGTATGGTGCGATGCGTGCCAAGAATGGTCACCCAGCACCTTTCAATATCGAATACCTCGAAATCGGTAACGAGAACAACCAGCCTGAACAGCGTGGCACAAGCGACCACTACTATGAGCGCTTCGTGCAGTTCAAGAAGGCCATCCTTGCCAAATATCCCAACATGCACCTCATCGGCGATGTGGCAGCATGGGGTACCGACGACCCGACGTGGGACTCGGACGAGAGCGTTGAACTGCTCGACGAGCACTATTACCGCAATCCGGCGTGGTTTGCCAACAACTTCCACAAGTACGACACCTACAAACGTGGAGGTTCGAAGATCTATGTCGGCGAATACGCTGTGACACAGGGCTTCGGCAACCTCGGCAACATGAACGCAGCCCTGGGGGAAGCCGTCTATATGCAAGGTATGGAGAACAACTCCGACGTGGTGCCCATGAACAGTTACGCACCGATTTTCGTCAACGAGAACGATGCACGTTGGCGTCCCGACATGATCCGTTTCTCTTCTTCAAGCGTAATGGGAACGCCGTCCTACTACGTGCAGGCATTGATGGCGCAGAACATCGGTACGCAGGTCATCAAGGTCGTGCAGGACAACCCCTACGACGTGACAACCCTGGTGCCCGTAACACCGAAGCAGAGCCAATGCGGCTTTGCTACATGGGAAACGCAGGCGACCTTTAAGTTGCAAGGCGACCTCAAAGTAGTGAATGGCGAATGGGCCATCATGGACAATGAAGTGAAGCAGAAAACTCGCCGCCAGCAGTGCGTTGCCGTAGAGACAAAGGTCTATGACAGCGACCACTACACCTTCACGACACGTGCCCGCAAGGATGGTGGTGCAGAAGGCTTCATCATCGTCTTCAACTACGTCGATCAGGACAACTACTGCTGGGTAAACTTCGGTGGTTGGGGCAACACGCAGCACGGCATCGAGCAGGTCGTTGGAGGAAGCAAGACACAGACGGCTGGCAAACGCGGACACATTGAACAAGGCCGCTGGTACGACGTCAAGGTTGAGGTGGCTGGCGACAACGTCAAAGCATGGCTCGACAACGAACTCGTCTTTGACACCCAATTGAAGCGCAGCACTGCCGAAGGCATTTTCTCATCGGCCACGCTCGACGAAACGACTGGCGAAATGATTGTGAAGATTACGAATACCAGCAGCGTCGGCACAACGGCTCGCATCGACCTCAAGAACTTCAATGCGTCGCAGGCACGTGTCATCCGTCTTGCCTCTGCAAAGGGTACCGACGAGAATACGCTTCAGGCTCCAACCCACATCTATCCTGTCGAAACCTCGCTTTCGCCACAGGATAATAGCGTCCTCGTCGAAGTGCCGGCCTATTCGCTCAACATCGTAAGAGTCAGATAACGACAACCCATTCCCCTTCTTAGTTCCCCTTGAGACGAAGTCTTGAGGGGACTATTTTTGTTTGGCGCACTCAGCACAGATTCCTTTCACAACATATTCCGCGTGTTCGGCCAGGAAACCTTCAGGCAGCGGCACAGAGGGAATCTCAACAGTGGTGAGACAGTAGGTGCGGTGGCAACGCACGCAGGTGAGGTGGACGTGGCCAGGACAATGCTGCGTGTCGTCGTGATGACAGAGGCAATACTTCTGCGCACCTGTTCCGTCGTCGATTTCGTGGAGCAGATGTGCCTCGGTCAAGGTGGTGAGGGTGCGGAACAGAGTGCTGCGGTCGACAGAAGGCAAAGAAGCCTCGAGGTCGGCAAGCGAAAAGGCATTCTGAAAGTCACGTCGGATGGCTTTCAGAATCAGGATTCGCACGGCTGTCACGCGTACACCAGCGTGCTCCAGCAAGGCTTCGGCAGAAAGGAGTTCATTCTTCATGATGGCAGCAGCATTGGTGGTGTTCAGTAGGTTTTTCTTGATGGCAGCAGCAAGATTCTTCTGCTTCGCCCTTTTCTTCCTCATGGCAACAACTGCATTTCTTCTTGCGCTGGAAGACGAAGGCGTTGATGAGCAGGGCCGTGAGCAGGCCTGTGCAGAGCCATTGGAACCATGTGCCTGTGGAATGGCATTCTTGCGTGGCAACAAGTGCCGAGGTGAACCATTCGCGCGGCAGCAGATAGTCGATGCCGAAACCGAAGAGAACGGCACCCGCGATGATGCTGGCGAGATAGGCGATGAGGGTGCGTGTGCCGAGTTGCTGGCGGATGACAAGGATGCTTGCCATGTTGGCGGCGGGACCTGCCATGAGCAGCACAAGAGCGGCACCAGGCGTGAGTCCTTTGAGCATGAGTGCGACGGCAATGGGGATGCTGCCCGTCGCACAGATATACATGGGGATGCTGATGGCAAGGACGAGCAGCATCGACAGCGGTGTGTTGTCCTTGAAAATGGCAAACCAGTCGTCGGGCACCAACACCGTAATCAGTGCAGCGACGATGAGGCCGATGACAAGCCACTTGCCGATGTCCTTCACCATGTCAACATAGGCGTAGCGGAGGGCTGATAGGAGACTCCTCCAAACGGACCGAGACCCACCCCCTTGCCCCTCCCTTGTGGGGAGGGGAGTGGTTACTAATTCCTCGTGATGACAACAACAGGAGTGACTGTTCTCCTCCCTACAAGGGAGGGGCATAAGGGTGGGTCTGCTATTGACCAAGACACCTCCAAACACAGCCGTCACCAACGCTACGATCGGTCGGATGATGGCGAAAGGAAGTCCCATGAGCGAGTAGGTCGCAACGATGGAGTCGATGCCTGTCTGCGGAGTGGCAATGAGAAAAGATACGACTGCGCTGTGTGATGCACCTTCCTTGCGCAGAGACATCGCCGTGGGCAGCACGCCGCAGGAGCAGAGCGGAAGCGGAATGCCGAGCAGGGCAGCGTTGATGACCGAGCGCAGGTTCTGCCCCGAGAGATAACGCTTGTAGATGGTGCGCGGAATGAAGGCGTGCATCAGTCCGGCAAAGAGGAAGCCCAGCAGCAGGTAGGGTGACATTTCGTTGATGAGATGGAGAACTTCGTTCATGTTCTTTTCTGTTTTTCGCTGCAAAGTTACGGCAGAAATTCGGGGCCACAAACATTTTTGTCTGAAAATCTGCATTTTCTGCAACTGAGTTGCAACAGCGAACGCTTTTTTTCCTTACCTTTGACTCTGTCGAAGGTACTTTCGTTCGGGAAATTGCAAATTATTTTGCATTTCCGCTCACTTAATCGTACCTTTGCAGCGTCACAACCACAAAAAAAGAAAGATTATGGACTACAACAAAGACGAACACAGTCAGGTGCAACCTGACGTTCAGAATCCTCAACCCAATGTCACGCCCGACAGCCCTGCGGCTTACGGCATTCACCGCTTCGAAACGGATGGCAGTCCGAAGGAAGGTGTCTTCAGTGCGAAGCCAAAACCCACGTTGGGCATGTGGGAGTCGTACAAATTGTTCTGGAAGAACTATGTCAACTTCAGCGGACGCAGTCGCCGAAGCGAGTATTGGTGGCCGACGCTCATCAACTTCATCATCAGCACAGTCATCTACGGCTTCATGCTTGGCTCGGTGGATGTTCCGCTTGAGAAGATGGCCAACATGACTCAAGACCAAATGACACAGGTGATGATGCAGTCGCCAGGATTCGTCGTTGGCTACATCATTTTATGTGTCTTGGGCCTGGCATTGTTCCTGCCCAGCATCTCCTGTGCCGTTCGCCGTCTGCACGACGTGAACATCAACGGATGGTGGTATGCAACGATGCTTCTCTCGCCCTGTACCTGCGGTATCGTGAGCCTTGTCTTCATCTTCATCTTCATTCAGGACAGCAAACCCGAACCCAACGACTGGGGCGTGTCGCCTAAATACCAAGCATAGTCGCATGAAACGTTTTGCTTTCAAGATGTTCCTCAAGCCTGGCTGTGAGGAGGAATACGAGCGCCGTCATGCCGCCCTTTGGCCCGAACTGAAACGCCAAATCAAGGAGGCCGGTGTGGGCAACTATAGCATCTACTGGGACCGCGACACGAACATCCTGTTTGGCTATCAGGAAATCGAAGGCGAGCAGTCGAGCCAGGACATGGGTGCCGATGAAATCACGCAGAAATGGTGGGCCTACATGGCCGACATCATGGAGACGAATCCTGACAACTCCCCCGTCACAGTACCCATTCGGGAGGTGTTCCATCTGGATTGACAGCGTACTCACCTTTTTCTCCTTTCCAAGTGCTTGGCGTTTTCACGCCAAGTGCTTAGCGTGATGACGCCAAGTGCTTAGCGTGGTTTTTCCAAGCACTTGGAGAAGAGAATTAAACAGAGTTTGCAGGTGTGGGAAACGCCCTGCAGGATAGATGACGGATATGAAGCGTGTGGGACGAATCGTCTCATGGTGTGCCTTGCTGCTCGTTTCCTTGGAAATGGCCGCGCAGAAGGACGTGTTGCTGGATAGGGTGCTGACCTATCCCGACAGCCTGCGGCGTGCCCAGACGGAGGCGGGACACGGCTGGCTACCGACCGACACGCTGATGACGAATGTCTATACGAACTATCATACAGAAGTCGTGCATCGCAACGCGACGATGCTGGCGGTTCCCGACATGTTTCACCTCGGGCATGGTGAACAGCGTGACTATCAGGGTGAGATGTACTCGACGGTGAGTTACACAGACAGAGGAGAGGTGGGCCGACTACGCCACGTACACGTGAGCAACGTGCGTCACCGTCGCCGCGTCGTACCCGACAATGTGCGTCCGATGCTCTCGCCCAACATCTATGGGGTGACACTCATCGACGACCATGTGCTGTCGCCTTTCCATGCGCCCAACCGACGCTTCTACCGATACACCGAAGAACCTCTTGACAGTGTGCTGACCTTGATTCGTTTCCGCCCGAAGCGGAAGAACACGCAGTTAGTGCGAGGCGAGGCGTCGGTGGAGCGTGCCACCGGCCGCCTGCTGAAGGTGCGCATAGCGGGAGAGTACGACATGGCGAGTTATGTGCTCGACGTGACGATGGGAGAGAAGGGGCGTGCGTCGCTCCGCCCCGAGCGGTGCGATGCCGACGTGACGCTTCGGTTTTTGGGCAATAAAATCCATGCAAATTTCTTGACGTTGAGCAATCTGCCCGTCACGTTGCCGCCGACGATTGTCGATGTTGATAGCATGGGGCTGATGGACGAGGTGAGGCCACTGAACACTTCTGCCTCACTCGCTGCCGACACAGTCTCTCAATCTCTTGTCGAGGAAGAACCTCAGCCCGAGCAGTCCGAACAAGCCTCGGAAGGAAGAAAGGCCGTCTTGAAGGAAATGGCCGACGATGTCTGGGACGTCATTCAGGATAACATGCTGAGCCGCATCCATGCAGGGTTCGGCAATGCAGAACGTTACGACCTGTGCATCGGACCGATTTTCAACCCCCTTTACTTCGACTACAGCCGTTCGCGCGGACTGATTTATCGCACGAGCCTGAGTTTCATGTATCGCCCGACTCTCAACAAGAGGCTGCTATGGGAAGTCAATGGTGGCTATGCGTTCAAACAGCGACAGATTTATTTCGACATGCCGCTCACGTGGCACTTCAACCTGCGGCGCGACGGATTCGTGCGTGCCGAACTGGCTAACGGCAACCACATCAGCAGTTCCGACGTACTCGACCGTGTGAAGGAGTTGCATCGTGGCGACACGATTGACTTTGACCGCATGAACCTCGACTATTTCCGCAATCTGACGGCAAAACTCACCGTCGGTCACGCCTTGTCACGTTACCTGTCGCTGGAGACTGGTCTGGTCTATCACCGTCGCAGTGCGGTCCATCCGGAAGCCTTCACACAGGTGGGCGAACCGTCTGTCTATCGCACGTTTGCTGCTCTGCTTGAACTGCGTTGGAAGCCAGGCGGAGAGCGTGGTCCCGTGCTGACGGCCGACTACGAGCAGGCTATTCCCCACGTGCTGGGCAGCCATGTGCAGTACGAGCGGATGGAGTTTGATGCTGCCTACGTGAAGCCGTTGGCCTGTACACGAACGCTTTCGTTGCGCGGCGGAGTGGGTTTCTATATGTCGAAGGGCAACGAACGCTACTTCCTCGACTATACCTACTTCCGACGCAACAACATTCCCAGCGGATGGCGTGACGAATATACGGGAGAATTTGAATTGCTTCATACCGACTGGTACAACGCCTCGGACTACTACGTCCGCAGCAATGTCACCTACGAGTCGCCGATGCTCCTGTTCAGTTATCTGCCCTTGGCAGGACGCATGGTCGAACGCGAGCGAATCTACTTCAGCGCACTGGCCGTACGCAACTATTTCCCCTTTGTCGAGTTCGGCTATGGATTTACGAGCCGTCTCTGCTCCGTAGCCACATTCTTCGGCTTCTCGCCGCATGGCTACGAAGGCTTTGGCTTCCGTTTCGGCTTCGAACTGTTCCACGACTGGTGAAGCCCCTTACAGTGCCAAGCCATAGTCTATACAAACAAAAAAGGTGCGAAGCCTCACGGTTTCGCACCTTTTCTAATCCAACCAAAAGTAATCGGAATTACGTTGATTCATAAAAACTAACTAATATCTGTCTTACTATTACGCTGCAAATATAACGCTTTTTTTTCAAACTTCGTCTATTTTACATATACTTTTTTACCATTTATGATATAAATTCCCTTTCGAAGGCCCGATGTGGCATCGATGCGGCGACCGCTGAGGTCATAAATGGTACTTTGTTCTTGCCACTGTTCACTGTTCGCTTCCATGATGTCCTTGATGCCTGTGGCGAGTTCGTCGTCGCCATAGTAGTAGAGGCGGAAGTTGTCGAAGGCCGTCCAGTAGGCAGTGGCAGAGGTGGTGCATTTGATACCGAGTTTCATGTTGCCGCTGTCTGTCTGGGTACGAGTGATGATATTGTCGTAGTGGTTCTTGTTGAAGTGTGCGGCTGCTCCGGCCATTGTCGTGGGCACGTATTTACGGTTGGCAAGTTTGTAGTCATCGGTGTTGAGCGACGTACGGTTGGTCTCGGCGCAGATGTTCAGAACCGTCTGGGCTGTGGTGGCGAGGTAAATCTGTGCCACAGCATTGTCTGTCCCGTTCTTGAAGTCTGTATAGACAGCGGTCAGTTCGCCTGGACGCTGGAAGGCTTGTACGCGCATCTCATAGTTGCCCTTCGGCATGTCGGTAAGTGTCTGATTGAAGTCGAAGGTCTTTTCGAAGTATTCAGCAATGCCGTTGCTGTAGGTGGGCTCCTTGTCGGCTGTCCAGCCGGTGATGGCGTCTTCCTTGAAGTTGGGGTTCTCAAGCAGACAGGTGATGTCGAACGGATTACCTTCCTCGGTGGCGTAGGCTGTTGACAGGAACGTCTTTCCTGCTGCACGGAGTTGGTCAATCAGATTGTTGATTTCCTTCAATGACTTGCTGGTTTGTCCTTCGGCTTCGCATGTGGAAATCACAGTGTTCAGCGTTTCGTCAGTGCCTTCGGCCAGTTCCTTGTGAGGGGTCTCAAGCATTTGGCGTAAACTTGCGATGATGTCCTCCAGCGACTTCTTTGCAGCGTTCAGGATTTCACTGTCAATGCCCTGAAGTTCCTCAGCCGTTAGGATGACCCAACGCTGGGTGGTGGCTCCGTAGGCGATGTTGAAGGACGATGTGGTAACTTTGCCGTTGCTTTGAGCGGTAAGAACGGGTGGATTGCTGGAATTTGTCGGATGGATGATGTAGTAGCCACGATAGGCGGGTGTGTTTTTGGTCAACTGCACATCCACGCGTCCACGCATGAGGTGGAAATCCTCGGCAGAGGTTGGTGTAATGTGTTTGACGGTCTTCATCGTCGAACTGGCATAGGTCAGGTAATAGCCCGAGTTGGCATTGCGCAACTGGTAGTACTGGTTGTTAGGTTTGAATGTGATGTACCATGCGGCTGCGTCGTTTTCAGTGGCTTCTTCAGCGGTCATCACTTCCCACTTCAACTTGTGGTCCGATGTCTCGACGAGATATGCTGTCTTGAGGCCGTGTGCTTCATCTTCGTTCTTGATGTAGTATTTCACACCATCTTCGTGCGTGAACGAATAGTAGGGCAGGGCGTAGTTGGTTCCAGGTGCGGGCAGTCCGTCTTCGTTGAGGGCCTGGGCGATGATGCCCATCATGACGTAGAGGTTGTCGCTGCCATTGTCTTCGTGGGCACCGTTACAGCCGTAGGGCCAGAGGTGTGTGTTGTCACCCGTGATGACGCCTGTCGTATTGTTGTCCCAGAAACGGACAGCCTCGGTGACGCGGTCGCCCAGCCAGTCGCCACGGTCGCCATTGCTGCGCATGTCGCTGCTCCACCACATGCCATGTGTACCGACGCCGATGCCGTGCAGGGCTTCGTGCATAATGGTGCCAGGACTCTGGTAACTGGTGTTGGCTCCCACGCGCATCGAACCTCCGTAGGAGCAGTCGGCAGTTGGTGTGCCAGGACTGTATGTCACACTGATACCAAAGTCGTGGATGCTGGTGGTGTTGCCCCAATAGTAGTCCATCGACCTGTTGATGGCATTGTTGATGCGGTCGTTGGTGGCTTCGTCACCACCGTTGTTGTACCAGTGGCCAATGGAGGCTGCGGGTACGGTGGAGAACTTGATGACATCTCCATAGCCTACGGCGTATGTGTTCGTGATGGCGTAGGCGCGCATATAGTACATGGTGGCTGGGTTAAGGTCGCGCAGCCAGTATATTTTTCCTGCTTGGTTGAGGAATTCCGTAGTACGATTGTCAGTCACCTTCGGGTCGGGATTTTCGCTCCAGCAGAAACCTGTTTCGATAATGTTGCTTCCAGTGACTGTGCTGCGTCCGAATGCCCAGCGCGAACCCTTGATGAAGCGTGGGTCGGTCGTGACGGTCGGAGCCGTGCCTGTACCGTTGGCAATCTTGAAGGCGAAGGCTGCTGCCTCGAGCACGGGAATGGCAGCGAGTGCCTGTGCATCGGTCGTTTCGGTGTTGTTATAGACATCGCGTGCAACATCGATGGCAGCTTGGTACTCAGCCTTCTCGCTTGCCGAAGAGCTGTTCACTTCGTTCTGTGCGGTCGTGATGGCTGCGTCAAGTTTTGCAAAGGCTGCTACCGAAGTCTGAGCTTCTGCATAAGCGGCTTCGAGTTTGCGTGAAGCCACAGCCAGTTCGTCGAGCGGACCGTCTGCCTGCAAAGGCTTTGCAATATCGATGGCCTGCTGGAGTTTCTGCTGTGTCAGTATGTACATACGGCTGCTTACGAGCGCTTCTGCTTGCTGAATGAGTTGGGCAAACGCTGCACGTACATCTGCGTCGCTGTCGCCGATGTATTCCAGGCGGAAGTTGTCGATGCAGAGGTAGTTACCCGTTGCACCTTCTGCCTTGAAGCCTAAGGTCAGCTGGTCGCTGGTGAGGACGAAGTCGAACACGTAATCCTGACCGGTAGTGACGGCCTGTTGACTGGTGTTGGCAAAGAGCCATGCACCGCTCTGAGCAGTCGAAGGAGTATTCTCCTGAATGTTCTGCGAGGCAGCTCTGAGGCGATAGCGGCCAGGTGCCATGTCTGTGATGGTTTGCTGTATCAGGGCATCACCAACCTTACCACCTCTTCCAGTCCACTTCTCTACATAGTAAGTTCCGCTCTTGAGGCCGAAGGCGCTGTTGCCTTGGATAGCCATGTTCTGTGAGGTCCAGCCTTCCAAGTCACCCGTCTCGAAGCTTGGGTTCTCGATGAGCGAAGTAAGCACATAAGGGTTAGAAGGTGAGGCATTGGCACGCTTGTAGATGCCGATGGCGTTTTCGATGGCAATGATGGCGTCGGCCTGCTCTTGAGCCGTGGCAGACATAGACAGGCTCTGTGCGGCGACGATGGCTTCGTGGAGTTGCTGAGCCTCTTTTCCGCTGCCGTTTCCATAGAGATTGTTGCCGCTCGTGATGGCTGCATTCACTTCTGCAAGGAGGTCTTCGCCCACCTTTGTTAGGCGGAAGTTATCGACGCAGATGTAGTTACCCGTAGCATTGACGGCTTCAAAACCGATGTTCACATAGCCGTGAACGTAGTTGAACTCAACGGTATAGTTGTCGCAGACAGTCACCGTCGTCTTGGCCTCGTCAGCAAAAATCCATGCGCCCGACTGTGCAGCCGTAGGTGTGTCCTCCTGAATGTTTTGAGCGGCTACGGTGAGCACATAGTTGCCGGGTGCCAGACCAGTCACTTTCTGGCTGAGTTTGCACGAACCTACTTGTCCGCCGCGCCCCGTCCATTTTTCCATGTACGTCGAGCCAGCTTTGAGTGTGAACACGTCGTTGCCTTGTGGCGACATGCCTTGGTGCACCCAACCTTCCGAACCGTTGTTCTCAAAACTCGGATTGGTGATGCGCGACGTGAAGTCGGTCTGCGCGAAGAGCGATGTTGCCCACAGCAACATGCCCAAAAGGAAGAATTTCTTCATGTTGTTGATGTTATTTAATTGTTTTGCCATGTTTCACCGAGTGCAAAGTTACGTATAATCTTTGAAATAAGTAGTACATTTTTTGGTCAAGTAGGTTCAAAAATCATTCATTTTATCTAAAAAAATACATTTTTTGCACTTCTAACATATCGATGAAAAAGAATAATTGTTATCTTTGTAGAAAATTATAACACTTCGTCCATGATGTCACAGCATATCGTCCGTCTTATTGTTTGTCTTTTTCTGAGTTTCCACTTTTTTAACGGCATGGCTCAGCCGCGCATCATTCATTTGGGATTGGAGCAGGGCATGAGCAATGGGCGTGTTGTCGATATGGTGCAGGACCGTCAGGGTCGTGTTTGGATGGCGACCGACGGTGGACTTCACTGTTGGGACGGCTACCGTTTTACTGTCTATGACCAGTACAATTCACCGCTGCCTAGCAACGAACTCAACACGGTGCTTGCCGACGACGACGGTGAGACGGTGTGGATTGGCACGCGCCACGAAGGTATGTGCCGACTGAACACGCGAACGGGTGAGTGGAAGTTGATGAACACGCGAGACGGCTTGCTGTCTAATGCTGTGACGCGACTCATCCATGCCACTGACGGTGGCATCTGGGTGGCCTACTATCTGCGAGGCATCGACTATATGGCTCCCGACGGCACCCTCACTCACTATAGCAACGAGCAGTTCCCCTCGCTCATAGAGCCGTTCTGGACTGCGGTCGATGACGGCAAGGGGAATCTGTATATTGGTCATGTGCGCAACGGACTTTCGGTGCTCGACATGCGTGCTCGGACACTGACGTGTTACCCTAACACGGGACAGGCAAGCGACACTTCGCCCATCGGCGATGATGCTTATTCGCTTTGCTGGGATGCCGAGGGCAACTTGTGGACAGCAACGGTCGCAGGCGTGTCGGTATTCTCGCCGCGCGAGCATCGTTATGTATGCCACATCCCCACATCCACCAACGTGCTTTCGCTCCTGTGCCGCCGTAGCGGCGAGATGCTGGTAGGCGTAGGTGGCGACGGTGTGTTCTCGATGATGGAGGATCGCCAGGGCAACCTCTGGAAGGCCGACGGGCGTCGCGGTGTCAGTGTTGAGTGCCATGAGCATCCGCTTTTTGTTCCTTTCGACACCCTGTTCCTGCAGCCTGTCTATCTTGGTATTGAGGAGGTGACGGGTACGCTGCGCGACGGCGATATCACCTATGTCGGTACCACCGACGGCTTTTATGAGCAGAAAGGGGAGGGTGCCCCGCTTCGTCGCGACGACATCAACCGCCAACTCGACATGCTCATCGTCACGAGCGTCCTTGTTGACCGTCAGGGCAAACTCTGGCTCTCGACCTTCGGCGGAGGTGTCTATGTGTTCACGAAGGACGGGAAACAGGTGGCTCACCATCATTACGACCCTTCGCCCGATGTGAACATGATGATACTGGACAGCAAAGGTCGTGTCTGGATGGCTCATCACAACGGACTTTCCGTTTTCGACGATACGCAACAGCCCGAGCAGATGCGCACGTTTTCCCGTGCTGAGGGTGTGCAGAACCTCATCCAGATGGCACTGTGCGAGGACGCTCATGGACGAATCTGGACCAGCAACGGCGGAGGCATTTCCTGCATCGACCCCGAGACGGGTGTCATTCGTAACTACACCTACAATGAAGGCATACCTTACGATGGTTTCGTCGCCCGTCATGTGGTCAAACTGCCCGACGGCCGCATAGTCTTCGGTCAGCAGGAAGGTGCGTGCGTGTTCCATCCCGACTCTGTCAGTCGCCAGCGTTCGCTTCCGTCTGTTTTCATTTCCTCTTTCACGCTCCTTACGTCCGATTCCGAGACGGGTGCGGTCGGGCATGAGTACGTTCCCCTCGAACGTGTGACCGACGGCAGTTTTGCCTACGATGCCAATTCGTTCCAGATTGCCATTGGCATCGATGACCTTTCGAAGGCCGATGCCGTGGAGTTTCAGTATCGTCTGACGGCAGGCAAGGGACAGTGGTACGACTTGGGAGTCGAACGTCTGATTACGATACAGAACTCAAGTCCTGGTACATATGATTTAGAGGTACGCGCACGCCTGCACAACGAGCCGTGGAGCGAGCCCTTTTCCATGTTGTCCTTCACAGTGCGTCAGCCCTGGTGGTGGACGTGGTGGATGCGTCTGCTCTATGTCGTCATCCTTGTCACATTCCTCTGGTATCAGTGGCACCTCTATCAGCAGCGACAGGTACTGCGCCGCCGTCTGGCCGAGCGTCTGGCTGTGTTATATTCTACAGTCAACGCGGACCAGTCCCACCAGCCCCAGCCCTCGACTCCTTCCGAGTCTGGTGAGTATAATGGCTCAGTGGAAGATGGTAACCACGTCCTCCCTTCGGGACAATCGCAGAACAGGAGTGATTGGCAACAGAAGGAAGAAAGGAAAGATGGAAAAGAAAATGAGAAAACTCCTGAGCCCAACCGTGTGGACCGTGAGTTTCTTGAGCGTCTTGACTCCCTCATCCTCAAGCATCTTGACGACCCTGCGCTCGACATACAATTCCTTACCACCGAAATGTACATGAGTTATAGTACACTCTATCGCCGTCTGAAAGAACTCACGGGCATGAGTGCCAACGAATATGTGCGCCGCCACCGGCTTGCCAATGCCATGCAACTGCTGCGCGACGGGTACAACGTGACAGAGGTGTCCGACCGCTGCGGTTTCAATTCGCCTAAATACTTCAGCCTCTGCTTCAAGAACGAGTATGGAATGTCACCCTCTGAAGTTATATAACGACGTCTGTGTGTGTGAGGAACTGTCGTTGAGAAGGATGCTGAAGCGTTCTGTACCCTTAGGGCGATGTTTTTATCGATAAATTTGGTATTTCGCTCACTTATTCGTACCTTTGCAGCGTAAAATGTGTTTGTCCGCAAACACGAAGACGCGAAGACACAAAGTTCGCTTTTGACGCAACAGATGTAAGAGGTAAAGGAGACAAAGTTCACAAAGGGAGTGAAGCAACAGTCTTTCATTACTTTGTGAACTTTGTTCATTCGTTTCTTACGAGGCCGAGAAAAGTGTATTTTGTGTCTTCGTGTCTTTGTGTGTGGACGGCACAGGTTACAATGATGTAATTCAAGATGTTTTAACAAAAAGAAAAAAGATGAACGTAATCACAAAGAAAGTCTCGCTGCCTGACGGACGCGAAATCAGCATCGAGACAGGAAGGCTGGCCAAACAAGCCGATGGCGCTGTGTTGCTCACGATGGGCAAGACGATGCTCCTGGCCACTGTTTGCGCAGCAAAAGATGCAGTACCCGGAACAGATTTCATGCCTCTGCAAGTGGAGTACCGCGAAAAGTACGCCGCTGCGGGACGTTTCCCCGGAGGTTTCACCAAGCGCGAAGGCAAGGCCAGCGACGAGGAAATCCTCACCTGCCGCCTTGTGGACCGTGCGCTCCGTCCGTTGTTCCCGAGCAACTATCACGCTGAGGTATATGTCAACGTGAACCTCTACTCGGCCGACGGCGTGGATATGCCTGATGCACTGGCAGGATTTGCTGCGTCGGCTGCACTGGCCTGCTCGGACATTCCTTTCGAAGGCCCGATTAGCGAGGTGCGCGTCGCCCGTATCAACGGCGAATTTGTCATCAACCCCACCTTCCAGCAACTCAAGGAAGCCGATATGGACCTTATGGTCGGTGCCACCGAAGAGAACATCATGATGGTGGAAGGCGAGATGAAGGAAGTGAGCGAGCAAGACTTGCTCGAAGCCCTGAAAGTGGCTCACGCCGCCATCAAGCCCCAATGCCAACTGCAGAAGGAACTGATGAAAGAACTCGGCACCGACGTGAAACGCGAATACTGCCACGAGGTAAACGACGAGGAACTGCGTGAAGACGTCAAGAAGGTGTGCTACCAGCCCGCCTATGACGTGACGAAGCAGGCACTCGAAAAACACCAGCGTGCTGAAGCGTTCGAGAAGATTCGCGAAGACTACAAGGAAGCCTACGCGGCTGCTCATCCTGATATGAGCGAGGACGAACTCGCAGAGAAGAACGCGCTTGTTGACCGCTATTATCACGACGTGGAACGCGATGCCATGCGCCGTTGCGTGCTCGACGAAGGCATCCGTCTCGACGGACGCAAGACCACCGACATCCGCCCCATCTGGTGCGAAGTCGGATCGTTCCCCGGTCCTCACGGAAGCGCCATCTTCACACGTGGCGAAACACAGTCGCTCTCAACCTGTACGCTCGGCACGAAACTCGACGAGAAACTCGTTGACGGTGCGCTCGTTCGCGAATACAACCGCTTCCTGCTCCACTACAACTTCCCGCCGTTCTCAACAGGTGAAGCCAAGGCTCAGCGCGGTGTAGGCCGTCGTGAAATTGGTCACGGCCACCTCGCATGGCGCGGCATCAAGGGCCAGTTGCCCGACGACTATCCTTACACCATCCGCGTGGTCAGCGACATCCTCGAGTCGAACGGCTCCAGTTCAATGGCAACGACCTGTGCCGGTACGCTCGCTCTGATGGATGCCGGTGTGCCCATCAAGAACCCTGTTTCGGGTATTGCCATGGGGCTCATCAAGAATCCAGGCGAAGACAAGTTTGCCATCCTCAGTGACATTCTCGGTGACGAGGACCACCTTGGCGACATGGACTTCAAGACCACAGGTACGAAGAACGGACTGACCGCCACACAGATGGACATCAAGTGCGACGGACTCTCCTACGAAATTCTGGAGAAGGCCCTTATGCAGGCTAAAGCAGGACGTGAACACATCATGGGTGAAATGATGAAGACCATCAGCGAACCCCGTCCGGAACTCAAACCTCACGTACCGCGCATCGAACAGATCATCATTCCGAAGGAATTCATCGGTGCTGTCATCGGTCCTGGCGGAAAGATTATCCAGCAAATGCAGGAAGACACGCAGACCACCATTACCATTGACGAAGAAGACGGCGTGGGCAAGGTACAGGTCAGCGCACCCGACAAGGCTTGCATCGAGGCAGCCATTGCCAAGATCAAGGCTATCGTGGCTCTGCCTGAAGTAGGTGAAGTGTATCACGGCACCGTACAGAGTATCATGCCTTACGGTTGCTTCGTTGAGTTTATGCCTGGTAAGGACGGACTGCTCCACATCAGCGAAATCGACTGGAAGCGTCTGGAGACCGTCGAGGAAGCCGGCATTCACGAAGGCGACTCTATCGACGTCAAACTCATTGACATCGACCAGAAGACAGGTAAGTTCAAACTCTCGCACCGCGTGCTGTTGGAAAAACCTGCCGACTATGTAGAGCGTCCTCCGCGCGAACGTCGTCCACGTCCCGAACGTGGTGACCGTGGCTTCGACCGTGGTGAACGTCGTCCGCGTCCAGAGCGTCGTTACGAAGACCGCCCGCAACGCCAGACTTTCCGTCATGGCGACAACAATGGTGAGGGTGATGCTCCGACACAGGAAGGCGGATTCCGCAGTGCCCTCGACGACCTGCTCGGATAGAATTGACAGCGTTTTCAACGTTGGTCGCTAACGTTGAAGGCAATGAAAAACTCCTGAAGAACTGAATCTTCAGGAGTTTTTCTTTTGTTATAGTAGGGGAGAAACATTACCAGAGGTCGCCCCAACCGTCGTTCTTGTGACGGTCCTTCGACAGGATATCACCTTCGTCGTCAACGATGGGGTCGTCACCATTTCCTTGCGGAAGTGACGAAGGGACCTGCATGATGTTGTTGCTGTAGCAGCAGAATTTCAACTCTGGCTCAATATAGGCTTTCTTTATTATCTGTTTCATAATGTCAACAATTTTTTGTAAGTCAGTTATTTTACCAGAATTTTCTTCACACTGCCGTCGCTCATGCGGACGATGTTCATGCCACGCTGGAGAGTCTGCTGGCGTGCGCCATTCAGGCTGTAGATGCCAGTGACGGTGGCTTCAGCGTCGGTCTCAATCTGCTTCACCGCCGTCGGTGTCACGTCTTCGTCGAACGAGAAGATGTAGCCCTTGACTGCAAATTCATTCATGGCATCGACACGGATGTATGCCTTGTGGGCAGGAACAGCGGTCGTGTTAGCCAACTTATAGAAGCCGATAACGGGTTCAGTGGTCTCCACGGTACTGGTTGTTACCTCACCCGTGGTTTCGTTAACTGTTTCCACTCGCTTGTCGTAGGTGATGGTCTTCTTCGACAGCACGTAGTAGGTGCAGCCAGCCTGCTTGTCGGCCACTTCAATACGATCAACAGCACCCAGCAGGTGATTGTCGGCGATGCGTTCAACATCCTCGTTGGTACGATAGAAGCGGAACTGACGTGCAGCATCGTTACCACCCTTGTAGAGGATGACACCTTCGCCAGCAGCAATATGTTTGCCCTCGTACTTCTCCAGATGGACGAAGTTGCGAATCTTGTCACCCGTATCACCCGATGCTTCGTTGATTTTGGTGGCGTAATAGACTTCTACACCGGCAGGAATCTCTGTGTTGTAACGGATAGCCGTCGTAGCGTACTCAGATGTTCCAATCGTCTCGTCATAGTAGTAGTCGTAACGATAGAGTTGGAAGTCGTCGATTTCGAACCAGTTGCTCGAACTTGCACCAATCACGATGCTGCCCTCACCGTTGTGGTAATATAGAGGCACTTCGAGATGTTGCGACAGCGGACGGTCAACAGTGATGGGAGTGGTCTGCGTCGAGTTGCCAATCTCCAGAGTGATGGAGTTGCCGGCATACGAGGCCGTCACGGCCTTCAGTTTATAGAAACCTTCGGGCAGACCGCTGATGGTCTGGCGTACGTAGAAACCATTGGATGGCGTACCGCCAAAGGTGTTGAATACGTAGTTGCCATCCACGTCGTTGAAGTTGCGTGTCCATCCGTCGCCGCTCACGTTCTTGTTTGAGATGAAGGCTTCATCAACATCGTGAGGAACTGTCCAACCAGGAACTACATAGTTGGTGTAGGTAGTTGCAGTGGTCAACTGATTGCCATTGCTGTCGAATTCGAACGACGGATTGACGATGTGTGCGGTCTGATTATCGTCGAACCAAGCCTCAATCTGAGCGTTGAGTGCCTCAAGGTCTTCGGTCGTCGTGTCAGTCCAACGTACTTCTGTGCGCTGAAGCAACTCGTTCATCTCGTCGATGGTCTCATCTTCAAGCGGGAGGTAGGAAACATAGGTCATACCCTTGTCCCAAGCAGCGCAGTAGCGATTGTACTCCTGCAGTTGCTCAGAACTGATAAGCGCCCATGCGTTTAATTTCGACTTGTTGCGATGAGGCTGGAGGGTCGTTGGGTCGTCAGCACCGAAATAATAGTCTCTTGAGTTAATGCGTTTGTAGAGATGGTAAGCGAGGTTCACGCCTTCGGAGTTCTCGGCGTCGGCTTGTTGGAACTCAAACTCTGTGGCACCGCTCTCGCTGTCAGGAATCAAGTCTGCCACATAGGTAGCCCTGCCAGCGATGTAGTCCATGCGCAGTTTTACAATGCCGTTGTTAACCGAGCAACTGGATTGATCGCCGTATAAGTGGAAGAGGTTGACATTGGAGAGGTTCGGGTCGCGTACTAATGTTCCGTCGTTGGTAAGGAAACCGTTACGGCCGCTGTCCCAACGTCCGAAGTTGACATTATAGAGGTAGCGTGTTGCTTGGGCTACAAATGTCTCGCCTGTCCATGCCCAGCGGTCCTTCACTTCAGGATACTGAACGGCGGGTTTGGTGGCACGGAATTGCACGACGATGGGCCCGTGGTCGCCCAGGGCTGTGTTGTCGCTGGTGCCATAGACGGTGCCTACGGTATAGTCGGTCTCACGTGAATAACTAAGCGGCGTGAGTGTTGCAGAGCCTGGAGCCGTCGGGTTGAGGTAGATCATCTTATCGACCACTTCGTTCGAGAGACTTGGGTCGCCTACACTGGGATAACTGCCACTGCGAATCAAGTCAACCCATACGTCGTGGAACTCATAGTTGCCCGTTTCCTCAATTGGGTTCTTGAAGTTGGCAATGATGTTCTCACGTGTGTAGCGGCTGTTAAAGTCGCCCATGATGATCTTCGGACGTGTGGTGAAGGCGTTCTGAATCACTGCATTGGCCAGTTGTGTCCACTGAGCGTTGCGAGAATTGACGGCATCACCATCACCAGCATCCATGTGCGTGATATAAACATCGACCTTCAGACCGTCAGCCAGTGTCACTTCGTAGTAGCGGAAACCTTTCTTGATGTATTGGTTGCCTTCGGTTGCAACAGAAGTGTTGTAGCGTGTCCATGACTCGCCGCTGGCCTCGCGTCCGTTGTTTTTATTCCAGAAGAAGTTAAGGCCGTCGGTGTCGGAAGGAGGATTGAGGATAGAACTCAAACCCACTTCACCGCGCCATTTGCCTTGGCCGTAAGTGTTACCAAACTCGCTAACCAGTTCTGAATTGTAGTTAAAGTCTTCCTGTACAGCGAGCAGGTCGTAACGTTTGTTGCTCATCATCAAGTATTTGCTGATGTCCTTTGCACCCTGTTCGCCACGACCGTCAGGATTGACATGAACATTGAACAGGTCTATGTTGATGGTGGGCAGACCGTCCACGTTGAGCGATGCTGCGGTGAAGGTGTTGGTGATGCCTTCAGCATTTACGCTTGTTATCTTCAGTGTCGTTCCGGCGGCTGTGGCTTGGAAATAGACGCGGCCAGCGTCGAGGATGAGTTTCGACTGAGCAGTCTTGGTTACAGGATTGGCATCGAGCAGGTTGTCACCATTTTGTGTATAGACAATGTTGGTGACAGGACCTTCGAGTGTGTAGGGGCCTACGGCAGAAGCATCGTAGTAGTACCACTTGCCGACAACGAGTTCTGTAACGTTGTCGTTGGGCAGTGGCTCGGCAATGGGGCCATAGTACTTCAGGCGCACGTTGTCGAAATATACCCAGTTGGCATTGGTGCCCTCAACCGAGTAGCCTATTTTCACACCACTGACGTCGGCAATAAAGTCAATGGTATAGGTGTTCACACCGGAAATCGCCACTTTGTTGCTGCCTGCAAAGAAGTAGGCGCCTGAGATTTGTGCACCAGCCATGGCTTGCTGCTCTGAATGAGCGGTCACACTGAGTTGGTAGTGTCCTTCCGGCAGGCCTATCAGGTTCTGCTCGGTTTCGCAGTCATCCAAAGTTCCAACTTCTTCTGATGAAGTAGGAGTCCATCTTTCCAAGAATCGTGCTGCCGTTCCCGTTGCGCCATTGCTCTGAATGACAAAGTTCGTGCTGCCCGATGTGCTCCAGGCATCTGCAGAACCGTCGGTAGAGACCTCAATGTCGGGGTCGGTTACCTTCCAGGTCATATCGACAGGATTGCTGCTCGAAGCAGCCGAATAGTTCTCACGCGTTTCCTTGCGAACGAGAATCCAGTAGGAATTCTGTCCGTCTGCAGCAGCGTCCATAAGGGCTTCGTTGGCCCATCCGTAGGCACCGCCACCTTCCCATTTCAGGTAACTGCCGCCGTTGTTGGCCTTCAGTTTGAACACATTAGTATAGCCAACCTTGTTGACAGGTTCAAACTTCCAAGTCGTATATTCGGCTGCATCGGTTGCCTTATCGACGTATGCGTCGTTACCGAGGTATCCGCTCGTGACTTTCGAGAGGTGCAGCGTAGCGGCATTCTGAGTGCCACCAATGACAACTGACTCACCCGCACCATCGACAATGGCGTGCATACCCCATGCCGAGCCGTGCGTCAGGTAGCGCTTTCCTCCTACATTATATATATAGTATTCGCCGGTTGACCAAGTATCACCATTCACAGTCAGTTCGGCTGGCAAACCAATAGTGAGCGTGTTATTACCCGTGGTCAAAAAATAAATGCGTCCTGCACTGAGTGTCATCGACGAAGAAATCGACGACGTGCTGATTGAACTGCTGTGAATGTTCTGCTCACCGTTTGTGGTATAGACAAAGTTGCCCAGACCGTTGGAGTCGAAGGTGTAGTCGCCATTAGCCGGTATGTCAAAATAATACCATGTGTTGGCAGCCAATGTCTCTCCGTTGCCAGGGAACTCGACAGCAACCGAACTGATGGGCTCGGCATCCGGACCTTTGTAGATGAGCGAGAAGTTGTCGAAGGCCGTCCAGCACGAATTGCTCTCGTCCTTGACACCGATGCGCAGGATGCCGTTGGTTACCTTGGTCGTGACAGACACGTTGTAATAGCCTTGGAGGAATGCCGTGGCTGCTGCGCCAATGCCGTTAGGTGTTCCTGCTGGTGGGTTCTCGCTGGTCAACGATTTCAGCGTTGTCCGGTCGCTGTTGGCGTAGATATACGGCATCGTACCGTTATAGTCGTCGGCACGATAGAAGCCTTGTGCAGAAAGCGTGTAGGTACCGTTGGGAACATTCGTGAACTTCTGATAGTTGTCGTATGCTCTGTGATACTGTTCAATGCAGTAGCAAGCGGCCGCTGCATCCCATGTATCTACACCCCAATAGTCTTGGACGTATTCGCCAGACCATCCTGTCGGAATGCAATCAATGTTGGCATAGCCCATGCCGGCCTTACTGCCGTTACCCTTGCAGAACCAGTTGTTGACAATCAGATAGGTTGCATCCACGGGGTCTTCAAGCGTTCCGTTGGGCAGGACGGCCAACAGGTTGTCCTTCGTTACCAGTTTCCAGTAGCCGTTGGCATTGCCTGGGTCACTGCCGACCGAGGTTGTCCATGTGCCGGTACCGTCCCAAAACAGGTAGTTCGAGCCGTTCTTCATCTTGTAAGTGTCCGCCTGGCCCGACACGGCTACGAACGTCCAGACAGCAGCAGTGCCGTTGTCCATGTAGCCGTCGGCACCCAGATACTTGTCCGTGTAGAGCGGAGCCGTCGAGATGGTGTAGCCACCTTCGTTCGCTGCCAGGGTGAGTGCCATTGCTCCATGCGGCTCGATAGAGGCACGTGAGCCCCAACTCGTACCCGAAGCCAAGAACTTTTCAGCCCCTACGTTGTAGATGTAGAATGTGCCGTTGTCCGGTGCACTTGCCGTCCACGACTGCGCCTGCGCGCCGAGGGCACTCATCATCATGCATAGCAGCATGGTGATGCTGAGTAGTAAGTTTTTTCTCATGTTAAGTTAATAATGTTAGTTTAAGTATTGAAGGTAATCATATTTACTCGCGGAGTAAGTATTCAACGAGTGTAAATGTGTGCAAATATACGACAATTATGTCGATAATGTAAAATTTTTTTCAACAAATATACAAAATGTAGTATTTTTTTGTTTTTTTTAGTAATCGTATGTCGAAATGCTGGGTGTTGAAAACAAAAAAACTCCTGAAGCATGACATCTTCAGGAGTTTTTCTTTTATGGTTATGTGTGTATTACCAAAGGTCGCCCCAACCATCGTTGTGACGTTTCTTCGACAGGATATCACCTTCGTCGTCAACGATGGGGTCGTCACCATTTCCTTGCGGGAGCGACGAGGGTACCTGCATAATGTTGTTGCTGTAGCAGCAGAAATTCAACTCTGGCTCAATATAGGCTTTCTTTATCATCTTATTAACAATTAACATTATTTTACCAGAATTTTCTTCACACTGCCGTCGCTCATGCGGACGATGTTCATGCCGCGCTGGAGGGTCTGCTGGCGTGCGCCGTTCAGGCTGTAGATGCCTGTGACGGTGGCTTCGGCGTCGGTCTCTATCTGCTGCACGGCGGTCGGTGTCACGTCTTCTTCTTCATTGAATGAGAATACGTATGCCTTTACGCTGCTGCCTTCAGGGATGAGCAGGTAGGCTCTGTGAGCAGGAACGGCGGTGGTGTCGGAGAGTTTGAAGAATCCGACTGTGGGCTCGCCATCGACGCTCTTCTTCGACAGCACATAGTAGGTGCCTGTCTGCTTCTGTGCCACTTCGATACGATTGACCGCACCTTGCAGCATATTGCCGGCGATGGGTTCTACTGTTTCGTTGGTACGATAGAAGCGGAAGGGTGTGTTGGCGGTGAGTCCGCTCTTGTAGAGGATGACACCTTCGCCTGCTTTGATTTCGGTGCCGGTATATTTTGCCAGATGGATGGAGTTGCGTACGGTACCGTCCTTGACTTGGTCAACGTAATAGACTTCTACTCCGGCTGGTATGTCGGTGTTGTAGCGGATGGCTGTAGTGGCATATTCGGCGGTGCCGATGGTCTCGTCGTAGTAGGAGTCGTAGCGGAGGAGTTGTAGGTTCGTGAACGAAGACGAACCAGTGGCGGTAGCAGAGAGGCTGACGCTGCCTTCACCGCTATGATAGTAGAGTGGCAGTTCGACATCTACCTGTGTAGTGCCCGTCATCGGAATCGTTTGTTCCCAGTTGCCCATTTTCAGGGTGACGGTCTGCTTGTTGGCGGAGGTCACTTTTGCCTTCACTTTGTAGAAGCCTTCCTGAAGACCTGAAACAGTCTGAGTCGTGGCACTGGTGATGGTGATGGGGTCGTCGAACCATTCCTCTACCTGTGCGTTGAGTGCTTCGAGTTGCTGGGTCGTTCCGTCGGTCCATGTCACGCCTGTCTTCTCCAGCAAGGTGATCATCTGTGCCTTCACAGTCTCGTCAATCGGCAGATAGGCCACATACTTGGCAGCCTTGTCGGAGGCCAGGACGAAGCGGTTGTACATGGCAACTTGGTCGGTGGAAATAAGTGCCCAGGCGTTGGAGGAAGCAGTGTTGGTTTGTGCAGCGAGTGCTGTTGTGGAAGAGGCTCCAAAATAACGTGTATAAGAACTCCAGTTAAAGTGATATGCCGTTTCGAGGGTTTTTGCTACAGTTGATGTTGCCTGGGAGATAGCCAGGCTTGTCGCTGTTCCTGAAGTGGAAAGTGTAGCAGAATATGTATAAGTGATGAATCCAGACCTTGACATCACTATTTTATAAGTGTCGCTGGTGAGTGTAGCATTGCCACTTGCTGTCGAGAACTTAAAGGGATAGACTCCTGATTCATTCGGGTCGTTGACGAGTTTTGTGGTATTTCTGGAGAGGAAACCTGTTTTGGCGTCGGTAGTGCCGTACTGCACATTGTAGAGATACCATTTCTGATCGGTTGTGGCTCTAGTCTCACCCTTCCATGTCCAGCGGTCGAGTGCGGGCGTGATGTTGACAGCAGGTGCCGTGGCTGTGAATGTGGCTACAACGGGAGCGTGGTCGCCCAGCGGAGTGGTGTCGGAGGTACCTTGTGCTGCCCCATAGGTATAGCCTTCTGAATCGCGGGTGTAACTATTGAGTGTCAACAGAACGGATCCATTTGCCGTAGGGTTGAGATAGATGATTTTGTCCACCACTTCGCCTGCTGCATCTGCTCCGATGGAAGGATAGTTGCCGCTGCGGGTTTTTTCCACCCATGCGTCGCTCACCGTATAGTTGCCAGTAGCCTGTACTGGATTGAAAAAATTGGCAATGATGGCTTCGCGGGTGAAGCGGCTGTTGAAGTCGCCGAGAATAATCTTCGGACGATTGGTATTCTTATTGGCGATTACGGCATTGGCGAGTTCTGTCCACTGGATATTGCGAGAACTGGTTACATCGCCGGCATCCATGTGGGTCATATAGACATCGATTTTAATACCCTCAGCGAGTGTCGCCTCATAGTAGCGCCACCCTTTTTGGATATATTGGTTACCGTCGCCCGACTCACTATGGGCATAGCGTGTCCAACTTTCATTCGATGCAGAACGCCCCTTTGCAGTATTCCAGAAGAAGTTCAGACCATCAGTGTCGGCAGGCGACAATACAGCAGATGCTGTGATATTTGCCCTGTGGGTTCCAAAACCATAGTTGGTAAGACTGCTTTTGAGTTCAGAGTCGAAGTTAAAGTCCTCTTGAACAGCAATCAGGTCGTAGGCTTTGTTTGCCAAATACTGGCTGATGAGTCGGGTTCCGGCTGCCTGTGGACCATCTGGATTCAGTGTTACGAATGAGATGCTTTCAGGCAGACCATCCACATTCAATGAGGCGATGGAGAAATCGTAAGTGGCGCCTTCACCACTCATTGATGTAATTTTGAGTGTGGCATTGGATTCAGTGGTCATGAAGCATACACGTCCCTTGTCGAGTGTGAGTTTCTGAAGGGCTGGACGGCTGCTGACTCCTTCCCCTACAATTTGGTTACTGTTCTGGGTGAAAACCATGTTGGTGAGATTGCCGACAAGTTGGTAGTTGCCAAGTTCTGCTGCATCATAGTAATACCATTGTCCTGGCACGAGAATGGTGGTGTCGTCGTTTGGCAAAGGCAAAGCAACACCAGCGAGATATACGCCCTTACAGATCAATTGAACGTTGTCGAGTTTGAAGAACGACTGTGTTTCTCCTTCATGACCGCTTACCCACCATTGTCCAGAGGTTGAGCCTGTAATCTGAAGCGAGTTGTCTGTACCAACGGTGAGGTTAGGAATGGATACGGGAATGCCTGTCATGTCGCCCAAACCATTGCTTGTGACAGTCTGACTGCCTGCAGAGAACGTTACAACACGGTTTTCCCATGTGGCTACGACAGCAGTGATGTCATAAATACCCGAAGGCACTGTTGCTGTCTGCGTAATCGTCAAAGATTCAGCCCACCATTGATAGGTGTTGAAGGTGAACTGGCCGTCGCCATCGCTGGTAACTGACGGCTTGGCACCAATTTCTGCATTGGCAGGATAGTCAGAGTCTCCTCCAGGAGTCCATCCGGTCAGGTCGCCCGTCTCGAACGAGGCGTTGGTGATGCGGTAGGTGGCATTGACGGGGTTGGTGCTCGTGGCCGAATAGAGTGCTTTGGTGAAAAGCGTCTGCTTCAGCGTGGCATAGTCTGTCTTGGAGATACGGTAGATCTTGAAATGGGCGGCATCGTCAGCACTTTTGTTGGCAGCGATGGCCATGCCCTTGGTAAATTGTCCGTTGTCCCAAGGTCCACAGTAGTTCCAAATGCCATCTTCACCGTTAAACCATTCTGGCTCGCCATCGAAACGCTGCACGTAGAAGGTCCATGAACCATCGGCATAAGTTGGAGTGAAGGCATCCCAGACATCGACTTGAGCATCAGTGAAGGTATTTACCCACATCCAGCCTGCACCGCCATGTGTCTGGAAGAAGTTGGAGGTGTTGACGGCACTCTTCATGCCGAAGCCCGAACCTGTATAGGTCTTGTCGCCTTCGACATTGGAGTAGGAGCCATATTCCAGTTGGAAGTACATGCTCAGGTCGGTCAGTGGCATTCCGGCAAAGTCGGTGTAGCGAGGCGACCAGGAACCATCGCTGGCCCAGCCTGGCTTGTCTTGCCATTTTCCTGCATACAATGCCAGCGTAGGATCTTCGGCCGACTGGAACACATAGTAATAGTTGCTGCCTGATTTCAGTCCATCGACCGTCGTCACTTCCGTGAAGCCGTTGGCTGCGGTCAGGTAGTCTGCGTAGTCGTCGGCTTTGGCCTGCGACACGCTCATCAGCGTGCAGAGGAGCACGGTGATGCCGTAAAGTAGATTTCTGTTCATGTTAATTGTTGCTTATGATGGTTTGATAGGTTAATTGTGTGTGAATGAAGTACATAAGATTTGCAAAGTTAATTCTTATTAGTGAGACTCACAAACTTGCTGTGAAAGTATTGAGGGGATGGATATTACATATGTCAATTTCCCATTTTTAGTATGCAATTTCTCTCATGGAAAAATTGCCAGGCAAGAGTGTCATTGTGTGAAAAAGGACATGGGGATATGTCTTGTTCAAAAAGACACATCCCCATGAATGGATGAGATGAGACGGGGCAGACTATCGCCTCTCCTTAAATCAGAGTTCGCTGCTCTTCTTCGAGAAGGTGTCGCCTTGTGAGAGGTCGCCCGTGTCGAAGCCGCGACGGAACCAGCGTTGGCGCTGGGCCGAAGTTCCGTGGGTGAACTGACGCTCATCGGGGTCGTAGCCGGCTCGCTTCTGCAGGTGGTCGTCGCCGATGACGATGGCAGTGTTGAGGGCTTCTTCGAGGTCGCCCTTCTCGAGCGAGCCGAAGAGACGCTGTTCGTCGTGTCCCCAGACACCGGCGAGGAAGTCGGCCTGCAGTTCGATCTGCACGCTCACGCGGTTGGCTTCGGTCTTCGAGAGGGCAGCCATCTGCTGGTGGGCCTTGCCGAGGGTACCGAGCAGGTACTGAACGTGGTGTCCCACTTCGTGGGCGATGACGTAGGCCCAGGCGAAGTCACCTTCGGCGCCGAGCGACGACTTCATCTCCTTGTAGAACGAGAGGTCGATATAGACGCACTGGTCGGCCGAGCAGTAGAAGGGGCCTGTCTGTGCCGTGCCTTGTCCGCAGCCGGTCGAGATGCTGCCCGTGTAGAGCACGAGGGTGGGGGCTTCGTAGGTCTTTCCCATCTCCTTGAACTTGCGTGTCCACACGTCCTCGGTCGAGGCGAGCACTTTCTTGGTGAACGAGGCGAGTTCTTCTTCCTCGGCACTGCCCTGGTAGGGCTGTCCGTCGTTCTGCTCGACCTGCTCACCGCCGCCGAGCACACCGCCTTCCTGTATCATGGACATGGGGTCGAGGCCGAGTTTGGGGCCGATGAGGAAGAGCAGGATAATGATGATGATGCCGCCGCAGCCTGCTTTTCCCTTACCGCCGAGCAGTCCGCCTCCGAGGCCGCCCAGTCCGCCTAAATTGCCGCCGCTCTGTCCGCGACGGTCCTGCACGTTCGTGCTTTCTCTTCTTCCTGAAAGATCCATAATGGTGTTTTAGATGATTATAAATGGTGATTGTGAGATGTATGCACAAGGGTTGTCGCTGCGAAGTTACGCAATTTTTTTTGTTTCCTTGCATGTTGTGAGATAAAAAACGGCGGAGTACGTCAATTTCATAAAATAACTGAACTTTCGCATGATGTTTTTCTCACGCAGAGACGCAGAGTGCGCAGAGTTGTTTTGCATCCCCCTCCTTTTCTGCGAACGCAGAGCAAAAACATTCAATGTGTGCGGCACTAACTATCCTCTGCGTGCATTATTATTAACTTGCGAAACCTTTATAAAATGATTATTCCTAAAGATTGATGACATGATTTCCGAAGATTGACGTGTGAAAACATGTTGAAATATAAATCGTGTT
>JAIKWU010000041.1 GCA_024684455.1 Bacteroidaceae bacterium | reverse complement strand
GCCGCCGTGTGGCTGGGCGGCATGGCTGTCGGCGTAGGTCTGGTGCTGGGTGTACTCATGCCCTGCCTGGGGCACACGCCTTATTTCTTCCAATGTGTCGCAGATGCGTTTGGCATTTTCAGAGGCGGCGACACGGCTCCGACGCATACGGGAGCCAGTCTCTTCGCCGTCTATTTCAAGACACTGCTCAACCTCTTGCTGCAGATGGCGGCGGTAGCAGCCATGTGGTTTGTATTCGTACGTTCCGCACGTTGGAAACGTCCTGTGCAGATACCCGTCCTCCTTCTCCTTGCCGTCGGCTATGCCGTACTGGTGCTGACCAACAACATCCGCCTCACGCTGCTTGCTTCGTGCATGCTCCTCTGCTGGCCAGCACTCAAACCTTTAACTCCCTTAACTCCTTTCACTCCTAAATTCTTCATTCTCCTGTCCACACTGGCCACCCTCGCTTTCCCCTTCGGCAGCGACCTGGGCATCGACCACATCTTTCAGTGGACAGCGGGGCTGATGATATTCCCTGCCACGCTGGGCGCACAGGTGCTGAGCAAGGACCGTCGCATGAAAACGGCTCTCATCGTCGGCTACCTCATCGTCGCCGTAGCGGCACTCTGGCGCATGGTCAGCCATGCCCACTGGGAAGAGAACTGGCGTACGGAGGACACCTGCCAGACGCAGAGTCCGCTGCTCAATGCCTACGTCACCGAGCAACATGCCGCCCAACTCGACTCACTGATGAACTACATCAACGCCAACCTGGCCGAGGGCCAGCCCCTGCTCATCGTCGGTCAGGAGTCCGAACTCTACTATGCCTGCCACGCCCTGCCCTTCATCGGCATCACGCAGATGAAGCACTACGAAGGTGACGACCTGGCACGCATCATCGAGCAGCAGCGCACCAAGTTCGCCCTCGACCCGCTCATCGTTGTAGTCAGCCATGGTGACGACGAGGAAGACGTGAATGCCATGCGAGAAGTAGTCGAACGATACTATAACATGGGAAAAACACCGAAAGACTCGGAAAAACACTGAAATTTTCCGTGTGTTTCAGTTTGTTTCCGTGTTTTTCCGTGATAAAACCCCATGTCCCGCGACGAATCCCTCCAACTGAAAGGCATTGCCATCCTGCTCATGTTGGCGCTCCACCTGTTCAGCGACCTCGACACCGTCACCGCCGAGTGCGACTGGCTCATCCCCTTCTGGAACGGCAAGCCCATCGTCTATGCCTTCAGCCGTGTCGCCGCCTGTTGCGTGCCCATCTACCTTTTCCTCGGAGGCTACGGACTGTCGCGCACCTTCGAACAGTCACCCCAGATGCACAACGGCCGACGTATCCTTTCGCTCTACACCAATTTTTGGATTGTCTTTCTGCTGTTCATTCCGATGGCGTGTATGATTCGTCCCGAAGACTATCCTAAGGACCTCCCCACCCTCGCACTCAGTACCATTGCCTGGACCTCGGCCTACAACGGTGCGTGGTGGTTTCTGCTGCCCTATGCCGTGTTCACGCTCCTGTCGGCACCCTTCATGCGATTCGTCCACTCGCATAGCCTGCGCACCAACCTCTGGCTGTTGCTCGTGGCTTTTGTCATCTATGTCGGGAACTACCTGCTACGCACACGCCTTGAAGAACTTTCTGGTCTGGGTGCTGACAGCCTACGTACGGTCACAGCACTGTTTGTCCTCCTGCCCGCTTTCTACGCAGGCGCGATTTTCGCCCGCTTCCGTCTGATTGAAAAACTAAAACAACGCCCTCCTCTTGGGGAGGGATGGGGAGGAGGCTTTCTTTTCCTTTTCTTTATCTTACTGAAGATGACGATGGGCTCCAGTAGCCTGCCCAATGCCTTGTTTGCAGTCATCTACATCAGCCTGTTCGTCTGTCTGAGACGCAGCGCATGGTTCGAGGCCGTCTGCCGCTACTTCGGCCGTCATTCGACCAACATCTGGCTGATTCACGCCTTCTTCTACGCCCACCTGTTCCACTCGTTCATCTATTCGCCACGCTATCCGCTGCTCATTTTCCTGCTGCTACTCGCCGTAAGCCTGGCGTGCAGTTATGTCGTCAGATGGCTGTATCAACCTCTGCGTCAACGGATTCGCGGCAAATAACGCTTCACTTTTCCAGCCTGTTACTTAACAAAAAATTTGCACCGCAGTGCAACTAAAAATGCACTGCGGTGCGACTATAGGCGTACCGCAGTGTAAATTTATTTCGACTGCGGTGCGTTTTTTGACGTTTTTTGGAGCCCCCTCTGACTCCCCCCGAGGGGGAGAAAGGGGAACTCCTCCCCGGAAAGGGGAGGTGCCTTGAAAAGGCGGAGGGGTCACTAACTAAGACAACAGCACCCAAAGCATTGTCATAAAGTTAGTGACCCCTCCGTCGCTACGCGCCACCTCCCCTTTCCGGGGAGGAGTTGTTTTCCGCAAAAAAACAAGGAAAACCTTTACCTTATATGCCTGAACAAATGGTCGAAATGGTCGAAGAGGCCGAGCGTGAGCGGCGTCTTCGCATCTTCCACCCAATAGAGCGGGCGGTCGTGATACATGGCTGCGACGAGGGTGAAGGTCGAAGGTGCGCCGATGAGCCAGTCGCACTGGCTGAGCAGGCAGAGGTCCTCGGCAGGGTTGCCGTCGGGAAAACAGAAGCGGACCTCGGGCAGACGCTTCTGATAATAATCGCGGTCGAGGTTGGGGTCGTTGCCGCAGACGAAGACAGTGAGCAACTTGTCGGGAAACAAGTCGGCAAACTGCTCGACCAGGCTGGCATATTGCTCGTCGCTGTAGAAATAGCGTCCGCCATAGAATCGGGCATAGTCGCCACGACGGATGTGCAGTCCGAGGGTGACGGTGGGTTGCGGACAGGCTGCGGTCATCGTGCGTCGCACGGCAGCCTCGATGCCGTCGTCGAACGCAAATAGGCGCAGGATGTCCTGTTTGTACTTGAGGAAAAGGTCGTAGAAGCGCACATGCCAGCCCTCGACAATGGCATTTCGGTGACGCAGCATCTGCTGTTCGAGTTCGGCGGCGTTGCAGTCGTCAGGCTCGAAGGTGATGACAGGCAGCAGGTGCAACTTGGCCAGGGTCTTCGCCATGACATAGGCAAAGAAATTGTGCCAGGCCGTGTGGCAAATGCGGAAGTACTGGTACTTGTAGGCAAAGCGCATGGACATGGTGCTGCGCCCGTGTTCACGTCCCCAGGCGTAAACGTGGGCATACTGCAGGATGTTGTTGCACATGCGGCCTTTATCGCGGACGAAAATCATGGTTTCAGTTCGTTGTTGTTCATGCGGTGCATGTATTGCTGGATGATGGCCTTAAGTTCACGTTCCATCTGGTCCTGCTCGGGCACCGTGCCGATGAGATTATGGGTGAGGAACCAGTCGTCTTTGTAGTTATAGACGGCCTTGACACGGTCGCCGTCGATCTGGAGGACATAGTCGCCCTTGACGTACTGATAGACCTCGCCGCCGACATACTGCACCGCCCAGGTCTCTTCGTCGGGGGTCGTGAAGAGGTCGCAGCCGAAAGCGACGTAGGGACGGTCGTAGCCCAGCCAACTGAGCACGCTGGGCATGATGTCAATCTGCTGTGCCACGGCGTGACGGCGTCCACGCGGCATCTCGCCCGACGGGTCGAAGAAGAGGATGGGCGCACCGAAGAAGCCGAGGTCGGTCTGGTACTCCTTGTGACAGGTCTGGTTGGTGTGGTCGCTCGTGAACACAAAGATGGTGTTCTCGAACCATGGCTGTCGGCGTGCCGTCTCGAAGAAGCGGCGCAGCGACATGTCGGTGTAGCGGATGCACTTGTGGATGGTCTGACCACCCTCCTCGGGAAACTGCTCCTTGTACTTGTCGGGAATGACGTAGGGATGATGGCTCGATGCGGTGAACACAGCACTGACGAAGGGCTCCTTAAACTCCGACATCTTCAGGGCGAAGAACTGCAGGAAAGGCTCGTCCCAGATGGCCCACATGCCGTCGAAATCTGCATCGCCGTCGAAACGCGGGTCTTCCTTGTATTCGGTGCGGCCAAAGTAGTCCTTGAAACCCGTCGTACGGGCAAAGGCCTGGAAGCCCATCGAGCCGTTCTCGGCACCATGGAAGAAAGCGGAGTAGTAGCCGCTGTTGCCCAACTCGCGGGCCAGTCCGCTCACATCATTGAGCGAGGCGGGCGTAAGGAAGAATGGCTCTACAAACATCGGGATGCTTGACAGGATAGAAGGCATACCGTCGATGCTCTTGCGGCCGTTGCAAAACGTGTAGTCGAACGAGAGGCAGTCCTGATAGAGCGAATCGACAAAGGGAGTGTAGCCACGGTAGTTACCGCCTTCGAGCGTCTCGTTGTACGCACCGATGTACTCTCTGCCGAAACTCTCGACGATGAGCACCACGACGTTTTTCCGTCTCAACGTCAGCGAATCACACGGCACATGCACGGGGGTATAGACCTGTGCCAGTTCGGCAGGGTCGCTGAAGTATGACGGTTCCTCGAACACCTTCTTGTTGATGGTGCGAATGAGCGAGAAAGGCGTATTCAGCACGATAGCCGCCTCGACAGGCTTGTTCACATACTGGTTGGCATTGCTGATGGTGATGGGACGCACGGCTGTCGTCGCACCACCGCGCATGCCAAACACGCTCAGCGGAACGTAGGCCACGAAGACGACGAGGTGCAGCAGGTAGTAGGCCCACAGGGGATGCGTCTTCGGACGACCCTTCGGACGGACATACAGCACCCACAACATCGCGATGATGAGCACTCCAGCCAGCACGAGATACCAGTGGTTCAGCAGTTCCACACCGACGATGCCGCCAAGGTTCTGCTCATTGCCAAACTCGCTGAACACAGTCACAGTCGTCCTTCGGCCTGTGTATTGGAAATAGACGGCATCGGCCAAGTTCATCACGACGCACAGCCCGTTGACGACGACAAAGACCCACTTCGCCATCGTCTGCCAGCCGTCACGCTCTTTCCAATGCAACGGAAAAAGCATGAGCACGACGTAGAGCATGTTGGTGTAGAGCAGGGCAGACGTGTCGAACACCAGCGCCCCCTTCAGCAAGTCAGCCAGGGAGTTGTCAGCCCACGAGTCGGCATACGTCTTCCCGTTCTCCAGCACAAATGCCACACGGCAGAGGCCGTACGCCACGTACGCCAGCACCATGTTGCAGAAAAAAGCGATGATGGATGAAAAGAGAGACTTTCTGATACTCATAATACTTTCAACACACGTTCAACAATGCTCTCAGGCGTGATGTCCATGCAGCGCAGGTCGCCGAACAGACAAGGTTTGTTGCCATAGACCGAACACGGACGGCACGGCAGGTCATTACGCTCGACGATGCCCACGTCGCCCTGACGCCACGGCGTAAAGCCAGCCTTCGGATGCGTGGCACCCCAGACACTGACGACAGGCGTACCGACAAGCGCGGCGAGGTGCATATTAGCCGAATCCATGGCAATCATACAGTCGAGGCGCGACATGAGCAGCATTTCGTTGTGCAAGCCGCCCAGCACGCCGCACGTGCTGACGATGTCCGTCGTCTGCCAACCCTCGAGCACGCTGCGTTCCTTCTGTCCTGCACCGAAGAGAAACACACGGCAGCCCTGCCCAGCCAGCATCTCTGCCACACGGCGCATCCGAGTCAGCGGATAGACCTTACCCTCGTGGGCGGCAAACGGAGCGATGCCCACCCAGCGTTCACCCTGCATCTTGCGTCCGACGCGTTTCTCTATCGGAGCGAAATTCTCTTCACGCGGCTCGAAGGCACGCTCAAAATCCACCTTGAAGTCAAAGCCCAGGCGACGAAGCACGTCGGCATAACGGTCGGTCGTATGCTGCAACGCCTTCAAGTCCATGCCATGACCCAACAAAGCCCTCTTCGCCTTGCGGCCCTTGTCGATGACCGCCACAGGGACGCCGCCCATGCGGAAGCGCGTGCGCAGATACTTGGTGCGCAACACATCGTGCAAGTCCGCCACCGCATCGAAACGCCGCCGCTTCAGTTGCTGATACAGCCGTTCGAGACCCCCGACACCCTTCATCCGCTTCACGTCAACGCCGACGACCTCGACGTTCGCAGGCATCCAGTCGAACAGCGGCACGTTCTGCTGCTTCGTCAGCACCGTGACACGCAAGTCGCTATTCTGGCACGCCAGACAATCGACGACAGGCACCGTCAGCGCGACGTCGCCCATCGCCGACAACCGTATGATGAGCAGGCGCCTCATTTCCTGTAGAGCACAGGGTTCGTGCTCGGGTCGTTATACATCTTCATCTGCCGATAGACCTTCATGTACTTGCGTCCGGCAGCGATGTCCGCAAGCAGTTGGTCGATAGCCGTCGAGAGGTCCGTCCTCTGCTCCAGCAGCACGTCGAGTTTAGCCCCGCACCTCTGGCGGTGTTCCTCAGACGCATCCCTGCGGTCCGCCTGCTCCCTCATGTGCCAAATCTTCAGAGCCAGGATGCTCAGTCGGTCGATGGCCCAGGCAGGGCTCTCCGTGTTGATCGTCGCCGTAGGCAGCACCTGCACGTCCTTGTAGCAGTCGCGGAAGTAACTGTCAATCTGCTCGACCAAGTCCGTGCGGTCCTGATTGCTCTTGTCGATACGACGCTTCAGGGCCATGCCCGCCTCGGGCTGAATCTGCGGATCGCGGATAAGGTCCTCCAAGTGCCACTGCACCGTGTCAATCCAGCACTTCAGGTACAGACGGTTTTCAATCGAATCGTCGGCAAAAGGGTTCCGAATCGGAGCATCGACATTGTCGCTCCTGTGATAGTCACCGATAGCCCGCTCAAAGACAGGCATTGCAAGTTGTGTGAACGTAGTCATGTCAGTCCTATAAACATTTGTCAATGCAAAGGTACGATTAAGCGAGAGAAAAAACAAATTTATTTGAGTTTTTCCGAGCGTGAGTACCTTCGGCGAAGCCAAAGGTACGATTAAGTGAGCGAAATAGCAAGCGGAATGCTGAAAAGTTTGGGTGAAAGACAAACGAAGGGCGCAGAAGTCCTTGCTCCTGCGCCCTCCGTGTGTGGTGGGATTGTCTTATCTTACTTGACAAACACCTTGCGGGTGTTTCCGTTTTGGTCAACCACGATGTTGATGCCTTTCTGCAGGCGGTTGGTCTTGATGCCTATGAGGGTGTAGATGTCCTTCGGGGTTTCTACGCCTGCCGCGGCGATGTCGGCAATGCCGTCGGGTGGTGTGGTTCCGACGAACTTGAGGGTGAAGTTGTCGGCGACGTACCAGTTGGCATTGGTCTGCGAGATGCTGATGCCGACTGTCATGGGTGTGACGCCGTCGGAGAGGATGTCAACGGTGAAGTGCTTGGCGACGGTTTCGTTGTCGTCGGCTACGGTGATGGGGGTGACGAACTTGTTGACGCCGTCGGTGGCCCACAGATAGATGCCTTTCAGGCCTCCGTCAGGCAGTCCGTCCTGATTGATGGCGAAGGCGTCGGCTTCGAGTTGGTAGTAGCCTGCGGGCAGTGGTGTGGGGATGGCCTGCCACATCTTACCGTCGTTGAGGGGGCCGTTGGCGGCGGTTACCCAAGCCTCCATGAAGTGCTCGATGACGGTGACTTCGTCGGCGTTCTTATAGGTGGCATTGTTCTGGTAGCCTACGTTGGTGCCAATACCTTCGTCCTGACTCCAGTACTTGGTGCTGAGCAGTTCGAAGTCGGGGTTGAGGATGATGCCTGTGATGTCAACGGGTTCTTCTTCAGTGGCTCCTGCCATTGCCTGTCCGAGCACGTGCTTATCCCACGCGGGGCGGAGGGCGTCTTTCTTGGTATTGACGTCGGCAATGTCGTCGTAGGCGGGTATGATGTCGAGGATTCCTTCTATCAGGTCGTAGATTTGTGTAGAGGTTGATTCGTAGTTGTACTTCGAGGAGAGTTCTTCGTAGAACTTGGCTTCTTGTTCGAGTTGGTCAAGTGCGGCGAGGGCTTCGTTACCGTCGTCGATGGCGTTCTTGAGTGCCTTATAGGCGTCCTTACGTTTCTGCATGTCGGTGGAGCGTAGGGCGGCATCTCCTTCATCGTAAGCAACGCTGAGGTTGTTGTAGGTGTCGGCGATGTTCTGACAGTCGGTGTCCATGAGGTCGTAGACTGTCTCCATGAGGGACTGGATTTCGTCGGCGAGGTCGGCGTTGCTTGTGTTGGTATAGAGCAGTTCGAATGTGTACCAGACTACCCAACTGTTGGCATCCATCTGTTCGGTGCATACGCCGAGGGTGATGTCTCCGCCTTCGGGCAGGGTCGTCTTGGCTTCTTTCTGTACGACGGGGTCGAAGTCGGGGTTGGTGAACAGGGTGTATGCGTCGTTCTGGCTGTTGGGCACGTAGATGCCTGAGCCTTCTGAGGTTTCTGCCCATGTTTCATGTTTCTCTGCGGATGCGAACGAGGCGCTGTTGGTCAGTGCTGTCTTGGAATAGTTGGCAAAGACGTAGGCTCGGTCGTCTTCGGGGTTGTAGTTGAGGTAGTTGGTAGCGTTGTCGGCAGTGCGATAGAAGCCACGAGTACGGATGGAGTAGGTACCGGCTGGCATCTCGGTCAGGGTCTGCTTCACTTCGAAGGGGCTCTGGTTCCACACTTCCATTGTGCCGTACTGTGTCTTGAAGTTCGTTGCCGTGCCATAGTTCCACTGCTTGTCGGGCACATTGGCTCCCTGCAGGGCAGAGGTGCTATATGTCACACCGAGCGTCGTGAACAGGTCGGAGATGTTGATGGGTTCGGTATGGGTCGATGCCTTGTAGGCTTCCCAGTCTTGTTGCAACTCGTCGGTAAAGGTGAACGAGGGTTCGAGTTTGGCTATCATGTCTTCGATGTCTGCAGTGCTGGCAGTGTGATTCTTCAAGGCACTGTCAACATCGTCGGAGAGTGTGCCGACAGCATTGACGGTGTTCGGATAGATATTGTCGTCGTAATACTTCTCGTTAGCCTGATAGAGTTTACCCTCTGGTTTGTTGTAGTAGGTGTCCAGACGTGCATAAGCGTCAAGGTTGGCCTGCACTTCAGGCATCAGGTTGGCGATGGCGGCTGTAGCGGCCTTGTTGGCATCGTTGTCAGAACTGTTGTTGTTGATGAGCGTCTGACCTGCATTGACAGCATTCTGGAGTTGCTCTCTCAGACCGGTGTAGAACTCGTTGTTGTCCATCACATGTTTGGCATTGCGGACGGCAGCCTTCAGGGCTTCGAGCGATACGTTGACGCCTGTGCCGATGTAGATGAGCGAGATACCATCGATGAAGAAGTGAGGCATACCACTCGAAGCGCCAGCGGTCTCGTAACCCATGGAGAAGTTACCGCTGGTCTCTTCAGCCAGTTCGAACTCGATTTCCTCGGTGGACCAACGTCCTACGGGGAAGGTCTTGTTGGTGCAGAGGTATTCCGTGCCGTCGTCGGCGATGAAGCCGATGAGGTTCTTAGGAATGGAGACTGTACCGCCCGAGTTGTAGTAACTGATGGAGAGGATGTACTTACCGGCAGGGATGGTCACGTACTGTGTGTACTGAACCTTGTTGCCCCAGCAACCTACCATACCGAGCACCTTACCTTCGGTCGAGCCGTCGGACATGGTTGTCGGGGGCAGATAAGCAGTACCGCCGAGCCAGTGAGCGCTTCCTACTTCGAAGATACCCGAAGCACGGCCGTCGAGCGGTCCGTCGCCAGCACTCTTGCTGCGCCACTTGTTGTCGGTTTCGTTGAAGGTGTTCCAGCCCGTAATGTGCTGCGAGCCGAAACGCATCGAACCGCCTTCGGCGATACCCCAGCCTCCAACACCCGAGCCACCGTTTTGTCCGTCCATGTCGCGGGCATAGGTATAAACCTGGCTGTCCACAGGATCATCCATCGTGAAGTGCGGGTTCTGGATGAAGTATTCCGAGAAGTCGGTCGTACCCGATTCGTTGATGGCCTGCTGGTTCGCGATGGCGTCGAGCACATCCTGCATCGAAGCGCGGGGGTCGTCATAGACAGCCTGCGAGGCGCTGGTATCGACACCATAGGCAGTGCCGATTTCGATGAGTCGGAGCAGTTCAACCTTCTTGGCATTGATTTCGTCGCGAATCAGGTCGTTGGGGTCAATCTGATAGACCTTCACGTTGTCAACGAACATGTGGAGCGTAGCGGCCGTACCTACGTTGCCAATGGTGAAGCCGAGGCTCAGGTTACCCGTCTTGGCAGCGTCGATCTGAAAGAGGATGGTGTCGGTGCTCCACTCATAAGAGTAGGAGTCGGACACAGCATCGTAGATCATGCCGACAGGATACGATGTCTTCTTCGACATGTAACTCTCGCTGTCGCTGACGATGAAGCCGAAGAGGTTCTTGTTGGGAGTTGTGCCTGAACCTACGTTGATGTACTTCATGGTAATCATGTAGGCACCTGCGGGCAGCGAGAGAGGCTGGGTGTACTGCACATCCCGATTCCACACAGCGGTGAAGCCGAGGCAGTTGCCGCTGACTTCGCTGCTGGCGTAGGGCGGGAAGAAAGTACCGCCCAGTCCTGGACGAGTCTCATCGATGGCCTCGGGGTCTTCAACCACATAAGGGAAGACACCGGCTGCGGCAGCATCGCCGTCAACTGCGCTGGGGTCAGCCTTGATGTTGTCGGTCGGACGCGAGGCCGTCCATCCCGTCACGGGCTGCATACCGTACATCTCAGCACCGCCAGCGCCCTTACCGTCATCTTGCAAGTCCTTGGCATAGGTGCGTACGAGACGATCGACGGGCTCATCAGCCGCGAAGTTGCCATTCGCCAAATTTATCTCCGACAGAACCGTGTAGGTGTTCTGAGCGAAGGCCGTTGTTCCGCACAGCGCGAGCACGGCTGTGAGAACGAGAGAGGTAATTCTCTTCATAAGCATTTCTGATTTTTAGTTAATAATAAGTTAGTTAATCTTAAGTAAAATGTGTGTGTGTGGGATGAACCTTTGTTTCTCTCTGATTCACACCTTTCTGTGCGCAAAGATACGGAAAAATCCGTCTTACCAAAAACA
Source organism: Bacteroidaceae bacterium (assembly GCA_024684455.1). GTDB lineage: Bacteria > Bacteroidota > Bacteroidia > Bacteroidales > Bacteroidaceae > UBA3839. Next base: position 32,005 of record JAIKWU010000041.1, on the reverse strand, counting down.
ATCTCTTCGTTTTTTTTCACAAGACAGAGAGAAAAGATGAACACCGTCACTGAAATGTAGTTTTTGGTACAAAAAAAGGAAAAATAAAAATGAAAGTTTTTCACACTTTCCTTTTGTATTCCTCTCACTTAATCGTAACTTTGCAGAAAAATAAGAGAAAGAGAATGAAAACAGCCTTTTTGATAGGGATAGCCCTGTGCGTAGTGGTGTTGGCGGGATGCAGCGGACACGGTCGCATCAGCAATGGTCAGGAGAACAGCGACACGACAGGCATCTGTGTGCCTCGCTATGCGAAGGGTTTTTCAGTAAGGACAACCGCCGAGGGTGTACATCTGGTCGATGTGGCTGACCCGCAAACCGACGAGGACCGTATGCCTGTGAGTTACCGCTTTGCCCTCGTGCCGCATGGCTGTCAGGCGCAAGTGCCTGAGGGCTACACTCGTGTGGAGGTGCCGATTGAGCGTTGCATCGTGATGACGATGTTGCAGATGTCGAACTTCACGGCGCTGGATGCACACGATGTCATCAGCGGTGTGACAGGCGTGAAGAACCTGTTCGACAGCGACATCAAGGGGCGTGTGAAGCGTGGCGACATCGTGAAGATTGGCATGGAGGGCAACTTCGACACCGAACTGATTCTGGCTGCCAACCCCGAAGTTATCTTCATCTCGCCTTTCAAACGCGGGGGCTATGATGTGGTGAAGGAGACGGGCATCACGCTTGTGCCTCATCTCGGTTACAAGGAACTCGACCCGCTCGGACAGGCCGAATGGGTGAAGTATGTCGGTATGTTCGTCGGGAAGGAGCAGGAGGCGGACTCGCTGTTCCGTGGCATCGAAGCGCGTTATCTGGCGCTGAAGGAGAAAGCGGCGGGTGTGACGGAGCGTCCGACGGTGTTCAGCGGCGAGATGCACGGCGGCAACTGGTATGCCGTGGGTGGCAAGAACTACCTGGCGCAGATTTTCCGCGATGCCGGTGCCGACTATGTCATCGATGACGACAACACAGGCGGTGTGAACATCGACTATGAGCAGATGTATGCCACGGCAGCCGAGGCTGACTACTGGCGCATCCTCAACAGTTTTGAGGGCGACTTCACTTACGACGCCCTGCTGTCGTCTGAACCGCGCAATGCCTTGTTCCGTGCCTTCAAGGAGCGTCACGTCATCTACTGCAACATGAAGCAGACGCCCTACTACGAGATTTCGCCTGTCAAGCCCGACGCGGTGCTGGCAGACTTTGTCGCCATCTTCCATCCTGAGTTGATGCCTGCCGACTACGAACCCACGTTCTATCATCTGCTGAAATGAGTGATGACACACAGGATTATTGGGATTTATAGGATTTTTCCTAAACGATCATTTCCAAAATCCTAAAATCCTGTTTTCAATATAATACAATTCTGTAAAAATAATAATGAAACGTACCATCCTGCTCTTTGTGCTGACGACGCTTGCCATCGTTGCTTTCTTCGTCCTCAACCTGCTGCTCGGCACGGTGCGCATCCCGATGACGGATGTGTGCCGCATCTTGGTGGGCGACGGAGAGAACGAAATCTGGCGCAACATCGTCATGCAGTCGCGTGTGCCACAGGCGCTGACCGCCCTCATGGCAGGTGCAGGCTTGGCTGTCAGCGGTCTGCAGATGCAGACGGTGTTCCACAATCCGCTGGCTGGTCCGTCGGTGCTCGGTATCTCCAACGGCGCGTCGCTCGGTGTGGCCTGCGTCGTATTGCTGTCGGGCAGTGTGGGTGGTGTGACGCTGAGCCGTATGGGCTATGTCGGCGACGTGGCTATTTCGGTCAGTGCCATCATCGGTGCGCTGGCTGTGCTGCTGCTCATTGTCGTCGTGGCACATCATGTCACAGGCAATGTCACCCTGCTCATCATCGGTGTGATGATTGGCTATCTCGTCAATGCAGTGGTCGGTCTGCTGAAGTTCTTTGCCAGCGACGAAGATGTGAAGGCTTACGTCGTCTGGGGATTAGGCAGTTTTGCACGGGTGTCGGGCGATCAGATGATTCTTTTCGTCCTGCTCATGTGCTTCTTGCTGCCGCTCAGTATGCTGCTCGTCAAACCGATGAACATCCTGCTGCTGGGCAATGAATATGCCACCAACCTCGGACTGAACCTGCGCCGTGTGCAGACGCTCATCATTGTCAGTTCGGGCATTCTCGTCGCTATCGTCACGGCTTATTGCGGTCCTATCATGTTTATCGGCATGAGTGTGCCGCATCTGGCTCGCGGCATTTTCCGAAAGAGCGACCACCGTGTGCTGATGCCTGCGACGATGCTGCTGGGCGCACTCTTGGCGCTGTTCTGCAACCTCATCGCCCGTCTGCCAGGTTTCGAAGGCGCCCTACCTGTCAATTCCGTCACGGCACTCATCGGTGCGCCCATCGTCGCTTGGGTACTGATGAAACGCGACCGCACTGCTTATTAACGTATGATTCCCTCAGCCTTTCTCATCGCCGCACCTACGAGCGGCAGCGGTAAGACCACCGTTGCCGTCGGACTGATGGCCCTGCTGCATCGCCGTGGTCTGCGTGTGCAGCCGTTCAAGTGCGGACCTGATTATATCGACACGAAGTTCCACTATGCTGCTTGCGGACGTCCCAGCATCAACCTCGACACCTTCATGGCAGGCGAGGATGGTGTGAAGTCCACTTTTGCCCATTATGCTGTCGATGCCGACGTGTGCATCGTCGAGGGTATGATGGGACTGTTCGACGGCTATGACCGCACGAGCGGCTCCTGTGCCGAAGTGGCTCGGTTGCTGGACCTGCCCATCGTGTTGGTGGTGCAGGCAAAGAGTGCAGCCTGGTCGATGGTGCCGTTGCTGCAAGGTTTTCTGCGTTACGACCACCATCTGCGTTTTGCAGGCATTCTCTTCAATCAGGTCGGCAGTGAGCGCCATGCCCAGATGCTCCGCGATGTCTGCAAAGAGGTCAACCTTCCTTGTCTGGGCTGCATTCCCAAATGTCCCGAACTGGCACAGGGCAGCCGCTACCTCGGCCTCGATTTCTCGCAGGAGACCAATATCGATGCACTGGTGGAGTTGTTGGAACAGACTCTCCCCCACCCCCTCCCTTGTAGGGAGGGGAGGAGAATGTATGAGGGTAATTACTCCCCTCCCTCACAGGGAGGGGCCGGGGGTGGGTCTGCTGGGTCTGCCCTTGTTGCCCGCAATGCCGAATCCTTCTCTTTTATCTATCAGCAGACGCTCGACGCGATGGGGCAGGTCACTTTCTTCGACCCAGAGACCGAGTTGCCGCAGTTCGATGGCATTGACACGCTCTACCTGCCTGGTGGCTATCCCGAGAAACATGCCGCTGCACTGACTGCCCAAGTGGAGACACGCCGTGCCATCAAGGCCTTTGCTGAGCGTGGCGGACGCATCGTGGCTGAGTGTGGAGGCATGATGTACTTGTGCCAAAGCATTGTCACCGACGACGGCGAGTATGAGATGTGTGGTGTCCTTCCTCATCGTGTTTCTGCGAGAAAGGCAGACCGCCGTCTTTCACTGGGTTATCGCCGTTTCAACCTGACGGACGAGCAGGCGCAAGGTCTCGCCCTCCCTGCTGGCGAATACCGTGGCCATGAGTTCCATTATTCACAGTTTCTCGACCCACAGCCCACCTCCTACCTCCAAGTCTATAATGCCAAAGGCGGACCCGTCGCCACCCCCATCTTACGCTATAAGAATGTCGTGGCAAGTTATACACATTTATGGACCCAGCAGACTCTCCAGACCCACCCCCAGCCCCTCCCTGTGAGGGAGGGGAGTAATTACCCTTTAATGTTCGTCGGCACAGGCAGCGATGTGGGCAAGAGCGTGCTGGCCGCCGCTTTCTGCCGTATCTTCAAGCAGGATGGCTATCACCCTGCACCGTTCAAGGCACAGAACATGGCGCTTAACTCTTACGCCACGCCTGAGGGTCTGGAGATAGGTCGCGCTCAGGCCGTGCAGGCCGAAGCAGCGGGTATTCCCTGCCACACCGACATGAACCCTCTGCTGCTGAAGCCACAGAGCGACCACACCAGTCAGGTCGTCCTTAACGGACGTCCCATCGGCAGCCGTGATGCCTACGACTACTTCCGCCACGAGGGTCGTGACGAACTCCGTCAGCAGGTCTGCGCTGCTTTCGACCGTCTTTCCGCCCGTTACAATCCTATCGTCATGGAAGGTGCTGGCAGCATCAGCGAACTGAATCTACGTGACAGCGACCTCGTCAACATGCCGATGGCACGCCATGCCGATGCCCGTGTCATCCTCGTCGGCGACATCGACCGAGGCGGCGTCTTTGCTTCGGTCTATGGCAGCATCGCCCTGCTTCCTGACGACGACCGACGACGCATCTGCGGCATCGTCATCAACAAGTTTCGTGGCGACATGCGCCTCTTCGACGAAGGCCGTCAAATATTGGAAGACATCTGCGGCGTACCTGTTCTTGGTGTCGTGCCTTACTTCAAAGACATACACATCGAGGAAGAAGACAGTGTCTCGCTCGCTACCAAGTCGAAAACCTCGGCCGAAGGACTCGTCAACGTCGCCGTCGTCATGCTTCAGCACATTTCCAACTTCACCGACTTCAATCCGCTCGAACACGACTCACGCATCCACCTATACTATGCCGCCACACCCGACGACCTTGCCCATGCCGACATCATTATCCTGCCAGGCAGCAAATCGACCATTGACGACCTGCACCACTTGCGTCAGAGCGGCATGGCCGAAACCATCGTCCGTTGTCATCGCGACGGTAAGACGGTCCTCGGCATCTGTGGCGGCTATCAGATGATGGGCATCGAGGTGTGCGACCCGCTCCATGTTGAAGGTGACACCGAACGCCTCCCAGGCCTCGGACTCCTGCCCGTCACAACGACATTGTCAGGAGAGAAAATCACCCGCCAGGTAAAAGCAGCCATGCTTTCGGAGGAAGATAAGGGGGAACTTTCAGCCTACGAAATCCACATGGGCACGACGCAGCCTTTTGGCGACGCACCCGCCTCACCGCTCTTCCGTCTCGACGACGGCCGCACAGACGGTTACTACGTCGATGCCCGTTGCATGGGCACATACCTCCACGGCATTCTCGACAACAGCGCCTTTGTGGATGAACTCCTCCAACACTCAACACTCAACGCTCAACGCTCAACCTTCGACTACTCCTCTTTCAAGGAGCAGCAGTACGACCTCCTCGCCGACCATGTGCGTCGCCATGTCGATATCGACCGCATTTACCAGATAATTCGCCATGATTAAACTCCTCATGCTCATAGCCGGTTGGGAACTCGACCGTCTGCTTGGCGACCCGTCGTGGCTTCCGCATCCTGTCGTCGGCTTCGGTAAACTGATTGGTTGGGGAGAACGCTGGCTCAACAAAGGAACGTGGCAGCGACTCAAGGGAGGCATCATGGCCATTGTACTCATCCTGCTCGCTTTCGGAATTGGCTGGATTCTTCCACGATACTGCGACTTCATCATCGTCTTTTTCTGCCTCGCAGGCACCACCCTGATGCGCGAGGTGCGACAGGTTTTCATAGCCGTTGACCGTTCGTTGGACGAAGGCCGCCAGCAGGTAGCACGCATCGTGGGACGTGACACAGCCAACCTCACAGCACAGGAAGTCCGCACAGCCGCTCTCGAAACCCTCGCCGAGAACCTCAGCGACGGTGTCGTCGCCCCCCTCTTCTGGTACATCCTCCTCGGTGCCCCAGGAATGTTGGCCTACAAGATGGTCAACACCCTCGACTCGATGATTGGCTATCGCACCGAACGCTACTGTCGCTTCGGCACGATTGCAGCCCGCATTGACGACATTGCCAACTACATCCCCGCCCGACTCACAGCCCTACTGATGATTCTCGTCACAGGACGTTTCTCCCTGTTCCGCTTTGTTTGGCGTTACGGTCGCTGCCATGCCAGCCCCAACAGCGGATGGCCCGAAGCCGCCTTGGCGGGCATTCTCAACTGCCGTTTCGGTGGGCCGCATGACTATTTCGGTCAAACTTTCGACAAACCCTACATCGGTACCAACGACCGCCTGCTCACCACCCAGGACATGATGCGCTCCATCCGCATTGCCGTTGTTACCGAGGTGCTCATGGTCCTCATCACCTGTACGCTCAGTTACGTTTTGTAACGACATGTATAGATACGTCCAAGCACTTGGAAATTTTCTTCCAAGTGCTTGGCATGATTACGCCAAGTGCTTAGCGTTCGAACGCCAAGCACTTGGATGTATGTTCACACTGGACTCAAAGGAGAGCGGCGAGACAGACGGTCAGTTCGACCAGCAGACAGATGGCACCGCAGCAGTCGCCCGTATAACCTCCGAGACGACTGCGAATCAAGAGATAGAGGAAATAGAATGTGACGGCAGGCAACATGAGCACCCATGCCCATTCGTTCGGATTGCCCACAAAAAGAAAGAGTGCCATCGGCAACAGCCCCTGCAGTAGCAGACTGATGCCCGAGAGCCACGAGTAGCGTCGATAGACGGTGTGGTTCTTGGCGGTGTCTTCGGTACGTGCATAGGGCAGCATGAGGATGAGTTGGGCACTGAGCATCTTCGCATAAGGATCGGCTGCGAGGATACAGAGTGCCGACATAGCGGGCGGCATGGCACTGAGCGTCAGGACCAACGTCAGGACATAAATCGCCAGCGAAAGAACACCGTAGGTGCCGATGTGCGAATCCTTCATGATGGTCAGGATGCGCTCACGGTCATTGCCTCCACCGCCCATGCCGTCGAAGAAATCGGCCAGTCCGTCCTCGTGCAGTGCACCTGTCAGCAGGAGACGTGCTGCAATGGCCAACACCACACTCACCGTCACTGGCAACCACATGCTGCCAAAGTAGATGACAGCAGCCATCACACCGCCCGTCAGCCAGCCCGTCAGCGGCCAGAATTCAACGACGGAGTTGTAGCAAGGCTGTGGAGGCTGATGCAACCTCCACAAAGGCAACCGTGTGAAGAACATGAAAGCCGCCCAGATACGATTAAAAATACTTTGTAATGTTGGCATTGTCGAAGTTGTTCATTTCGTTCACCATACGAACCGCCGACTCGATGATGGGATAGGCGCAAAGCGCACCTGTGCCTTCGCCCAGACGCAGACCCAGGCACAGCAATGGCTCCGCGTGCATCGCATCGAGCATACGACGATGACCGCTCTCGTCACCACAATGACCGAATATCATAAAGTCTCGTACATGAGGCTCCAACTGCATGGCTGCCAGGGCACAAGCCGACATGATAAACCCATCGACCATCACCAGCATCTTCCGCTCTGCTGCACGCAACATAGCGCCGATGGCGGCAATCATCTCGAAACCGCCGAAGTGTTTGAGAATGTTGAGTGTTGAGTGTTGAGAGTTGAGGGCATAATTCTCCAGGGCTTTCGCCAAAATCTCTTTTTTGTGGCGGATGCCAGGGGTATCAAGTCCTGCTCCGGCGCCGATGCACTCGTCGAGGGGAATGTGACAGAACTGGCTCATCCAGATGCTCGACGGCGATGTGTTCGCAATGCCCATCTCGCCGATGCACAGGATGTTGCAGCCTTCGTCGTAGCAATCGTCACAAAGGGCTGCACCGATGTCAATAGTTCGGTCAAACTCTTCCTGCGTCATGGCAGGCTCGTAGAGAAAGTTGCGGGTACCACGCGCCACCTTGCGATTCAATATACCCTCGACACCTGTGAAGTCGTAATCGACGCCCACATCGACGATGCGCAACTTGAATCCGTGCTGGCGGCAGAACATGTTGACGCCGCCACCGCCACGGGTGAAGTTCAGCATCTGCTGCCATGTGACCTCTCGCGGACTCACGCTCACCCCTTCACGTTCGATGCCGTGGTCGCCGCCTAACAGAAGATGACAAGGATGGCAGAGAAGCGGCGTCAGCGTCTGTTGCACCAAACAGACCTGCTCGGCCAACGTCTCCAGTCGTCCGAGCGAGCCTTTCGGTTTGTTCAGGTTGTTAATCTTCTCGCGGATAGCAGGCAAGAGTGCCGTGTCAGGTGCTTCGATGCAGAATGGTTTCATGTAAAACTTCGTTGGTGAGATAATCTCACGTCGTCGCAAACCGCACTAAGATTTCGCGCGGTTATTTAATCTTCATTTCGATGCCCGACACCATGAAGTACACTTCATCGGCACGTTGGGCGATGTACTGGTTCATCCAGCCCTGCAAGTCCGTGAAGGTGCGCTGAGCCGCATTGTCGCTCGTTCCGCCGCTGCCGATTTCGTTCGTCACGAAGATCAGCGTAGCGTCCTGCTTGGCCAGACGGTCAAACTCTGCCTTGGCAGCCGCCAGAGCCTCGTCCACATCGTTGTTGAGGTACAGGTAGTTCGTCAGCCACAGCGTCACGCAGTCCACCACCACGACACGTCCTGTCAGGTTGTGGCGCGACAGTTGGATTTCCTCCTCGATGTTCGTCCACTGAGGTCCGCGGCGCTCCTGATGGCGCTTCACTCTCTGATAAAACTCATCGTCCCATACATGAGCCGTAGCCATGTACACAGGATTTGCACTCAGCGACAGGGCCAGGGCCTCTGCCTTCTCACTCTTACCCGAGCGTTGTCCGCCGGTAATCAAAATAATCTTGCTCATGATATTAAGTTAAAAGTTAGAAGTTAAAAGTTAAAATTCCGCCGAAGGGCACGAGGTGATGGAACATGTCTTTGGTGGTGTAAAGACCAGCATAGAGCCCTGCACACATCAGCACGCCACCGTGAGCGAAGATAGCGACACGACCATAGCCCTGCTGCTTCAGTTCGTCGAAAAATGCGGCCACACGCTCATAGACCTCCTGAAAACTCTCGCCGCCTGTGGGACGTTCGTGAATGTAGTCGTGATACCACTTCTCCAGGTTCGGGTCGTCGATGAGGTCGAAGCATTTCATCTCCCATGCCCCCATGAACATCTCCTTCAGACGATTGTCCACGATGGGCTGGTCGTAGCCACACGCCGCCGCCAGTTTACGGGCACGCGTGAGCGGCGAAGAGAACACCGCGTCGAACGAGCCATACTGCTCCAGCGCCTTCCGTGTGGCAGCAGCCTCCGTCTCAAACGTCAGTGCGACAGGCACGTCGGTCTGGCCATAGCACGTGCCTTTGGGCACATCCACACTGGTATGACGTATCAGAATGATTTCCATGGTTCAAATTTGCTGCAAAGATAGTACAAAGTGAGCGGATATCAAAAAGAATCGTCAATAATTATGCTGCGCAGGGCATGGACGAGGGTGTCGTTCTCCTCGGAAGTCTGTGTGGCGATGCGGAAATGATGGGGGGTGAGGGTCGGGAAGTTGGAGGCATCGCGGATGAGAAGGTGGTGTTCGGTGGCGAGGCGTTGCTTTAACTCGGCGGCGGTGAGTGTGTCGCAGCGGACGAGCATGAAGGTGGTGGCGGTGGGGGTGACGTGGAGATGTGGCACCCGAGCCAGGGCTGCGGCGAACCGTTGCGTCTCGGCGAGCAGGGCGGGCAGGTCGTCGATGGCGCGTATATTGTGGCTGAACAGCCATTTACCTGCCTCGACGGCCAGGGCGTTGACGGCCCATGGACGTGCAGCGGCGCGTAACCGCCCGATAAGGGTGGCGGGACCTGTGACATAACCGATGCGCAGGCCTGGCACGGCATAGGTCTTGGTGAGCGAATGGAGCAGGAGTAGGTTGGGAATGTCCAGTGCCTCGCGAGGCGACAGGAGGGGTGCCTGAGTGTAGTGCTCGTAGGACTGATCGACGACGAGCAGGGTGCTGTGTCGGGCTTCCTCGCATATTTGCTCGGGCGTGTAGATGCGGCCGTCGGGGTTGTTGGGGTTGCAGAGCCAGCGTACCACAGAAAAACACGGAAATGAACGGAAAAACTCGGAAACTGATTCCTGCGTTCTTTCAGGGTTTTCCAAGCATTTCCGTGTTTTTTCGGAAGTTTCCGTGTTTTTCCGTGTTTTTAATCCATACAGGATACTGGCGTCGGCGTATTCGCTGAAGGTGGGTTCGTCGGTCGAGAAGTGGGTGACATCACGAGCGAAGGTCTGCGCGATGAGATAGATGGCATCGGTGGCTCCGTTTGTCACGAGGACATTGTCGGTAGAGATGGCGTGGTGCTGGGCGATAAGGGCTGCCAAGGAGTCGGCGGCTGGCTCGGGATAGTTCTGAATGGCATCGAGATGGGCGGCGAGGTAGGCCTTCAGTGCTGACAAGTCGGCATGGCCATAGATGTTCGAACTGAAGTTGGTCCGAATGTGGGAAAAGCGGAAAGTGTCGTCGCCGTGTCCGTAAATCATAGTGTCAGCACAAAGAGATAGTCGGAAAGCCGATTGAAAAAGGTGAGCACGTCGGTGGGCAGAGGATGCTGTCGGTGGAGCGTCCAGAGGCGACGTTCGACGGTACGCGTCTGGGTGCGTGCCACGTGGACGACAGCACGTTCGGCATTGTCGCCAGGGATGGTGAAGCCCAGTGTCTTGCCTGCCGTCAGACGGTCGATGGCGTGCTCCATCTCGGCGGTCAGTTCGGCGAGGTGCAGCGGACGTGGATTCGTGCTTCCATCAGGCGTAGCCACAAGGCTCATCACAACCATGAACTCGCACTGTATACGGCGCAACAAGGTTTTTTCATCGTCAGATAGAGCGACGGTGCGCACCATGCCGAGCAGGGCGTTGAGGTGGTCAATCTGGCCGTTCACCTCGATGCGAAGGTCGTCTTTATCGACACGAACACCCTCGCGAAGGCTGGTCTGTCCCGTGTCACCGGTCTTGGTGTAAATGGTATTCATAGTGAAAAAATGTCAATTGTTAAATGTCAATTTTACTGGAACTTGACACGAAGCCCGACAACGAGCATACGGCCAGGACTATAAAGCGCATATTTGCGGTTGGTGGAGTCGATGCGCCGATCAACGCGGTTGAAGAGGTTATCGACGCCGATGCTGGGTTCGATGACAGCCCAGCGCAGGCAGTCGAACGTGTGGGTGGTGTGGAGGTTCCACACTCCAAAACCTGGCGCATTCTCATAACTGGTGTAGTAGGTGCGCGATTGCAGGCGTCCGTTCAGATTGACGTTGAGCGCATAGTGTCCCCACGTGTGGTGGTAGTTGGCGGCCACGGTGGCTGCGTTGCGGATGCTACGTTCAAGCACACTCCACTCACCGCCGTTCTCCGTGCGGGCGTAGGTATAAGCATAGTTGGCAGAGAGATTGAAGCCTTCGAACAGGTTGGCAGAGACGTTGACTTGCAAACCTTTCACATCACCACGGTCGCTATTGACATAGCGGCTGTAGCGTTCGAGTTTGACTGCTTCCGACGTCGTCATCTCGGGAAATTCGGTCTGGAGCATAACCAATGACATGGCATCGACAGGGATGTCCTGACGTACGACCATGTCGTTGATGCGGTTGATGTATCCCGTCACACTGACGGCAAGCGTATTGGTGCGATACTCGGCATTGAGCGAGAAGAAGTTGCTGCGCTCGGGGTTGAGACTGCTGTTGCCGAAGGTAATCTGCGGCTTTCCGCGATTGACGGAGTAGTAGTGGTAGTGCAATTCATCGAGTCCAGGCGCACGGAAGCCAGCCGAATAGGTGGCACGGAAATTGAAGGGGCCCGGCGAATACATCAGCGTGGCCTTTGGCGTGAGGCGGTTGTGGAAGTTTTCGTGATAGTCATAGCGGAGGCCGAACGTGGCTGTCAGACAGTCCCAGAATTTCATTTCGTGCTGGGCATAGGCAGCGAGGGTGTAAGCGGTTTGGTCGATGTTGCCACTCGTGGCAACGAGTTTGTCGCGTCGCCAGTCGGCACCAACGATGGTGGTCGAGTTGGCGGTCAGTCCGAGCACGCCTTTCAGTTGTCCCTCCATCGTTCGCTGTTTCTTCGACTGCACATAGTCGCCAATGTCGAAACTCTTCGTGGCAACGTCGTATTCCTTGCCGTAACGGAAGCGATCGACGGTAAAGTCGGCCTGCAACGAGTTGCGCTGTGTGAACTTATAAATTCCTCCCACACCGTAGCGGACACCACGGTAAAGCATTTCGTAGTCCGTTCCGCCCGTGATGTCGGCACGTGTCTCAGGACGGTCGGTCTTCTTGTGCGAATAGTCGATGAAGGCGTTCAGGGCCAGGTGGCGATTGGGGCTGTAAGTGAACTTCTGACTGAACACATGGGAACGATAGCCCGTGAAAAGCGGTGCAATCGTCGGCTGCGTGTCGGTGTCGGAGCCTTTCTTATACTCCAAATCCGTATTCTGATAACTGTCGGCGCGATCATGGACATAGGAGGTGTAGGAGCCGAAGCCGTTCTTATAGACATCGACGGTGACCGACTCGGTGAATTGTCCTTCACCCGAGACACGGGTGTCGCTCTGTACGCTCACCAACTGCTGTGTGGGCTGGTCGGTGATGATGTTGATGACACCCGCGATGGCGTCGCTGCCGTAGAGCGACGAAGCCGCTCCGTCGAGGACTTCGATACGCTTGACACGTGACATGTTGATGCGGTTGAGGTCCACATTGTTCGAGATGTCGCCCGTGAGTTTCTGACCGTTGACGAGAATGAGGATATACTTGTTGCCCAGTCCATTAAGGCGCAAGAAAGTGCCCATCGAGTTGGGAGCCATCGACACCTGGGGCATCATACGCGTCAACGCTGCGTCGAAGGTCGTGATGCCCTGCTCGCTGATTTCCTTTGCCGAGAGCATACGAACGGGGGTGGCTGTGTACTTCATTCGTTGGTGGTGACCCGAACCTGTCACAACGACGGGGTTGAGGTCGTACGTCCGTGCGACAGCCGATGTGTCGCGGCGCTCCATCTGGTGAATTTGCGCAAAGGCAGCACTCCCCGTGAGGAGCGCTGCCACTAAAAAACCTACTTTCTTAAATAACATATCACATGTTATGGGTTATACGTTCTTGTTATCCTACTACTCGCCTGGATACATCGAGTGGTAGAAGTCCACAGCCTCAGCGTCCTTGGTGTGTTGGATGTAGAGGTCGCGAATGTTCTTGTACTCGAGCAGACCCTTCACGAGAGCGTCGGCACCGTTGTCAGTATAGTATGGGGTTTCCTGAATGGTGTAGCCCATGTGACCGAAGTACTTCTTCCAACTGACGTCTTCTGCTTCGCCTTCGACCTGAGTAGCCATCTCTTCGGCCCATGCGTCGTCGTCGCCAGCCATGTCGTTGTGAGCGTGGTCGCCGGCAATCGACATGAGCGGAGCGCAGAACACCTTGCCGTTGGCAGCAAAGCCGGCTGCCTTCATGCGGTTGTTGACCTGCACCTTGAAGTTGTCAGCCATATCGACTGTACCTACGAAGTAGTTCGGGTTCTTGATCTGAAGGGCTGTTTCGAGTTGTGTGTAGCGCACATTGGCCTTGTAGGTGTCATACTCGTCGGGATTGCCGTGACCCATGAAGAGCACAGCACCCATCGAGGCATACTTGCTGAAGTTCTTGTCGAGTTCTGTAGCAAGCGTCTTGGTATCATCCTCGGTGTACATGAGGGGCATACCCAGTTTGAGGACATTTTCGCCAGGATTACCCTCTTCGTCGAAGGCAAACTTGCTCATGTACTTATCGTCGAGGTCGCCGAGTTTGTTGTTGCCAAAGTCTTTCATGGCGTTGACTACGCGGCTGAACTCTTCACCAGGGATGACCTGCATCGACTGCACGATGATTTCGCTATACTGTACGCGACCAAAGGCTTCGAGCCAGTACATCGGTTCGTAGAAGTTGCGCTTGGCTGTGTTTTCACCAGCGGCTGCACGGTTGATGCAGATAGCCGACGAGAACGAGAGGAACACGTCGTAGTCGGGGAATGCCTTCTGATACTCCTTACGTGTAAGGTCAAAGGCATCGTAGGCCTGCTGCCAAGTCGATCCAAATGCAACGAGCAGGATGACCTTATTCTTGGTCTTCTCTGCACGAACTGCGTTTTCCACTTCCTGCTGATAACGCTCCATGTTCGAAACGTTACTGCTGTCATCACTGTCGCTGCAAGCCATGAAGCCTACAGACATGGCGAGGGCCACGAGAGCCGTCGCGAAGAATTTAATCTTCTTCATCGCTTTGTTGTTTTTTTGAGTTAAACTTATTGTTATTTGAAAACTTGAGATTCTTCCCCGTCTTGAACCGTATCGTCAGCGTAGCATAGAAGGTCGTGCCCGGAGTCGTAGTGCCCAGATGCAGGCCGTGAGGCGTGCGATCGCTATAGTTGAAGATGTTGTCGATGCCAGCCTCCAGACGATAGGTCATTGTGCGGCTGTGACCGAGGTTGTGCGTCGTTGTGAGCCGCCATATCTGGAACGGCTTTCCGTTGCCGTCAATCTGATAGTAGCGGCGGCTCGACATACGTCCGTAGAGACCGAGCCCCAGTGCGTAAGAAGGAGCGAAACGGTGCTCCCACGTCAGGAACACGTTGCCCTTGTGGTAGGCCATACCATCGATGACCACACGTTCCAGCCGTTCACGGTCGCTGTCATATACGTGCGCTTTCGTGTCCAGATAACTGTAACTGCCACCAATGGTCCATTCCTTGCGTGTGTAACTGACACTCACGTCGAGGCCTGTCGTACGCGCATCTTCCATATTCTCGTAGCGCCGCACCTTGTTCAGTTGTTCGCCATACTGAATGCGATACGCTTCGGGAGCCGCAGTTCTCGGCACCGTCACCAGCGCAATCATGTGATCGACGCGGTTCAGGTAGCCTGTCACCGTGACGTTGAAGCCCCTGTGCGTCCATTCGCCTCCCAGCGAGAAATAGTTCGACGTCTGGGCTTTCAAGTCTTTGTTGCCGAGGTACATGACGATGTTCGTCATCTCGCGGATATAACGGTAGTTCATCTCCTTCAGCGCAGGAGTCTTGAAACCTTGGCTCCAGGTGCCGCGCAGACGAACGTCGCCCACCTTGACCATCGCCGAAACCTTCGGAGTGAGACGCCAGCCGAAGCCTTCGTTGCGACAGAGGCGCAAGCCTCCTGTCAGTTGCAGCCAGCAAAGCCAGGACCATTCGTCCTGCACATACACCGCCTCCGTATTATCCTTAGCCGTACCGCCCTCCACGCTCGTCGGTGCTTTCAAGTGGTCGAAACGAGCCTCCATGCCTGCACTCAGTCGGTGGCAGGCTGCAAGGTCGAACACACCTTTCAACTGAACCATCGTGCGTTGTTGATTGCTCTGCAACTGGCGCTGTCCTTCAAAATAAGGAAAGTCCAGAATCAGTCTGCCCGTCGCATCGAAGCCCTCCGTCAGCGTCGTCGAGGTGAAAGCATGGTAGTAGGCATGTTGCGCCCAATCGACATCCAGTGAGAGCAAGTCGCCCCGTCCCGTTTTCCACCGTCCGCCGATGGCAGCCGAGGCATTCTCGTATTTCAGGTCGAACGTCTTGACATCGTACTTCGGGTACTTGCCCTTCGGGCGATAGATGCCCTTGCGATGGATCGTACCTGCTGCGTACAACTCAAGTCCCTCGGTCGGCACGAACGTCAGCATCTCGCTGAGTTGCCAACTCGTGTGCTTGTTTACCGTCATGCTTCGCGAGTCCGTCACAGGCGTGGCACTGCTCGGTGTGTTCTCCATCGACGTGTTCTGCCAGCCGTCGCTGTGTTGCAGTTGAAAGCCTGTCAGGCTCTTCCACCTGCCCCATGCCACGCCAACCGAATTGTGCTGGCGCACGTCGTTATACGAGCCATAACGCGTGGCATTCTCCACCATCACACCCTCGTCGTGACGCTTGGTGATGATGTTAACCACACCGGCAATGGCATCGCTGCCGTAGAGCGCACTCGACGCACCCTTCACCACCTCGATGCGCTCGATGTTGTGCGGGTCGATGAGCGAGAGATCATTCTGACCGCCCACATCGCCCGTCAGCCTTTTTCCGTCGATGAGTACGAGAATATACGAGTTGCCAAGCCCGTTGAGTTGCATCTGGCTGCCCATGTCACCCTCGTTAAAGGCAAACGATGCCGACAAAGAACCCAAAATATCCTCGATGCTCCTGCCGCCAAACTGACGCAGCATCCGCCCGCTGATGACCTCCGTCTGCACGGGAGCATCCTTCAGCAGGTGCTGGGTACCAGTGCCTGTCACGACCACCGTCTCCAGTGTGTCAGTGAGCACCACATCCTGAGCCGCAACACGGACAGCAAAACATAGCAATGCCATGCAGCCCGCCAGTTTCATTCTCATAAATAATACTCTTTCCGCTGCGCTTTTTCCTGAGCGTGCGCCTTCCTTTTGTAGAGTAACACATTCGGCAGGTCTCCTGGCTTTCCTCGGTCTGTCCGCCTTCCCGACAAGTACAAATTACAATGTACAATTTTAGTCAGTGGCATCAGTGGACAGCCTGAAAGAAGAGGATTACAGTTGCAGGTACAGCCGCGGATTCACACCGCATTCCCTTGCGTGCCATCCGACAATGATTGTCTTTCAGCACTACCGTTGCTCTCTTTACGCTGCAAAGGTACGAATAAGTGAGAGAAATACAAAACAAAAGACGAAGTTTTTTAGTTTTGCATTTCCGAACGGGAGTACCTTCGGCGAAGCCAGAGGTACGAAAAATCTGCGTAAGTGAGAGCAAAAAAGGAAAAAATTTTTTTTAATCTCCGAAAGGGAGAAAGGATTGAATGTAGGGACGACCCGTGGGGCGTCCATGAATAGTCGGGAAAAAATGTCAATCGGGACGACGTCGTCCATAACGGACAGGGATAAAGCCAATCGGGACGCCCCACGGGTCGTCCCTACAAGGAGCGCGGCAAGGAACTCCTTCTTTTTATCCTCTCCAAGTACTTGGAAAAATCAACGCCAAGCGCTTAGCCGTAGATTTTTCCGTCCTCGTCGATGAGGAGAATGTCGAGGGTTCCGTCGGGCAGAAGTGAGTCACAGTGACGGTGGCAATGGGCGATGACTACCTGTGCAAACGGATGGAGACGGTCGAACGGCAGGAGCGTCCAGAGTTCGCGGGCAAGTGTGAGGCTGCGGGCGACAGCGACGACGTCGTCGCTGCATCCTGCCTCGGCGAGCATCGTGGCGACGAACGGGCGGTCCATCGTCGTGCGGCGGCTGTGGGTATCGAGATGGCCGGCGGCAAGTTTGACGGCTTTGCCCAGCATCACACAGAGGGTGACACGGGGCAGGTCGAGGTCGGCTGCGATATGAAGCGTCTCGCCTATATAATTGCCGTACTCGACGAAACAGGGTGCAGGCAGGTCTGGGAAACGTGTCTTGACGAAGGCTTCGCTCTTGGCTCCGCTGTTGATGACGACATGTCCACAGCCAGTGGCTTTTGCCACTTCCATGCACTTGCGGATAGACTGGATGAATGCCTCTTCGCTAAATGGCTTCGTGATGCCGCTCACGCCAATGATGCTGATGCCGCCTTCGATGCCCAGTCGCGGATTGAACGTGCGGCGGGCTATGGCTGCACCGTTGGGGACGGAGAGGGTGATGGTGAACGGCCCTCCTCCATCTCCCCCGAGGGGGAGGTTTTTTAAGTTAGTCGCTATCATCTCCCTCGGCACACGGTTGATGGCCGGCGAACCTGGGGGGTAGTCGAAGCCGGGTAGCGTAATCGTGCCGATGCCTTCGCCAGCAAGGACTCCTACTAACTCTCCCATGAGGGGAAGTATTTCCTTTTCATGGGCTGGAAACACTCCCCCTCGGGGGAGGTGGAGGGGGGCTTGTGCCTCTACCTTTGCCCTTATCTCGATGCCGTCTGTCACGTCGGGGTCGTCGCCGGCGTCCTTGATACAGAAAGCATAGTCGTCGCCGTATTGGACAGGAACAAAGATGGTCTCGCCGTTAGGCAGAATGACGGGCACTTCGGAGGGTGTCTGCCCCTTCGTCAGACGAAGGGTGGCAGCGACGGCTGCTGCCGTGGCACAGGTGCCTGTGGTCAGACCGCTGTGCAGGGGAAAGAAGTCGGGAAGTAAACGCTCGACGGCGCGACGCAGACCGTGGGGACCATTGACCAAGTGAAAGCCGTCGGGCACAGGTGGACGCTTGAGGGCAATGACCTGTATGCCCAACGAAAGGGCTGCTTCGGTCTTTTCGACAAATCCGCCTGAAAGCCCACTCTCCTTGACAAGCAAGATGTCGGGGCGGATGGTTTTGAGAGTCTCTACTTCGTCTTCACCTTCTTCGTAGTAGCAGAGTTGGTCGTCGGTGGCACCTTGCGCATGGGCCAGACGCACCGAACTCTCTCGTGGCAGAATTCGGTAGATAATGCGGAATCCCTGCTGTTCGAGGTGCTTCAGACGGACAATGCTCTGAACGCCTGTAGTAGCAAGGAGGAAGGAGGGGGTGAGGCTGGCCAGTTCTTCGTAGCGGTCAATCCAGTGGATGCGCGGGTCGCGCGGCGGAAAGATTCGCTCGTAGCGGATGACGGTGAGGTGGAGCCGTTGGGCAACGTCTGCAATGGTCTGGTGGAGTTGCTGTGCAAAGGGATGGGCGGCGTCGATGATGAGTCGGATGCCGTGTTCGTCGCAAAACTGCTGCATGGCCTGTTCGTCCATGGCTCCGTCGATACGCTGGCCGTGGTGCAGGGCAATGTCCTGCTCGCCGGTTTTCGTCGAGTAGTAGAACGCGCTGCCAGCCTCTTCGAGCACCTCTGCAGCCTTGCGTCCCTCGGTCGTGCCACCAAAGAGGAGTATCATTCGCTGGCTTCGCGGAACAAGTGTGAAAAGTGTGCCGAATAGAGTTCGGAAAGCCCTTGGCGGTTATCAATCGCATCGCCGACAACGAGCATGGTCGTCAACGTGAGATGATTGTCGTGGACGATGCGAGCCAGGTCTTTCAGTTGTCCTCGATAGATGCGCTGGTCGGGCCACGTCAGATGATAGCAGGCGGCGACAGGCGTCTCAGGCGGATATTCGGCGAGGAGTTGCTGCTGCACGTCATCGACGATGGCGGCACTGAGGAAGATACACATGGTCGAGCGGCTGCGAGCCAGCAGATGGAGTTTTTCGCGCTCGGGCATGGGTGTTCGTCCTTCACCGCGCGTCAGGATGATGGTCTGGCAGCGTTCGGGTATAGTGAACTGGGAACGCAACTCGGCCGCAGCCGCGAGGAACGACGAGATGCCTGGGGTGATGTGGTAGCGCATGTGGTGAGCGTCGAAGAAGGCCATCTGCTCCTGTATGGCACCGAAGATGCAGGGGTCGCCCGTATGCAGACGGACGATGAAGCAGCCTCGGTCGTAGTATTCCTTCATCAGTGCACACTGCGCCTCCAGCGACATCGAAGCGGAGGAACGCACCACAGCCTCTGGTTTGGCACACAGCGTGAGTTCGCGTGGCACCAGACTGCCTGCGTAGAGAATCAGGTCGGCACATTCGAGCATCCGACGGCCACGCACGGAGATGAGGTCGGGGTCGCCTGGACCTGCGCCGACAATTTCGATGAAGGGACCAAGCCCCCCTCCAACTCCCACGAGGGGGAGCGTTGAGACAGCCACCGTATAATTCTCTCCTTTTTTCTTATTCATGACGAGCGAGCCACCTTCTGAAGCAAGCAGGGCTGCTGCTTCAGCGACGCTCGGCGTACCGACGTGGCTGGCGACAACATCGCTGGGCGTGGGAACAGGCACTGCGGCGAGTTGCTCAGCCGTGTAGAACTGGACGGTGTAGCCTTTGCTTTGCAGCAGTTTGACGACGGGTTCGTCGCACTTCACATCTATTGTCGCAAAGGTACGCACTGCCTGCCACAGCCAGCCAGCGGCTTCGACACACTGCTGAATCTGACGGAGAATGTCGGCGGCAGGTTCAGCCTGATGTGCCAGTCCGATGCCCACACAAAGTGTCTTGGGAATATATTGCAGCACAGGGAGATCGCTGTGAAAACGGCGTGGAGAAACCGCGATGAGCAGGCGGTCGTGCGCTGTATCCACATCGTTCTCCGAAGTGATGCAGCGGACGTGTGGGGGACAGGTGCGCTGCAGATAATCACTCCCTGCATCGCACGTCTCGAGCAGCAGCGCCACTGACTCTTTGCCGACAAAGCGGAAAATCGCCTCGTTCATCGTCGTTCCCTGCAACTCGGCCGTCCAGCCATAACGCTGTGCGAGCGTGTCGAGCGGCCACAGACCTTGCGTGTCGCTCTGAGTCGTCACCACCGCCTCGGCACCAGGCAATGCGGCTGCCAGACGCTGTGCCAGTTCGTTGGCTCCGCCGACATGGCCCGACACGACAGGGATGACATGGCGGCCAGCCGAGTCGATGCACACGACGGCGGGGTCGGTATGCTTGTCCGTGAGATAAGGCGCGATGGTGCGGACACAGATGCCCATCGCACCGATGAACACGACGGAACCGACCTCTGGCCAATGCGTTCCGAGGTCGGCACGGGGAATGACTGTGCCACCCGTTTCCTGACACACCACGCGGGCAATGTCGCTGCCGGCTTCCGTCACTTGTACAACTGCTGTTTTCATCATTTTGGTTCTCAGTTTACAGATAAGAGCAAGTGCTTGGAAAAAACACGCTAAGCACTTGGCGTTGTCACGCTAAGCACTTGGCGTGATTACGCCAAGCACTTGGAGGTAGTTTTTTCAGCCTTCAGAATGTCAATCGGATTGTAGTCGTTGAGCGCGACATGTACAGGGGCATGGAACTGCAGGTGCAACGCGTCGCAGGCGGTTTCAAAGTCGTGCCGGCTCTGCTCCGTCACGCTGTTCATGACAATGCAGCCACCGACGGTGAGCACCTTGCTGATTTTTGCCATCATCTCCTTCAGACGACCGCCATGTCCGCCGATGAAGACAGCGTCGGGACGGGGCAGCGCAGAGAGATCCTTGTCGAGGAAGTCGCCGATGCTCACTTCGATGCCGACGGCTCCGAAACGGCGCGAATTCACGTCCATGAGGCGACGCCCCTCCTCGCGCACTTCAAACGAATGAATGTGCAGGTGCGGAAACTGCAGGGCTGCCTCGATGGACACACTGCCCGTGCAGAAGCCCACGTCCCAGAACACGGTGCGTCGCGGCAGTTCGAGTGCTTGGAGCGAAAGCAGGCGGATGGGCATCTTCGTAATCATGCGTTCACGGCCGTCGAGCAGTTCAAACTCAGCGTCGGGAATGCCCATGCGGCGTGGCGGCAGGGGGTGTTTTGACCACAGAATCAAGCAATTGGGCAAGTCGAACGTCGCAGCGGCCGCTTCTTTGAGCGAGAGACTTACGACACGTTCTTGCTGAGGATTGCCAAGATGCTCGCCCACCCACATCGTGTAGTCCGTGTAGCCGTAGTCCATCAACCGCTGCGCTATGGTCGTCGGCGTGTGCTGGCGGTCAGTCAGCACGCCGATTTTCGCAGTATGCTCCATCAGCGCACGGTCCAGTTCGTGCCACGGACGGCCCGTTAGCGACACGATGTGCATGTCGTCGTAAGGAATCAGGCAGCGATATGCCAGCATTTGTAGGGAATTGGGCGCAGGGAACACCTGCAGTTCGGCCTCGGGCAGACGGCGTTGCAGCGTGTTGGCAAAACCGAAGAAAAGCGGGTCGCCCGACGCAAAGACGATGATTTCGTGGTGAGTCTGATACTGCTCAAACACCGCATCAAGTGGCACGGCAATGTCTATCCACACGGCTCCTTTCGGCAGTCGGGAGGCCATAATGTCATGGTGACGACGTCCGCCTGAAAAGATGCGTCCGTGGCATATCAGTTCCTCCACTTCGGGCGGAAACCATGGCTGCGGGTGGTCTGTAATTCCAATAACGTAGAACTTCATAAGTCGCGTCCTGGGCGGAGTGCCTCAGCATCGTCGAAGCAGAGGATGGCATTGCAGAGCGTGGCAGCGACGTTGCTGCCGCCCTTGCGTCCTTCGACGATGATTTTGGGCACGTCCGTAAAGGTTTTTACCATGTATTTCGATTCTTTCACGTGGACAAAGCCGACGGGTGCAGCGACGATGCCGGCAGGGTGAGCCGTGCCTTTGCGCATGAGGTCGCACAGTTCCATCAGCGCCGTCGGGGCATTGCCGAAGACATAGAGTGCATCGGGATGCTCGGCGACAGCCAGACGGATGCCTGCCTGTGTACGCGTGATGCCTTGTTGTGCTGCCATGTCGGCCACGCGAGGGTCACTCAGGTAGCATTTCACTTCGACGCCCAGGCGCTGCAAGGCACCTTTGCGGATGCCACTGGCAGCCATCGTCACGTCGGTCACGATGGTGCGGAGTTTACCCGTCTTTACCTTATTATATAATGTACTTACGGCATTCGTGTCGGTGTAGAGGATGTCCTCCATCTCGAAGTCGGCAGTGGTGTGGATGGCATGGAGCAGTGCCCATAGATGGTCGATGGGATAGTCGTGGCGGCAAAGTTCGCTGCGGAT
Source organism: Bacteroidaceae bacterium (assembly GCA_024684455.1). GTDB lineage: Bacteria > Bacteroidota > Bacteroidia > Bacteroidales > Bacteroidaceae > UBA3839. The sequence continues at coordinate 9,683 of JAIKWU010000041.1, read as the reverse complement.
GGTACGGAACGACTCCATCATGATTTGCTGACCAGGCTTGACGCTGTCGCCTACCTCATCATCCAGCGTATAATAGCCGCGTGGGGTAATCATCTTGCCGTCCCGCATGTAACTCTGCGAATTGCCGATGATGACGACTGTGAACATATCGACGGCCTCGACATCGAGGTCGCTCAACGTGGTCAACTGGACCGTTTCGTCCTCACGTCCAGCCTGTCGGACAAGTCCCACAGGCGTGTCGGCACTACGCCCCTCCTGCAGGAACACTTCACGAAGGCGGCTGAGTTGCCAGTAGCGTCCGTGACTGCGTGGATTATAGACAGCCGTGACAAAGTCGCCAACGGCTGCCGCGTGGATGCGAAGTTCGATGCGTTCCCACGGTGTCAGCAAGTCGCTGAGCGAAATGAGGCAGAGGTCGTGACCGATGGGTGCGCCAAGCAGCGATGCCGCCTTCTGAAAAGCGGAAATGCCAGGTAAGACCACGACCTCGACATCGCTGCCACGCCTCAACTTCATCTCCCATACCAGTGGTGCCATGCCATAGATGCCGGCATCGCCCGACGAAATCACCACAACGGTACGGCCCTCCTCGGCGAGTTGGAAAGCCTGTTCCGCACGGTCAATCTCACGCTTCATGCCTGTATCGACACACGCTGCACCATCTTTCAGAAACGGCTGTACAAACTGAAAATAATACTTGTAGCCGACCACAATATCGGCCTCACCCAGTGCCGTCGCCACCGCATCGGTCATGTCAGCGCGACTGCCAGGTCCGAGCCCTGCAACAATGATTTTCCTCATGCGCTCTCTTTCAATGTGCTTGCAAAGGTACGACATTAAATTAAAAGTTAAAAATTAAAAGTTAAAATAATCCGTGACATCCGTGTCATCCGTTGTTAAGAGTTAGAAAAAAACTTCGCCTTTCGTTTTGCAATGCGCCGACTTATTTGTATCTTTGCGCCAAAAGACACCAATCTGACAAACACTATGGCAAAGTCGAAGAAAACTGAGAAAAAGTCAAGCAGCAAAGGCATACGCCGAGGCTTGACGAAGAAGGACGTGTACGAAATCGTTGTGCAATACCTCAGCAGTCACCCAGGACAATACTACTCACTGCGTACACTGTTCAAACTGCTCAAATTCACAACACATCCACTCAAGATGCTGTGTGTCGATGTTCTGAACGAAATGCTCAAGGCAGACAATCTCGTACAGAACGACGAGGGCGAAATCAGTTTCAACGGACATGCACAGACTGTGGAAGGTGTCTTTACCCGCACACAGAGCGGTCGAAACTATGTCGATTTGCCCGACGGAGTGAGTGTGAGCGTCTATGACGACGACACGATGCACGCCCTGCCTGGCGACCGTGTGCGGGTCAGTCTCTTTGCCAAACGACGCGACAGCAACAAACTGCACGGACAGGTCATCGAAATCGTCGAACGTGCGGACAAACCCTTCATCGGCACCCTTCAGGTGAACGACCACGCGGCTTTCCTCACCTCGCCCGACGGTTCGCTGCCCCACGACATCTTCATTCCGAAGGAACGTCTGAAGGGCGGACACGACGGCGACAAGGCACTGGTACGGGTGACGGCCTGGCCCGAACGGGCACGCAATCCATACGGCGAAGTCGTTGACGTGCTTGGACCGAGTGGCGACAACAACACAGAAATGCACGCCATACTGGCTGAATTCGGCCTGCCATACAAGTATCCCGCTCAAGTCGAAGCCGCCGCCGAACGACTTGACCCTGGCATTACCACCGAGGAAATCGCACAGCGAGAAGATTTCCGCGACGTCACCACCTTCACCATCGATCCGCGCGACGCCAAGGACTTCGATGATGCACTGTCGATGCGCCGCATCAAGGACGGCGTCTGGGAAGTGGGCGTCCACATTGCCGATGTGTCCCACTATGTGCTCGAAGGCAGCGTCATCGACCGCGAAGCCCAGCAGCGGGCCACGAGCGTCTATCTCGTTGATCGTACCGTCCCCATGCTGCCCGAACGACTGTGCAACTTCATCTGCTCGCTTCGACCTGACGAAGAGAAACTGTGCTTCAGCGTCGTTTTCGAAATGAACGAGCAGGCCGACGTTATGTCCCATCGCATTGTCCACACGGTCATTCGCAGCGACCGACGCTTTGCCTACGAAGAGGTGCAGTACTTGCTGGAGCAACTCGGCGAGGCTTCGGACGAGGATCTTAAGAACCCCACGCCCCCACAGCAACCGACGGAGGATGCAGGTGCCATCAGTGTCCCACGGCCAACAGAGGACTTCCGCGACGAACTGGTCATGCTGAACCGCATGGCGAAACAACTGCGCGAAGCCCGCATGAAGCACGGCGCCATCGACTTTGACCGTGAAGAAGTGCGCTTTGTGACCGACGACAAAGGCCGTCCGCTCAGCGTCTATTTCAAGCGTTCGAAGGATGCCAACAAACTCATCGAGGAGTTCATGCTGCTGGCAAACCGGACTGTGGCAGAAAGTGTCGGCAAGGTGGACAAACACACCGAGAAACCCAAGACACTGCCCTATCGCATACATGATGTGCCCGACCCTGGAAAACTGGAAAACCTCGGTAAATACGTCGCACGTTTCGGCATGACGCTCCGTACGCAAGGTTCGAAGAAAGATGTGGCGAAGAGCATCAACCGTCTGCTGCACGACGTGAAGGGACAGAACATCGAAGAGTTGGTCGAAACCGTAACGCTCCGTGCGATGATGAAAGCAAAGTATAGTACTGTGAACATCGGTCACTACGGTCTCGCCTTCGACTACTACACCCACTTCACCTCCCCCATCCGTCGCTATCCCGACCTTATGGTTCACCGCCTGCTCACACGCTATGCGCAAGGGGCCAAGGGTGCCAGTCAGAAGAAGTACGAATCGCTCTGCGAACACTCTTCTGACATGGAACAACTTGCTGCACAGGCCGAACGTGCCAGCATCAAGTACAAGCAGGTGGAATTCATGGCCGACAAAATTGGTCAGGAATACGAGGCGAAGGTCACGGGCATGACCGACATGGGACTTTATGCCGAAATTGTCGAAAATCACATCGAGGGATTCATCAACGTGCATTTCCTCGGAACGGAGCCGTTCGACTTCGACGAGCGCAACTTCTGCCTTGTCGGGCGTAGCAGCCATCACCGCTTCACACTGGGCGACCACATCATCATCCGTGTCGCCAAAGCCAACCTGCTTCGCAAGCAACTCGACTTCGACTTTATCCGTAAGGTGGGCCAACACGCACCTGCTGCCGAGCCGCAGAAGCGCTTCTTCGAGATGATGCCACAGAAGAAGGGTCGAAAGGGGCGTGGTAAATAACTAAAAAAGTAAGGTAACATCAACAAAAATGAGGAGCGACTCTTCGCGAGCGGCTCCTCATCGTCATGTTCTAACTAAATAACACCTAATCTGTCTTACCTTTTTGATAATATGCGGTCGGAAGTGCCTGGCGCAAACGCTTTTGCTTATCGGCGAAAAAAAACCGCACTTCAGGAAGACCTGAAAAAATTATCACCTAACTAATACTAACTAACTATCTATTCTCAAAGTTTTACGTCCAGAAGCGTAACACGAACCATAGGGTTCGTATGCCTGCAGCCTGGACGGTGGGGGTGTGAGTTTATTTCAGAATTGAAATGTTGCTCACGATCACTGCAATGGCAACCAATGCAGTGGCGATAACGGTCATTGTATCCATAATCAATCCTTTCTGCAATCTTTTTACCAAGTGTGCCCTCGCATTCGATGTGCACCTCGTGTACGGGAGGCAAACTTGAGGGTTAATACTTATTGTTACCTAAAAACAATTTCCTCGCTTGGAAATGCTATTCTTTTTCGTTTAACATTGTCGAACTCATCCTCGCTCAAGAAAACAAATTTATTCGTTTTCGTTCACTCGTTCTTCGTTTGACGCTGCAAAGGTACGGCGACTTTCGAGACCTCACAATTATTTGGGGCTGTTTTTCCAAAAAAACAGCGTTTTCTTGATGTATATCAAGTGTTGTGTTCGCACACAGCCCGTTTATTTCGTTTTTTATGTGTTTTCAGGTGTTGGAAGGGTGGTAGGGAACAAGGGGTGTCCTACGCGCGCGTACGCGATACATATTATAATTAGTGGGGACAAAAAAAAAGAATCAGACCCACCTCACGATGAGCCTGATCCAAAAATTTAAAGTTACAAACCTTTTTGAGTGTCGTCTTTTGTTTCTCAACAAATTTTGAAAGACGACGGAAATTACTTTATTGATTGGATATTCATAATGCCTTAATTGTTTCTGTTTGCAAATTTAAGGATTTTTTCGTTTTGTACAAAATCTTTCTGAGTTTTTTTCAAGAGAAACGAAAAAAGAAAAACGAATCTGTGGTGCAGTTCAAACGAATCCGTACCGCAGTATGATGGCAGTCGTGGTGCAGTGTGAATCCATTCACATTGTGCCACGACAAAGGCCTTACAAAGGGGAGTCGGTCGTATGGCTGGGATGAATCGGACCAATGCCTATGGCGTCGATGTTGCGTCGCAGGCCTTCGTACTTGGCACGCTTGACTGCCGAACCACGGAAAAGACGGCGGTATTGCTCGGGCGTGAGTTGCTGCCAGTCCTTGGGCTGCATGTGGAGAAAATCGTCAGTGGGTTCAAAGTCGGCGACATCGGTGGGTCGGGCGTTGCGGTTATAGGGACAGGCTTGCTGACAACGGTCGCAGCCATAGATGCAGTTGCCCATGGCCGAGGCTGTGTCGGGGGACAAGTCACCCCGATGTTCGATGGTCAGGTAGGATAGGCAGCGGCGGGCGTCGAGGGTGGTTTGTCCGTCGTCGGTCTGTGTGAGGGCACCTGTCGGACAGGCCCGCAGGCAACGGTCGCACGTTCCGCAGTGGTCGGCTATCGGTTCGTCGTAGTGGTCGAAGCGACGGGTGGTGATGATTTCGCCCAGAAAGAAATAACTGCCGTGATGTGGCAGGATGAGGTTTTTATTGCGTCCAATCCAGCCAAGACCCGCACGCCAGGCCCAGTAGCGGTCAAGCATGGGGACGGTGTCGCAGCAGAGTTTGAAAGCCTCGCCCCTTCCCTTCCCCATAGAGAGGGGATCCATGCCTAATGCAGATGCCAACATACCAAGACGCGAACGCATGACGTCGTGATAGTCATGGCCGTAGGCGTAATAGGCGAATTGCAACTGGTCAGGAGACAAGAGTTGCTTGGGATAGTAGTTGAGCGCGACGCAGATGACGCTCTGAGCCCCTTCGAGCAGCCGACGGGGGTCGAGGCGCTTGTCCTCATGGTTCTGAAGGTAGGCCATGCCGGCGTTTCGGCCTTGGTCGAGCCATTCACGAAAAGCAACGGCGCAGGACGGGTCGATGCTTTCTGCCCGTGCTACGCCACACGCCGTGAATCCCATGCCCAGCGCAAGAGCCTTTACCTCCTCTATTTGAGATGTCGGCTCCATGACTGGTTTTCGTCAAAGATTCGGAAATCATAGCCCTGCTCCTTCAGCCACTCGATGGCACAGGGAAGGACAGTGTGCAGTTTGTCAATGCTCTTGAGTGAGTCGTGGAAGGTGATGATGCTGCCTGGTCGTGCGTAACGCTTCACGTTGTCCAGCACGTCGTCGGCTGTCAGGCGCGTGCTGTAGTCGCGTGTGACAAGGTCCCACATGATGATGGTGAAACGGTGGCGCAGGCGTATGTACTGCGAGTTCCACATCCACCCATGGGGCGGTCGGAACAGATTGCTGTGGATGTACTTGTCGGCCTCAAGCACGTTGCTGAGGTATCGTCCAGGCTGCGAGATGAGTTTGATGTGGTTGTGTGTATGATTGCCGACACGATGGCCTCGACGCACCACCTCGTCATAGAGTTCGGGGTGCTTGCGCACGTTATCGCCTACCATGAAGAAGGTGCCCTTCACACCGTAGCGGTCCAAGGTGTCGAGAATCCACGGCGTGGCTTCGGGGATGGGTCCGTCGTCGAACGTCAGATACACACTGCGTTCGTTGGGGTTCATCCGCCAGATGGCACTAGGATAGAGCCAGCGGAGCCACGTCGAGGGTTGTTCGATGAACATGGTTTAGAGGTCTATTTCAGTTGGATACCCATGGCGGCACAGCGGTTGGCAAACGGCTGATACATCCGCTCGAGTTGCTTCTCCGAATCGTCGGCAAGTTTCTGGTAGTGATTGTCGTCAGCAGCAATATCTGCGTAGGTCTGGCTGATGTTCGCCGTGACAGTCAGAAGGGTGTAGCACTCACGCACAGAGCCACGGAAATAGTAGTCGGAAAGCGACATATAATAGGCGAAATACTGCGTAGCCTTCGTATAAAGCGCACTGAGAATGCCTTCAGCCTGAGCATAGTGTTTGTTTTCGACAAACGCCATGGCAATGTCCATCGAACCGCTTCCGTAGTCGTGAGGCACGTTATAGGCAGGTATTTCCTTCTCACACTTCTCTGCAGCCAACAAGGCGCGCTCCTTGTCGCCTTCTTTCAACAACTGATTGATCAGGACGCCGAACCAGCGGCGCTGGGTGAAGCACATGCGCATGACGGTCTCGTCGATGTAGAGACCTAGCTGCGAGAGGTTGCCGTAATGGTAGCGGTTGACCATGTTGTCGAACATGCGGTCGGTGTCGGCAACGGTATTCTGAACACGGTTCTGCGCATAGGTGTACGGAGTGATGCGCCATGCGATTCCCTCCTGCAGGAAGTGCTTGTACAGGCTGCCGTAATTACTCGGGCCCACAGTGGTGGACATGTAGAGCGGACGCGAGAAGTTGCTTTGTGCCAACATCTCCAGCATCATCATGAAACTCTTATAGACACGACCCGACTCTGAGGCCTTTTCACCGTATTCGTTGAAGGTCGCCACATCGATGTACATACGGTCGGGGATAGAGTCGTTCACAAGTTTCATGCCGCTACGGCGCACAGCCTCCTTATCGACGTTGATGTAGAGCGAGTCACTAGGCAGACACGACGGCAAATCGCGCACCAGTTCCATGTACTCGTCGGGGATACCGCGCTTGAGCACAAATCGCTGAATGGCATTCTTCAGTTCAAACGGCTCATCACCCCAAATACTGCGGGCGAGCGCTGGATCTTGCTCATAAATGCTACGCACAAGGTTCTTCATCGTAATCTGCTGTCCGCCGAAGTTGACAGTCGGATTGACATCGGTCACTTCGTTCTTTCCTGTAGCGTAATCCACACGTGCCCAACTGATGGGGAGCGGACTGGACTGACCTTCGCCACTGAATGCTGGGCGCTTCATTTGGTCGATGTACCAGTCGGTCTGCAGGTAGGAGAGGTTGCAGACACGGACGTCGGTGCGGTTTTCTTCGGTGTCCTCGTTGTACCAGAGCGGGAAGGTGTCGTTATCGCCGTTGGTGAAGATGACGCCGTCATGAGGCACAGTCTCGAGATAGTCCAGACCGAAGTCTCGGCAGATGTAGCGGCCCGAACGGTCGTGGTCGTCCCAAGTTTGGCTGACCATCTGCAGAGGCACTGCCACGGCAGGGATGGCTGCGAGCGAGGCTGCGATGATGCTGGCACGACGGCTTGCCATACCTTTCATCAGACGTTTGAGACCTTCGTAGAGGGCTGCGATTCCAAGTCCGCACCAGATGGCAAAGGCATAGAACGAGCCCGCGTAGGCATAGTCACGCTCACGCGGCTGGTTGGGCGTCTGGTTGAGGTAGATGACGATGGCGATACCCGTCATGAAGAAGAGGAAGAACACTACCCAGAACTGCTGGATGCCTTCCTTTCCGCGGAAGGCTTGCCAGAAAAAGCCGAGCAGGCCCAGGATGAGCGGCAGACAGTAGAACACATTGTGTCCCTTGTTTTCTTTCAGGTCGTCAGGCAGCAGGTCCTGGTCGCCCAGACGGATGTCGTCCAGCGCCTTGATACCTGTAATCCAGTTGCCGTGTTCCGGTTCTCCGCCGCTCTGTATGTCGTTCTGTCGCCCTGCAAAATTCCACATGAAGTAGCGCCAGTACATAAAGTTGAGTTGGTAGGAGAAGAAGAAGCGGAGGTTGTCCATCTGCGTGGGGATGGTCACCATCTGTGTTTCGCCGCCAGGAATTTTATAGACGACGCGTTTCGACGGTTCGTTGCCCAGCCACTGCTTGTACAATCCTGCGTGTTTATCACTGTAAATACGGGGGAAGAGTTGGCACTGATCTGAGGGATAGACGTAGTCAAACTTCTCATTAGCCACGATGTATTCGTCTTTTTCGTCCTCCGATGCCTTTGCCTTGCGCTGATAGACGACGGCACCCTTCGATATGTTATAGACAAGGTCGCCCTGCGCATTCTCCACAATTTCGGGATGACTGGCATAGGTCGGGCCATAGAACAGCGGGCGGTCGCCATATTGCTCACGTCCCAGGTATTCACCCAGCGTGAACACGTCCTCGGGTGAGTTCTGGTCCATCGGCGGATTGGCCGACGAACGGATGACGATGAGTGCGTAGGAGGAGAATCCGACAGTGATGAGCGTCATGCACAGCAGCGCCGTGTTCAGCAGCCGCGGCGTCACATGCTCGCGTTTCCAGTAGAGAAAGAAGACAACCAGCGACAACAGCAGCAGGCCGATGATGACGCTCGACGTGCCATGACCGTAGAAAGGCATACCCAGCAGTGCGATGCTCAGCAGGAATGCCACGTTCATGCGTGTGCGGCTCACTCCCTTTTCCGTCTCGACGAGTGCCCAAATCAGGCAGGCCACGAGCAGTGCAATATAAACGTACAGGCCCGTGTTGAACGACAGACCCATCTGGTTGACAAACAGCAGTTCAAACCAGCCTGCCACCTTCAGCATACCTGGCACGATGCCGTAGAGCACTGCCGCCACGATGACCACCGACACGCCCAGCACCAACAGCGAACCCTTCAGCGTAGGCTCCTTGCTCCGCTTGTAGTAGTACACCAGCACGATAGCGGGGATGCACAGCAGGTTGAGCAGGTGGACACCAATCGACAGACCCACCAAGTAGGCGATGAACACCAGCCAGCGGTCCGAATGAGGCTCGTCGGCCTGGTCCTCCCACTTGAGGATGAGCCAGAAGACGAGTGCCGTGAAGAACGACGACGAGGCATACACCTCACCCTCGACAGCCGAAAACCAGAACGTGTCGCTCCATGTGTAGATGAGCGCACCTGCCACGCCGCTTGCCATAATGGCAATGAGTTTGCCTACCGTAATCACCTGATTCTCACGCACCAGCAACTTCTTCGCCAGATGCGTCACGCTCCAGAACAGGAATAGGATGCAACCTGCCGAAAACAGCGCCGACATCGTGTTGATCATGCGGGCAATCTGTGTCGCGTCGCTCGCAAAAAGGGCAAACAACTTGCCGAACAGCATGAAGAACGGCGCACCTGGCGGGTGGCCCACTTCCATCTTCTCAGCAGTCGTAATAAACTCCGGACAGTCCCAGAAACTGGCCGACGGCTCGATGGTCGAGCAATAAGTGAACGCTGCGATGGCAAACATCAGCCATCCGCACACGTTATTCACAATTCTGTAGGTTCTCATTCCTAACTTCTTATCTTGATTTGATTCGTTTTCTCTCCTTCGCCGCACACGACGGCACATAATTCGTGCAAAGTTACGACAAATAATTGAATTTTGAAAATTGAAAATTGAAAAAGGACACGCTACGCGTGTATTTT
>JAIKWU010000015.1 GCA_024684455.1 Bacteroidaceae bacterium | reverse complement strand
CCTACGCCCATCGCCATGTCAGGACATTCCTTGGCAGCATACTTGACGCACTCGGCAAACACTTCGTGGGCGAAGTCGCCGCGGTTCGTGAACTCGAAGGCACGTACGCCTCCGTCGTAGCAAGCCTTAATGACCTTTTTTGCTACTTCTGCATCTTTGTGATAGAAGACGGGCACCATGCCTGTCTCGGCTATCTTGGCCATCACGGCCAGTTTATCGAATCGAGCCATAAAGACCCCTCCCCATCCCTCCCCAAGGGGAGGGCGTAGAATGATTTGTGGGAGGCTATTCTACTGATTAATAATATTTTGTCTAAAAAAAGTGACTGCTCCCCTCCATCACAGGGAGGGGCAGGAGGTGGGTCTCTTGTTATCTCTGCACTCTGCCGCTGGCATTACCTTTGGCAAGTGCTTCCACTTCGTCGATGCTGACGTGGTTAAAGTCACCTGGGATCGTGTGCTTGAGAGCCGAAGCAGCCACCGCAAACTCGAGGGCTTCACCCTGCGTGGGCTTGGTGAGCAGGCCGTGGATGAGTCCGCCAGAGAATGAGTCACCACCGCCGACGCGGTCGATGATGGGGTTGATGTCGTAGCGCTTCGACTGGTAGAACTCCTTGCCGTCGTAGATGAGGGCTTTCCAGCCGTTGTGCGTGGCGGAGAAACTCTCGCGAAGGGTCGAAACGACGTACTTGAAACCGAACTCCTCGCGCATCTGACGGAAGATGCCTTCGTAGCCGGCAGCATCGGTCTTGCCACCCTCGACGTCTGCATCGGGCTTGAAACCGAGGCAGAGTTCGGCATCTTCTTCGTTACCGATGCACACATCTACATATTGCATGAGCGGACGCATGATGCTGATGGCCTTCTCGCTTGTCCAAAGTTTTTTGCGGAAATTAAGGTCGCAACTGACGGTCACGCCGTGACGTTTGGCGGCTATGCATGCCTGACGCAGACACTCGGCACTGGCATCGCTGATGGCAGGCGTGATGCCCGACCAGTGGAACCAGTCGGCTCCCTCGAAGATGGCGTCGAAGTTGAAATCCTCGGGCTTAGCCTCGGCGATGGACGAATGGGCACGGTCGTAGATGACTTTCGAGGGACGCATCGAAGCGCCCGTCTCTGCGTAATAAAGTCCGACGCGGTCGCCTCCACGCGCAATGAAGTCGGTGTTTACGCCATAGCGGCGCATGGCATTGACGGCAATCTGACCGATTTCATGCTTCGGAAGTTTACTGACAAAATAGGCATCGTGCCCGAAATTTGCCAGACTGATAGCGACATTGGCTTCGCCTCCTCCAGGGATGATGTTGAACTTCTCCGCCTGTACGAAGCGGTAATTTCCTTCGGGCGAGAGACGTAGCATGATCTCGCCCATTGTTATTACTTTTGCCATGATTTGACAAGTATTTAGGTTAATGGTAATCGCTTTGTGCACGCAAAGGTACGAATTTTTGTTAGGTTTCTACGCTCCGTTCCCTTTTTTTTCGTAAATTTGCAGGCAAATTCAAGAAATGCAATGGAATTAGAGTCAAAAATCCGCATCAAGGACATTGCCGAACGTGCAGGCGTGTCGGTCGGAACGGTGGACCGTGTGATTCATGGCCGTACCAATGTTTCGAAGGCAAGTTATGAGAAAGTGCAAAAGGTTCTTGACGAAATCAACTATGTCCCTAATCACTATGCCAGCGCGCTGGCGAGCAACAAGACCTACTACTTTGCCGCCATCCTGCCCATGCACGAAGTCGATAGTTATTGGGCGAGGGTAGAGAAGGGACTGATTGATGGCTTGCGTCGTTTTTCAGACTTCAAGATTACGTTCAAGATTTTCCGCTACGACCCGTTCAACGATGCTTCGTTCGAAGCACAGGCACAACTGCTGGTCGAGTCGAAACCCTTTGCCGTGATTATCGGTCCTATTTTCAGTCATGGCATCATGACAAAGTTCATCGACAATCTGACCGAGATGAACACGCCCTATGCACTCATCGACTCCAACTGGCCAGAGTTCCATCCCGTGACTTTCTACGGACAGGACTCGGTGCGAAGCGGAGAATTTGCCGCAAGAATTACGCAGATGGCGGCTGCTGGTGCGAAGAAAATTGCGTTGTTCAAGATTATCGGCGAAGGTCGTGTGGCCAGTCGCCAGCAGTTGGACCGCGAGGCTGGTTTCCGTAGTTATATGAAGGAACACTGTCCGAAAACCGAGATTGTGGTTCTCAACTTATATGTGTACGACCAGCAAGGTATGAAAGAGTTGCTGCGCAAGTTCTTCACGGAGCACCCCGACATTCACTACGGCCTGACGTTCAACTCCAGCATTCACAAGGTGGCAGAATTCCTTTGCGAGGAGATGCCGAAGCACAAGCATGTGTCGCTCATGGGCTATGATGCCATCGACGCCAATGTGCAATGCATCAAAGATGGAAGCGTCGATTTCCTCATTGCTCAGCATCCTCAGAAGCAAGGTCTCAACTGTCTGCGCACGATGGTCAATGCCTGTGTGCTGCACATGAAGCAGAAAGTCGAGCACTACGTCTCCATCGAACTGCTGACGAAAGAAAATATCGACTTCTATAAGGATTAGTCTTAATAGCATATAAATAAATCGCCCTGCAACAATGTTGCAGGGCGATTTATTATAACACTTGTTTGTGGGGTTATTTTCTCAAGATATTAAATAGCAGAGATGCCACTGAAACAACGATGCTGACGGACGTGAACCACAGTGATGTTTCTGAACCAATACCTGAGTTCTTTGCCTTCGTCTTGTTCGGAGTGACGTAAACGACGTCGTTCTGCTGCAGTTGGTAGAATGGCGATGCGATGATGTTGGCATCGTTGAGGTTGACCTCGTTGATGGTCTTGCGGCCCTGTGCATCCTCGCGGATAATCTTCACGCAGTCGCGGCGACCGTAGATGGTCATGTCACCAGCCATTGCCAATGCTTCGAAGAGGTTCATCTTACCGTTTGTGGCAGTATAGACACCGGCACGAGTGACTTCACCCGTCACAATGACTTTGTAGTTGGCCATCGTCACGGTAACGATAGGTTTCTGCTTCAGGTAGGTAGGATAGATACGGCTGGCGATGTAAGCCTCCAGTTCTGTTTTTGTACGTCCGCCTACAGAAATCTCACCCAGCATCGGGAACTCGATGGTACCTTCGTTGCTTACAAGATACTGCTGCAGGGTACGCTGCGTCTGCAGGTTGCGAATGGTTCCGTTGGCACTGTTCTGTGGGTCAACAGGAACGGTGAGGTTGAACATGCGCGTAGCGTTTTCGTCCTCGGGGCAGTTCACCGTGATTTGCAGAATGTCCTTCGGCATGATGCGTGCGTCGTAGAGACTGGTCGCCATGGTCAGGTCAACTTCATTGCTGTTCTGGATGTAAGGAACATGTTTGTACGATGTGCAACTGGACAGCACAAGCACCATCAGTACGGCCAATGATGCTAAGAAATGGATGGTTCTTTTCATAATTATTTGATGATTAGTTGGTTTTCCTCTGCAAAGGTACGACATTTTGTTAAAATAACACGGAAAAACACGGACAAAAACAAAAAAACACGGAAATTTCCGAGATTTCAGAGAATTTCCGTGTTTTTCAGCGTAATTTTTCAGTGTTTATTCATCACCGAGATAGACAGCGAACGAACGAACGTTGCCGGCTGGCGTGCGTCCCCAAATCCACAGCGTCTGCTCCGTCGAGGCTTGGGCCGACTTGAACACCGACTCCATGTCGCTCACCGACTTGATGTTCTGGTTATTCACCTTCTGAATGATGAAGCCCTCAGGTACACCTGCCTCGCGCAGACGACCGCTCGACAACTTGCTCACTTGCAAGCCATACTGCAGGTTGAGCGATTTCTTCTGGCTTTCGGTCAGTTCCTTGAATTCAGCACCGAGGATGTCCAACTTCTGCGTCTTCACCACATTGGTTGTACCTTTCGCGTTGCGGAACGTAATCGTCGTGGTCTTCAACTTCTTGTCTCGCATGTAGCCTACCTCAGCCTTGTCGCCAGGGCTGTACTTTGTCGTTGCTTCTTGCAGTTCTGACATCTTCGTAATCTTTCGGCCATCGACACTGACGATGACGTCACCTTCCTTGATGCCTGCGGCTGCAGCAGCACCGTCTTCCATCACCTCGGCTACATAGACACCATCGACCGTACCGAAGTCTTTGTCAAACTTCTCGTCTTCGTGACGCTTGCTCTCGATGTAGTTGTGAAGGTCCATGCCGCTCACACCGAGCAGGGCACGCTGAACAGTTCCGTAGGTCTTCAGGTCGCCTACCACCTTCTTCATGATGCTGACAGGGATGGCAAAACCATAACCTGTGAACGAACCTGTCTGTGAATACAGCATGGCATTGATGCCGACAAGTTCGCCGCGTACATTGACCAGTGCACCGCCAGAGTTGCCTTTGTTGATGGCGGCATCCGTCTGGATGAACGACTCGATTCCATTTTGCGAACCGCCCACGTGACGGGCTTTTGCCGAGACTATACCTGCCGTAACAGTCGAGGTGAGGTTAAACGGATTGCCCACAGCCAACACCCATTCGCCCACCTTCAGTGCATCGCTGTCGCCGATGGTGATGGCAGGCAGGTCGGTAGCGTCAATCTTCAGCAGAGCCAAGTCGGTCGTGGCATCAAGACCAATTACACGCGCCGAGAACTCACGGTTGTCGTTCAGCGTGATGGTGATGTCGTTGGCCTGTTCCACCACGTGATTGTTGGTTACGATGTAGCCGTCGGTCGAGATGATCACACCGCTGCCCGCAGCCTCCTGCTTCGGAGTCTGCACCTGACGACGCTGGGTGCCGCCGCCTTGTCCCCGACCGAAGAAATCTCCGAAGAAATCTTCGAACGGGTCACGGTATTCAATCGTGCGAGTTTCACCACCCATCACTACCTTTATATATACCACTGCATTACATGCCTTTTCGGCGGCTTCGGTCAAATCGACAGGCTGGACGGGCATCGAGGGGTTGGATGTCTGAACAAGGAAACCATCGTCCTTGGCTGATTGATCATTGATCATTGCCGATTGACCATTGTCCTTTGTACTTAACTTCGTGCCGAGCGAATAGGCACCTGCTCCTGTCAAACCGCTGACGATGGCAATGGCAGCCACCGTACCGTAAAATCTCTTCATCGTCTGTTTCATAGTTAATCTCCTTTTTTGTGTTTAAGTTGTTGTTTTGTTAATTACTTTTCGATATTTTGGTTAAAAATGAGAGGGATTTAACTTTTCAAAATTAACCTTTTCGTCATTTCGACTGCAAAAGTCGTAAAAAGTTTACTTATCACCAAACATTTCACAAAGATTAAGCACGACTTTTGTACCTATTTAACACTTTGCCCTCGATTCTTAACACGCATTAAACGTTCTGTAGGCTTCTATGTGTACCTCTTGTTCGTTACAATCGTACCACTGCGGTGGTACCAAAAGTGAAACTCGGTTTGTCGTTGTTTTGACAATCAAACGGATATGAGTGTATATAACTTTCATATTTACACATGAACTATTAAAATAGTATAAAAATGAAAGAGTTTCTTGTGATAATTAAAAAATAATATGTAATTTTGCGCAACTTTATTAAACCCAACGACTTTTTTGAAGTCTAATTCTGTAATTATTGTATCTTTCTTTTATACCACTTCAACGCTTATGAAGGAATTATTGATGATGTGCCTGTTTGTGGCTACGCTACCGGCAACGGCACAAGAAAATGCTGAAAGCAGCGGATTTGACTACCCCTACCTTGTGTTTACTGACACCGAAGGCAATGAACAGGCGTTTGCCTCGGAGGGTCTTTCGATGATGATTGAAAAGGGTGCGCTGCTGGTGACCAGTGGTAACAAGACCACTGAAGTCTCTTTGGAAAGCATCGCCAAGATGTATTTCTCGGAAACTGAACCTACGGCGACAGGAATAGAAGATGTACAAAGTACGAAGAATGAAAAACAAAGTACAATTTTTGACCTCGCTGGTCGGCCGGTGTCTCGTCCCGCAAAGGGTCTCTACATTGTGAACGGTAAGAAAATTTTGGTGAAATGATGAAGACGGCTATTATCATTCTTGCCTTCCTGGCTATGACGGCGGTGAAGGCTCAGACATTGAATATTGAGATGGGCGACGTTACCTATCAAATACCTGCCGAACAGGCGGGCGACATGCTCTACGGCTATGGGAGTACCACCTCGTTGGCGAGCACCCTTACTATATTAAATAAGGTGTATCCGTTGAGCGAGATTAACCGTATGTATGTCGATGATACAGATGTGATGGATGACCTCATCTGTGTGGATTACAATGGTGAAAGCGCGAAGGTGCGTGTGGCTGGCAATGTGGCCAAGGACCTTACCGTCGAAGTGAAAGGCGCTCATGTGAGTATTGTGCAGAACGACAATGTGCAGAGTGAATTGGTGTATCGTCTGAGTGGTGAGTCGGACAATGGCTCTTTCCGCATGGATGGCTCCTACAAGATGAGTCTTATTCTTGACGGATTGACCCTGCATAATCCTGACAGTGCTGCCATCAACATTCGTGATGGAAAGCGTGTGAGTGTAGAACTTGCTGAAGGTACTGTCAATACCCTGAGTGATGGGAAGAATGGCACGCACAAGGCTTGTTTCATGGTCAAGGGACACACCGAGTTCAAGTATGGTGGTGTGCTCTACCTCACAGGCAATACTGACCATGCCTTTTGGGGCAAGGAATATGTGGAGGTGAAGAAGACCTGTGGTGGCATCCATGTGTTAGGTGCCGAGGGTGATGGCTTCAATGTGAACCAATATTTTCAGATGAATGGTAGCACTGTGACGGTGAAGAATGTGGGTGATGATGCCATCCAAGTCAGTTACAAGACTGAGGATGACGGCACCATTGAGACAGATGCTGAGAATACAGGCTCTATCCTCATCAAGGACGGCACACTTGACATCACTACCACGGGTGATGGTTGCAAAGGTATGAAGGCTGAAGGCAATGTGAATGTGTTGGCAGGTACGGTGACCATTCATCAGTCAGGTGGCATCCGCTTTACAAGCCCTGATGAATCGGGTGATGAAGATGAAAAGTCCTATAAGGTCTATGTCAGCATTCCCACAAGTGGGGGTGGTGGAGGCCCCGGTCAAGGCCGTGCTTGGACAAATGTCTATCTCTACAAGTCTGATGGCACATTGGTTCAGCAACTCACCAACTCTGTGACACGTTCCAATGGCTATAGCACCCTCACGTTCTATTACTATGACTTCAAGAGTGCAGGAGATGGCACAACCTACTATTTCAAGAGTGACAACTACACAAGCCGTGGCACTACCTATGCCATTCAGAGCACATCTTTCACGGCTCCCACATCAGGTCAGGACATCTACTACAGCATCTCAAACAGTTACTCCACAAGTGGCACCACACGCACCTATTCCATCACCAATGTGACCTCTACCTATGGAGGCACTTCGGGAGGTGCTGACGAACTTGATGCTTCCTATTCAAGTGGCATAAAGTGCATGAACTTCACACAGGATGGAGGTGTCATCGATGTGACTGAGACAGGTGTGGCAAGTCGAGGACTCTCTACTGACAGCCTTGTTGTCAATGCAGGCACTCTCACCGTCAATAGCAGTAGTGGTGGCTATAGTGGCACCTATGATGACTATACAGCCAAGGGACTTCTTGCCGACACCCACATTGCCCTCAATGGAGGTACCATCACTGTGAAGATGACAGGTTCAGGTGGTAAGGGCATCAAGTCGAAGGCTACCTACACACAAGGCTTGGCTGATGGCACAGGACCTCTGCTCAATGTCACCACCTCAGGAAGCCGCTTTGGTTCTTCCAACACAGGTGGAGGAGGATGGGGTGGCATGCAAGAGAGTAGTGGAGGAAGTGCCAAGGCCATCAAGATACAAGGCACAGCCACGCTCTATGGAGGTGAGACCTATGTGAACACCTCAACCGATGGAGCCGAAGGACTTGAAACCAAGCAGGGCAACATCACAATCCTTGGTGGACACCACTATTTCAAGTGCTATGACGACTGCATCAACACCGCCGCTCAGATTCTCTTCAATGGCGGCATCACCATCTGCCATTCCACAGGCAATGATGCTGTTGACAGCAACTATGGACGCTCAGGAGCCATTGTCATAGGTGATGGAGCCGTACTTTCCTTCACCACACGTGGAGCACCTGAGGAAGGTCTTGATTGTGACAACAACTCCTACATACAAATCACAGGCAATGGCTATGCCGTCAGTGCTGGTGCCTCCCAAGGTGGAGGTGGTGGATGGGGTGGCTCATCAAGCACCATCAGCGGAGCCTCACAGGGCTACTACTTCTACACCAACTCACTCTCCTTCACCTCAGGCCGTTACTATGTCCTTTGTGATGCAAGCAAGAAAAACCTCTTCACCTTCTCCTTCCCCACAACCGTGAGCAGTTCACTCTCACTCCTGACGGCCAAGGGAATGGTCAAGGGAACTACCTACTACATCAAGTATGCCACTACAGCACCCACCGATGCCACAGACTCCTTTCAGGGCGTTTACGTAGGCTCTGCACTTACACCGACTACCGACGTCGCAAGTTTCACGGCACAATAAAGTGTTAAATAAACTTAATAATTTTGGCTGCTTTGTAACAAATATATAACTTTGCCGTCACATGGGACAAGGTGTCCTGTGTGTCATGTTTAACTTAAAAAAGTAGCAGAAAATGAAGAAGTTTTTCAGTCTTGCCATTGTAGTCGCAGTAGTAGGCACGATGGCGTCTTGTGGCAACAAGACAAACACAACCGAGTGTGCTGATTCTACAGCATGTTGTGATTCAGCAGAAGCAGCCCCCGTGGTGGCAGAACCCGAGATTCATGAACGTTGGGGAGCCGACTATCAGGTGACACTTCCTTCAGGTTGGACAGCCGACGAGTATGCAGCAGAGATGATCGTTAAGAACGAGGCCAAGGACTTGAAACTGCAGTTCCGCGAATACCCCAAGGGCGACTTTGACAAGTGTGTGACCAATAGTGGCGGTACCGAGGAAACCCGTGGCGAAGACGTTGTTGCAGACAACGAAGTGGTGTGGCAGGTTTACAAGGCTAATCGCGACGATTACAACACATGCTATCTCGCCAAGATGCCCAACGACGAGGTTATCATTGTATGGGCTACTCCTGACGACCCAGCCAATGCTGACGTACACGAGATTATCAAGAGCGTTGCCCTGAAGTAATCTTTGGGTCAGACAAACCTGACGACCCGAATGCGACTCTCCTCGTGTTCGGGTCGTTTGTGTTACCTCGTTCGGAAAACCTCAAATAAATTTGGAATTGTCTTCACTTATCCGTACCTTTGCAAAACATTGAATAATTGTACTTAAAAAAAACTGACAATGAAAGCATTCGTTTTCCCTGGACAGGGAGCACAGTTTACAGGCATGGGCAAGGACCTGTACGAGAGTAATCCGCTTGCCAAGGAGTTGATGGACAAGGCCAATGAGATTCTCGGCTTTGAGATTACGAAGGTGATGTTTGAGGGTACAGACGAGGAACTTCGTCAGACCAAGGTGACACAACCTGCTGTGTTCCTCCACTCTGTCATCTCAGCCCTTTGCATGGGTGATGAGTTCAAGCCTGACATGACGGCAGGACACTCTCTGGGTGAGTTTTCAGCACTTGTAGCAGCAGGAGCCCTCTCGTTTGAAGATGGCCTGACCTTGGTGAGCAAGCGTGCCATGGCCATGCAGAAGGCTTGTGAGGCTGCTCCTTCAACCATGGCTGCCATCATTGGCCTGGCT
>JAIKWU010000063.1 GCA_024684455.1 Bacteroidaceae bacterium | reverse complement strand
TCGCTGTCTCGTTCGGCACGAACATGAATGTCTCGAAGCCGTCGAAGACCGAGCGGAAGGCATGCAGTTTACCATCCTCCTGGAAGGATGGCTTTATCTTGTCAAGAAATTTTCTTAAAAACATAGTCTCTTTCCTTTTAGTTAAGCATTTTCCTTACGCAGCATGTCAAGTCCTTCGCGGACAATGCGCTGGAGTTCCACTTTCGAACTGTCAACGAACTCGGCGACGGCAAAGTCTTCGGGAGCCACTTCGTAGATGCCCAGAGCCTCCATGCGGTCGATGTCGCCGGCGATGATAGCCTTAACGAGTTGTTCGGGATAGATGTCCATCGGGAACACGCGGTCGTATTCGCCCGACATGATCATGTGGCGTTCACCACCCTTGATGCGTGCATCCATCTTGTACTCCTTCTTGCAGCCGAAAAGCCACGACAGGTAAGTGCGGCTGGTCGAGAATTCCTTGAAGCGCGGCATGATCCAGCCGAATGCTTCGTCGGCGGTGTCACCTTCGGGAATGGCAGTCACTTCGGTCGTGTGTGCACCGAGGAAACTTTCCTCACACACCTTCAGGCCCGTGAGCGGATTGCCGTCGATGAGGCGCACCTTCACGTCCTTCTTCACGTTGCCAGCCACGATGTCGCCGATGCGTGCGCCGACCAGTGCCTTCACGTACTTCGGCTGGAC
The DNA here is from genome assembly GCA_024684455.1 of Bacteroidaceae bacterium. Taxonomy (GTDB): domain Bacteria; phylum Bacteroidota; class Bacteroidia; order Bacteroidales; family Bacteroidaceae; genus UBA3839. The sequence goes on along the minus strand of JAIKWU010000063.1, from coordinate 49,880 downwards.
AATCTCGCTGCCGGCAACGGCCAGCGTACGGGTCAGGTCGAGACTACCTGTACGCAACAGACGGCCCACGAAGATGACTTCCTCGGCTCCGAGCGTCCAGACCACTTCGCCCTTGTTGACGGGGCTGATGTGATTGATTTGCACACCGACGTTGCCTGCGGGGCACTTGCCCTTGAACACCGTCACCTGGGCGTTCTTCACGTCCATCGGTTCCTTCACACCGACATAGACCGGCGCAAGTTTTGCCAGCGCGTCGATGCCTCTTTGGAAGTCCTGTTCCTGACCTTTCAGTACGAACTCGAAGTCCTGAGCCAGGGGCATGTCCTGAATGGCCGACACGAAGATGCCTTTCGGCGTCTCCTCAGGATTGGCCGTCACAGCGTAGGGGCGCTGGAGGAAGTAGCCGAACAGACCGCTCTCGAGCAGCAGGGTCTTCACAGCCTCGGCATCCATCTTCTGGACGTCCTTCTTGCCGAAATCGACATACTTCTGCTCGGCGTCTGCTTCAACCTGAATGCTTAACACTTTGCGACGTTCACCACGCTCGACGGCCTTGACTGTACCGCTGACGGGCGATGTGAACTTCACCTCGGGATGCAACTTGTCCACGAACAAGGCATCGCCGGCCTTGACCGTCTCGCCTTCCTTCACCACCACCTTCGGTTTCACGCCGCAAAAGGCATCGGGTACCAGTCCATAGACCTTCGATGCGTTGGCAGCAGACACGTCAGTAGCGGCTCGACCGGCAAGATTGATGGTCAAGCCCTTCTTCAGTTTTATTACATTCGCCATAAATGTGTTGATAAATAATGATTTATAGAGTTTCTCTTTCTTCTTTTCCACACACTGCCTCGCGCGCGTAAAATAAATATGGAACGCGCACGTGCATAAGGACTTGCAAAGATACGAAGTTTTCAGATGATTCACAAATAAGACACCACAAAATCTTCAGAAATTGTGAAAATTCACACCACAGAATTCGTGGTGCAGTATGAATCCGTTCACACGACGGTGCGGATTTCGTCAAACTAAAACAACAAGAGCGCAGGCATTTGTTGCCTGCGCTCCTGTTTGTTGGGTGATGGTGCCCTATTACATACCAAGGAAGACATAGGAGATATTCTGCTCCACGCGGGTATTTTCTTGTTTCAGTGGCCGAACGTCAACGTGTCCACCTTTTCGAGCCGTGAACGCAGGCGCGGCATAAGGTCGCGGCGGATGCGGAGGGTCATGGTGCAGTCGGATTCATAACCCTGCGAAACCATCTCTGGTCCTTCCTCTTTGACAATACGCATCACATCATTCATGTAGATGTAGTCGAACGAGAAAGAGACGTCTTCATCGACTGTTTTTTCAATGATTTCAGCAGCATCAATGGCCTCTGCAGCAGCCGCACGATAGGCGACGATGAGACCGCTCGTCCCAAGTTTGATGCCACCGAAATAGCGGACAACGAGTATGAGAATGTTAGTAAGGTTGTTGGAGTTAATCTGTCCGAGAATGGGCTTTCCAGCCGTACCCGATGGTTCACCATTATCGTTGGCACGAAACTCAGTCCGCTCGGCACCAAGCATGTAGGCATAGCATACATGCCGAGCGTCGTAGTATTTTTTCTGGTAGTCTGCAAGGATGCCCTTCACCTCTTCCACCGTAGAAACAGGAAAAGCGAAGGCAAGAAACTTGCTTCGCTTCTCCGTGTAAGTGCCCTCGCTGGAGGCCTTAATCGTCAGATAAACAGCAGACTCACCCCCTTGCCCCTCCCTTGTAGGGAGGGGAGTGGTTACTTTTTCTATATGGACATTATTCTCAGACTTTTTCATGTCATTGGATTCAGTGACTACTCCCCTCCCTAGGGAGGGGATGGGGGAGGGTCTGCCTTAATCCAATTTATGTATCACCAGTCCTGAACGCAACTTCGGTTCAAACCACGTGGCCTTCGGCGGCATGATATTTCCGCTGTCGGCGATGTCCATGATTTGCTTCATGGTGACAGGATAGAGGGCCAGCGCCATCTTCATCTCACCGCTATCGACACGGCGTTTCAGTTCACCAAGTCCACGCAATCCACCCACAAAGTCGATGCGGTCGTCACGGCGCAAGTCCTTGATGCCGAGCAGTTCGTCGAGAATGAGACGCGACGAGATGCTGACATCGAGCACATCGATGGGGTCATCGGCATTGTAAGTGTCATCATGTGCGAGGAGCGAATACCATGCTCCCTCAAGATAGAGCGAGAATTCGTGCAGTTGCTGCGGACGATATTCGGTTTCGCCCTTGTACTCGATATCAAAGTTCTTGGCCAGTGCTGCTAAGAACTCCTTTGCCGTCATGCCGTTCAGGTCTTTGACCACGCGGTTGTAGTCGAGAATGGTAAGTTGTGAGGCTGGGAATGCCACAGCCATGAAGTAGTTATACTCCTCATCACCGCGATGGTTGGGATTCTGCTTTGCACGCTCCTGACCGACAAGGGCAGCAGCGGCCGAACGGTGGTGACCGTCGGCTATGTAGAGGCTTGGCATCTTGGCAAACTCGGCAGTGATGGTCTGGATGTCCTCATCTTTATCCACAAGCCAGAGTTGGTGACGGAAACCATCGATAGGAGCGACGAAGTCGTACTCCGGAGTCGTGGCTGCATAGCGGGCAATCAGTTTACCCAGTACGTCGTTGTCGGGATAGGCAAAGAAGACAGGTTCGATGTTGGCATTGTTCACACGCACATGTTTCATACGGTCTTCCTCCTTATCGGCACGTGTGAGTTCGTGCTTCTTGATCACGCCCTTCTGATAGTCACCGCTATAGGCACCGATGACGAGACCATACTGCGTCTTCTCCTTGTTGCCGTTAGCAGGCAGGCACGATGTCTGCGCATAGATGTAGTACATCTCCTTCTGATCCTGTACCAGCCAACCCTTGTCCTGGAACTTCTGGAACTGGCGTGCAGCCTCTTCATAGACGCGCGGGTCGTACTCGCTCGTACCCTCAGGAAAGTTAATTTCAGGCTTGATGATGTGGTAGAGCGACTTCTCGTTGTCACCAGCCTCGGCACGTGCCTCTTCACTGTCGAGCACGTCGTAGGGACGGCTCTCCACCTCCTCCACGAATTGTTTGGGAGGGCGGATGCCCTTGAACGGTTTAATGATAGCCATAAGGTTTTATGTATTAGTTGAATATCTGCTGCGAAGTTACAACAAAGTGGGCGAAAATCAAAAGGAATACAAAAGTTTTTATAAAAAAAGCGCTCGAAAGGATTTTCGAGCGCTATGCTTGAAGAGTCAGACGGGAGGTCTGTTTCTGTTCAAGATTGTTGAGAGATTCAAACCGATGTTTTACTTGTTCACCTGGAACTTAGTAATACCATCGCGCAAGAAACCTACGATTTGCTTGGCAGCAGCGATACCGGCGTTGATATTGGCTTCGGCTGTCTGGGCACCCATCTTCTTCGGGGTCGAGAAGTAGCGGCCTTCGAACTGCTGGAAGGTTTGGTCGGCTTCAGGCATGATGTCGGTCACGTACTTAAGGTCGGTGCGCTCCTGCATCAGTTCGATGAGTTCGTCCTCGTTGATGACTTCCTTGCGGGCCGTGTTGACCACGATGCCTCCCTTTTTCATCTTGCCGACAAGAGCCTTGTTGATGCTCTGCTTCGTTTCAGGTGTCGCAGGAATGTGCAGGCTGACAATGTCGCACGTTTCAAAGAGTTCGTCCTGCGACTTGGCGGCTTTCACGCCAGCGGCTTCAATCACGTCGGCCGGGCAGTAAGCATCGTAAGCGCAGACCTCCATACCGAAGCCTTTGGCAATGCGTGCCACGTTGCGGCCTACGTTGCCGAAAGCGAGGATGCCCAGTTTCTTACCCATCAGTTCCGTGCCCGCCTTGCCATTGTAGAAGTTGCGCACGGCAAAGACAAGCAGACCGAACACGAGTTCAGCGACAGCGTTTGAGTTCTGTCCAGGTGTGTTCATCACGACGACTTTGTGTGCCGTAGCGGCCTCAAGGTCCACATTGTCGTAACCGGCACCGGCACGAACGACGATCTTCAGTTGCTTGGCTGCATCGAGCACTTCGTTGTCCACCTTGTCCGAGCGAATGATGAGTGCGTCAACGTCAGCGACAGCATCGAGCAGTTGCTGCTTCTCTGTATATTTTTCCAGCAGGGCAAGTTCATAACCCGCTGCTTCAATCTCCTTCTTGATACCTTCAACAGCCACGGCTGCAAAGGGTTTCTCTGTTGCAATTAAAACTTTCATTTTATTAATTTAATATTGAAAATTGACCATTGACCATTATTATATCGCAGACTTTGTTGTCTTTATGATTTTGGTCAGTGTTGCTGCAATCTTTCCACAATCGTTATAAACAGATACATACTCGCTGTCATTCAAATAACCTGATTCATGCAGTAACTCAAGCCAATATTCTGTTTCGTTTGCCTCCTTTAATGCAATATTTAATTTGTTAATAAAATCCATCCTACTCTGAGCATTGACACTTTCACGAACGTTTGCACCGATACTTGTTCCACTACGAAGCATTTGTTTAGATAAAACAAACACATGCTTTTCGTCCTTTAGAAAGGAATAAAGTCTAATAATACGAATTGCAAAAGCTTTGCTTTCGTTCAATATTTGATTGTCAGACCTCATAATGGTCAATGCTCAATGGTCAATGCTCAATGCTCAATGGTCAATGGTCAATGCTCAATGGTCAATGCTCAATGGTCAATGCTCAATGGTCAATGAACCCTTTCAAATTCTTGCATACAAGCAACCAATGCCTGCACGCCCTCTACACTCATGGCGTTGTAGCATGATGCACGGAAACCGCCGACTGAGCGGTGACCCTTCACACCTACCATGCCGTGGTCGGTGGCGAACTTCATGAAGTCGGCTTCTAGGTCCTTGTATTCGTCCTTCATCACGAAACAGATGTTCATGACCGAACGGTCCTCTGCCTCGACGGTTCCGCGGAACAACTTGTTGCGGTCGATTTCGTCGTAGAGAATGCAGGCACGTTCGTTGGCACGACGGTCCATGGCCTCGACACCACCCATCTTCTTCACCCACTTCAGGTTCTGCAGGGCGCAATAAACGGGAACAACGGGCGGTGTGTTGAACATCGAACCCTTCTCAACGTGTGTGCGATAGTCGAGCATCGTTGGGATAGGACGGCTCACCTTACCTAGTGCATCTTCCTTGACAATGACAAAAGTCACACCCGCCATCGACAGGTTCTTCTGAGCACCGCCATAGATGCAGTTGTACTTGCTCACATCAATCGGGCGCGACAGGATGTCCGACGACATGTCTGCAACGAGGGGCACGGGGCTGTCCGGATCTTTGCGGATTTCAGTACCGTAAATCGTGTTGTTCGTCGTGATGTGGAAATAGTCGGCATCGGCAGGAACCGTATAACCCTTAGGTATAAACGTGTAAGTCGATTCAGCAGACGAGGCAACCTCGACGACTTCGCCAAACAACTTGGCTTCCTTGATGGCCTTCTTTGCCCACACACCTGTGTTCAGATAGGCGGCCTTCTTCTCCAGGAAGTTGTAAGGAACCTGACAGAACTGCAGGCTGGCACCGCCTCCGAGGAAAATGACGGCATAACCTTCGGGGATGTCGAGCAGCTCCTTCATCAGAGCCACTGCCTCGTCCATCACGGGCTGGAAGTCCTTGGCGCGGTGACTAATCTCCATGAGCGACAGTCCGCTTCCGTTAAAATCCAAACAAGCCTGTGCAGTAGCCTCAATCACCTCACGTGGGAGTATCGACGGCCCTGCATTAAAATTGTACTTTTTCATTGCCTTAAAATATGCTATTGAACGAATAATCCTAAAAGACGGTACAAAGTTACGGTTTTTATTTCACAAGCGCAAAGATTTTAGAACGAATTTCAGAATAAATTCCAAGTGCTTGGAAAAAACACGCCAAGCACTTAGCGTCATCACGCCAAGCACTTGGAAAAAACACGCCAAGTGCTTGGCGTCATCTCGCCAAGCACTTGTAGGTAGTTTTTTAGTGAAGCAAATACGAATCAGATGGAGACATCGTGGAGAATGTCGAGCAGGTCGTGGTCGATCTTGCGGTTCTCTTTCACCGCACGCGAGAAGGGGACATAGACGATTTCGTCATTATCGATGCCGATCATCACGTTGCGAAGCCCCTTGAGCAGGGCTTCGATGGCGGCACTGCCCATGCGACTGGCGATGATGCGGTCGTGGGCTGTTGGGTGGCCGCCACGCTGCAGATGCCCGAGGATGGAAATGCGCACATCGAGGTCGGGATGTTGCTTCTTCACGATGTCAGCATACTGAATGGCTCCGCCGTATTCCTCACTGGCTGCCACGAGGACGATGCTGCTCGACTTGGTCTTGCGAAAACCATTGAGCACATTCCCGATGAGTTGTTCACCGCTCGTCTCAGCGGTCGGGATGACGGCCTCTTCGCAACCTGAAGCAATGGCGCCGTTGAGTGCAAGGAAACCCGCGTCATCGCCCAACACTTCGACGAAGAAGAGGCGTTCGTGCGACGAAGCCGTGTCACGAATCTTATCGACACACTGCATGATGGTGTTGAGGGCGGTGTCGTAGCCGATGGTCGTGTCGGTGCCGCAAAGGTTATTGTCGATGGTAGCGGGAATGGCGATGCAGGGCAGGTCGTACTCCTGTGCAAAGATGCGGGCACCGTGAATCGTGCCGTCGCCTCCAATGACCACCAACGCATCGACTTCCTCGCGCTGCAGGTTCTCGTAGGCTTTCTTGCGCCCTTCTGCGGAGAAGAATTCCTTACTAGGCGACGACTTGAGAATCGTGCCGCCCTGCTGGATGATGTTGCTGACGTTCTGTGTCTGGAACTCGACGATGTCGCCGTCGATGAGGCCCTTGTAGCCACGATAGACTGCCTTGACGCGCAGCCCGTTATAGATGGCAGAACGTGTGACGGCACGGATGGCACTGTTCATGCCTGGCGCGTCGTTGCCCGATGTCATGAATGCGATTGTTTTCATATATCTTAATCCTTCATTCTCTGTTTCCAAGTACCGTCTGTCCGAATCATCTTCTGTCCTTTGCAGAGGCTGTCGCCGCTGGCGAGATAGAGCGTGTAGAAAGCCGTAGCAAGGGTATCGTTCTGGAATTTCACCTCTGACACATGCCATGACGTCACTTTCTGCTCATGCCCTTCATGCAGGAGTTGCTGGCGGACGGCCTCTGAATAAAGTCCATTGTGGGCTGAATCAAGTGGAACACCGAAGTCGAGCGTCTGCATGTATTCATCCACATCACCTTCGTACAAGGTCTTCAACGCATTCTCCAAACTCTGTGCCACCTGCTGCTCTGGGGTTCTTGCGCAACTGAAACAAAGCACAAGACAAAGCGTTACGAACAGGAGCCCTCCCCCTAAGGAGGGGAGATAGAGGGGGGCTTTATTTCTGACGCACATACACATTGATGGGCGTACCCGTGAAGTTCCAGTGCTCGCGGATTTTGTTCTCCAAGAAACGTTTGTACGGTTCCTTCACATACTGAGGCAGGTTGGCGTAGAACACGAACGAAGGCACACGTGTGCCAGGTATCTGGGTGCAGTACTTAATCTTGATATACTTACCCTTGATACTTGGCGGTGGCGTAGCCTCAATAATCGGCAACATCGTCTCGTTGAACTTGGAAGTCGGCACTTTGTGCGTGCGATTGTCATAAACCTTCTGCACCTCCTCCAGAATGCGGAAGATGCGCTGCTTCGTCACAGCCGAAGCAAAGACGATGGCGAAGTCGGTGAAGGGGGCCATGCGTTCACGGATGGCATTTTCGAAATGGCGGATGGCCTCGTTCGACTTTTCCTCGACGAGGTCCCACTTGTTGACCACGACCACCATGCCTTTCTGGTTCTTTTGAATAATCTGGAAGATGTTGACGTCCTGTCCCTCGATGCCACGCGTACCATCGACCATGAGTACACACACGTCCGAGTTTTCAATGGCGCGAATAGAACGCATCACCGAATAGTATTCCAGGTCCTCACTCACCTTGTTCTTCTTGCGGATACCCGCCGTATCGACCAAGTAGAAGTTGAACCCGAACTTCTCATACTTCGTGTAGATGCTGTCGCGCGTCGTGCCAGCAATGTCGGTCACCACGTTGCGCTCGTCGTTGAGAAATGAATTGATAAGTGACGACTTGCCTGCATTCGGGCGTCCCACCACAGCAATGCGGGGAATGTCCTCGACAATAGGCTCAGGCAGAGCCGTGCCCAACGCCTTGACGATGTCATCGAGCAAGTCACCCGTTCCGCTGCCCGTCAGCGACGAGATGCAGTACGGGTCGCCCAGGCCCAGCGAGTAGAACTCGGCCGACTGATAGCGCAACTCATTGCTATCGACCTTGTTGCACACCAGCATTGTCGGCACTTTCGAGCGGCGCAGAATGGCTGCCACCGCTTCGTCTAAGTCCGTCACACCTGTCTGTATATCAACGAGGAAGAGGATGACGTCACATTCCTCGATGGCAATCTTCACCTGCCGACGGATTTCCTCTTCAAACACGTCGTCACTGTTGACAACCCAGCCACCCGTATCGACCACGGAGAACTGGCGGTTGCCCCACTCACACTGCCCATACTGGCGGTCACGCGTCGTACCCGCCTCGTCGCTCACAATCGCATGGCGCGTCTGTGTCAACCTATTGAACAGCGTTGATTTGCCCACGTTCGGGCGTCCCACAATTGCTACTAAAGCCATAATCTTTCGTATTTTCTGCAAAGATAACACATTTTTTCGTGACCGCAAAACCAGCGGCTTTTTTTACTGAAAAATCACAGAAAAATCGGTGGTTACTTAAGATAAAAAATGCACTGCGGTGCAACTTTTTACGCACTGCAGTGTGTGTCTGGACACACCACAGTGCAATTATCGGCGCACTGCGGTGCGTTTTTTGGTTTATTTTGGGATGATTTATGACGGTATGTTTTCCATGTAGGGGCATTACTTGTCAATGCCCAGGAGCGTGAATAGGCATATACAAGATATGCCCCAACAGACAAGCCATGGAAGTGATTCCAGTTGGCATAACGACTTATACACTTTTGGACACAAGACCTTCATTTTGCGGAAAGATTGCCTGTAGGGACGACCCGTGGGGCGTCCATGATGGACATGAAACCAATCGAGACGCCCCACGGGGCGTCCCTACAGACCAAAAGTCCACATTATTGTGGCAACAGTCATTTATCACAAAAAAGGAGTGATGCAAAACGGGTATTGCATCACTCCTAAGACTTTGATGATCGGGTAATTACTTCTCGAACTGCTGAACGAGTTGGAAATCAAAGCGTTCGCCTTTCATGTTGGTGAAGATTCCGTCGAAGGTGTCTCCCATCTGCATGGCAATGCCGTCGAAAGTGCCGGTGTGGTTGCCCTTCGGCGTATATTCTTCGAGGATGTAATGATGTCCCCATGCGACGGGCATACCCGTTGCGTCTTCGCGCATCTTGGCTTCGTAGTGTTTGATTTTCAGGCGGAAATGGGTTTTGGGACGGTCGTTGTAGATGTAATAGCCGCAGGAATCCTGCTCGAAAGCGTTCGGGTTGAAGTACATGGTGATGGCATATTCGCCAATCTTGCCAACATACTTTTCATAGTCGGTGTTCTGTGTCTGAGCCAGAACTGGCTGCGTGCTGCAAAGGAGGCACAACAGGATGGTAAAAAATGTCTGTTTCATATCCATTTGCTTTTAGCATGAATTTCAGAATTTGCGAATGATTTCGGCTAACCGGCACATGATTGATTCTCTCATTCTCCAATTCGTGACAAACAAAACTTATTCGGGATTGTAGCCGAAGAGATTGAGTTCCTTGTCACTATTGCGCCAGTCTTTGTCAACTTTGACGAAGGTTTCGAGGTAGATGCTCTTGCCGAAGAAGCGTTCGAGCGACTTGCGGGCCTCGGTCATGACCTTCTTGAGGGCCTTGCCCTGATGGCCGATGATGATGCCTTTCTGCGAGTCGCGCTCGACATAGATGACGGCATTGATGTGGATGTGCGTGTCATCTTCCTTGAACGACTCGATGCCGACCTCGACGCTGTAGGGTATCTCCTTGTCGTAGTAGAGCAGTATCTTCTCGCGAATGATTTCGCTGACGAAGAAACGGGCTGGTTTGTCAGTCCACTGGTCCTTGTCGAAATATGGCGGCGACTCGGGCAGGAGTTCCTTGATGCGCTTCAGAACTGGCTGCACGTTGAACTTTGCCAGGGCGGAGACAGGAATAATCTCTGCTTTGGGCAGCAGTTCGTGCCACTGCTCGACAAGCGACGTGATGTCCTTCTCGTTGGAGAGGTCAATCTTGTTGATGAGCACAAGCACGGGCACGTCCATCTTCGCCACTTTCTGCAGGAAGTCGTTGTTCTTATCAACTTTCTCCACAGGGTCGGTGACGTAGAGCAGCACATCGGCATCGGTCAGTGCGCTCTCTGAGAATGCCAGCATCGACTGCTGCAACTTGTAGTTGGGCTTGAGTACACCAGGCGTGTCGCTGAACACAATCTGGGCATCCTCGTCGTTGATGATGCCCATGATGCGATGGCGCGTGGTCTGTGCTTTGAAGGTTGCAATGGAGATGCGCTCGCCAACAAAGAGGTTCATCAGCGTCGATTTACCCACGTTGGGATTGCCGACAATGTTTACAAAACCAGATTTGTGCATAAAGAAAAAAGAAGTCCCCCACTTACTCCTTCATAAGAGGGAGGATTCAAAACCAATAGAAATCCATTTTACTACTGGAACAGAGTCCTCCTTCTTATGAAGGAGTAAGAGGGGGCGTTTAATTACTTGCTGAACTTGCTGCCGTCGTAGCCCCACTTCATGTAGGAGGCGCCCCAAGTAAAGCCAGCACCGAAAGCGGTGAAGATGAGATTGTCGCCCTTCTTCAGTTTCGGTTCGTACTCCCAGAGGCAGAGAGGCAGCGTACCACCGGAGGTGTTGGCCATGTGGTCGATATTGATCATCACCTTTTCCTCGGGCACGTTGATGCGACGTGCCACAGCGGTTTCAATGCGTACGTTGGCCTGATGCGGTACAATCCAAGCAATGTCGTCGTTGGTCAGATTGTTGCGCTTGGCAATAATCTCGACTGCGTCCGACATGTTGGTGACGGCATACTTGAACACGGTACGGCCTTCTTGATAGAGGAAGTGACGACGGGCTTCAATGTTCTCAACGGTAGGTCTGACGGCAGAGCCTGACACTTCGATGTGGAGCGGATCGTAGTGGCTGTCGGTGCGCATGTAGCGGTCGAGCAGTCCGTATTCCTCGGTTGTGCCTTCCAACAGGACACAGCCTGCACCGTCACCGAAGATCGGACAGGTGGTGCGGTCCTGATAGTTGGTAATGGAGGTGAGGAAGTCGCCTCCGCAGACGATGATGCGTTTATTGCGGCCGCTGCAGATGAATCCTGCACCGACTTCCATGGCATAGAGGAATCCTGCGCAGGCTGCTTCCATGTCGAAACCGAAAGCGTTCTTCAGGCCGAGGTTGCCGATGACGAGCGATGCTGTCGAGGGAAAAAGGTAGTCGGGGGTTGTCGTCGCGCAGATGACGCCTTCGATTGTATCGGGATCAATCTTTGTCTTTTCCAGCAGGTTCTGAACAGCCTTGGTCATCAGGTATGAGGTACCTGCTCCCTGTCGTTCTTCATCCTTCAAAACGTGGCGTGACTTCACGCCGATGCGTTCCATGATCCATTCATCAGTCGTATCGACGATGCGCGACATTTCGTCGTTGTCGAGAATATACTTCGGAACGTATCCACCTACACCAGTGACGACGGCATTGATTTTTTCCATGGTTTTTAATGTAAAATTAAATGTAAAATGTCAAATGCCAAAACCTTGGAACGACTTTGTCACTTGCCATTTTACATTTCACATGATTGATTTAGATTGCTGCTTCTTTCTCAATTGCAACCTTACCACGGTAGTAGCCGCAAGATGGGCATACGGTGTGGTACACATAGAACTCGCCGCAGTTGGGGCATACGGCCAGTGTGGGAGCAACGGCTCCGTCGTGAGTTCTTCTCTTGCGAGTACGAGTCTTTGACTGTCTTCTTTTCGGATGTGCCATAATGATTTACGATTTAATTATTTTTACAATTTGATTTGCTTGAGTGCATCCCACCTGCTGTCGGTGGTTTGTGCAGAATCCGTGCCCTCTTCACCCTCTCGACCGCTTCGGGCGGCCTGATGGTCGTCGAATACCTCCATCATGGCGTTGTCGCACTTGCCAGGTTCGTGAATCCGCCTGATTGGCATGGAGAGGACGACAAATTCATATATAGGCAACGTGATGTCGAGCAGGCCATCCTTCTCGGGCACCGTCAGGACATCGCCGTTGTCTTCGTAGGTGTCGCCCAGGCGTACCGTCAGTTCATCGGTCGTGTCAATCCGCAATTCGACATCGGCCAGACAGCGGTCGCAGGGCACGCACACCTCGCCTTTGGAGTGAATCTGGAACACGTATGCTGTCTGTCCTGCCTTCTTGCAGACGACATTGGCATGTATCGTTCCCTTCGTCACGAGGCCGTCGATCTTCTGAAAGTCGGCATCGTTCATTTCGAAGTCGAACACTCTGCCTTCGAGCCGTGAGTCAAGCAAGTCAATTGTCAGTGGGTGGCGTTCCATTTCTCTCTGAACAGCGCGCATGGCGCACTAAGGGTTTGCAAAGTTACGACATTTCCTTTGAAATTAAAAATTATCGGCAAAAAAACTGTATATTCTTCTTTCATTTTAAGATTTACAAGGACTTTTGAGGGACATTCATGCTATCGTGACAAACAAAAAGGACTTCCACACGTGCGGAAGTCCCTTCTTTCGTATGAATTCGTATGATTCGCGGTGTTACTTGACGAACATCTTCTTGCCACCTTCGATGACAATGCCCTTATAGTCATTTCCGACGCGCTGACCGCTGAGGTTGTAGCGTTCAGCGTTGGAGTAATTGGTGTCCACATTGGCATCAATATCGTGGATAGCAGTTGTACCGTCGCCGATAATTACTTCGGTGGCAGGCTTGGGATTGTTCGGGTCGGTCTGATCCTGATAGTAGAACTCTGTTGTATCAATTATGTTACCCAGATCACCCGTATGGTACTCGCCTGCCGATGGCTTGATGACTGGGTATCCAGAACAATTCATCTCGGTAAAGTGGTAGATGGCTGCATTGTTACGCAAATATATAACATTTTTTTATGAACGTACTCATCTCAAAAAATTTTTTTTGAGATTGACGTCAAAATTCACGGGGATTGACGTGAAAAAACTACTCGGGGAGTTCAATTCTGAAGGTGGTGCCGTGCCCCAGTTCGGACGACTTGACGAAGATGCGTCCGCGATGGTATTGCTCGACAATGCGCTTGGCCAGCGAAAGGCCAAGTCCCCAGCCGCGCTCCTTTGTCGTGAAGCCTGGTTTGAAGACGCTGCCGAAATGGGACTTGGCTATGCCCTTGCCTGTGTCGTGTACTTCGATGACAGCCTGTGCGTCATCGGTTTCGAGGTAAATATCAATGCTGCCTGTACCTGACATAGCATCGACGGCATTCTTGCAGAGGTTCTCAAGCACCCATTCGAAGAGAGAGGCGACGAGATTGGCAATGACAGGCTCGGCGGGCAGGTGGGTGGTGATGCGAACTTTGTTCGATGTGCGACGCTGCATGTAATCGACGACGCGTTGGATGATTTCACCGACGTCCTCGGGCTTGGGCTCGGGGATGGATCCTATCTTTGAGAAGCGCTCGGCGATGCGCTCGAGACGGCGAACGTCCTTTTCCATTTCGGGCAGGAGGACGTCGTCGGGATAGTTTTCACGCAAGACGGCAGACCACGCCATGAGCGACGAGATGGGGGTGCCCAACTGGTGGGCAGTCTCCTTGCTGAGTCCGACCCACACTTTGTTCTGCTCGGCCTTCATCGACGAGAAGAGGGCAAAGATGGCTATCAGGACGAAGATGACGACGACGGCGAGTTGGACATAGGGATAGACGGCGAGGCGACGTAGCATGAGCGACTCGTCGTAGCAGATTTCGATGTACTCGAGTTCTTGCTGTCCGACAGGCTGGTCGAACCCTTGCATGTTCGGGAAGATGCGGATGCTGTTGCCGCGTGCTTTCATGCCGCGTGCCATCTGCCTGATGGCCGAGATGCTGTCTTCGTCGGCACGGAACTGACGTCCGAGGTTACGGTGCGTCTGTACGTTGCCTTCGCGGTCGAGCACAATGACGGGAATGGTGTTGTTGCCGTTGATGACCTTGAGGACAAGGTTGAGGTCGGTAAACTCGTCGGCATCGTTGAGCGAACGCATGGCTTCGGCCCACACTTCCATCTTGTTGTGCTCCTCCTGCTGGAGGTCGCGGATGAGATAGTTGGAAGTGAGCAAAGTGGCGATAGCGATGACAACTGCCACCGCTATCAGCCAAATTTTAATGGTACGTATGCGCTCGAACAAAGGTTACTTCTTGGTGTACTTCTTGAACTGTGCAGCCTTGGCGGTGTTGCCCGTGTTATTGTAGCAGACGTAGAGTTGGTAGCCCCACACATCTTCCTGGTCGGGAAAGTCGGTGCGGCACTGCTCGTAATGCTCGATGGCTTTGTCATACCACTTCTTCGCAATGTCTTTCTTCGTGTAGTTCTCTATGCCAAGCTTAGCGGCACAGTTGGCAGCACCCGAAAGATTGTCGAAGTTGGCTTCGTGCTGATAGGCTTTCAGGAACATGTCGTAGGCGGGCTCGAATTTCTCCTGATTGTAGAGAGCAACGGCGTCGAAGTAGTAGAACCATGCAACATTGGGGTCAGCCTTCAAAGAGTCGCTCGCCTCAATGATGACGATGGCTTTCTTGGCGTCGGCATCAGCCTGAGCATTCTCATGGTTACGCAGTTCGTCCTGCACGAGATTGAGGTGGAAGATGAGTTGCTTGGGAAACTTCTCGGTACCCATTTTCAGATACTGGCGCATCGTGGCGTGGTCTTCCTTATCCTTGTAATAGGTAACGAGGTCTTGGAGGGCCAAGGGGCCGTTCTCACCGTCGAGTGACTGTTTCAGGAGTTCCATGCGCTTCTCTTCGTTGGTGCCTGTCTCCTTCAGAGCGGTAGCGTAGATAAAGTTGGCCAGCGACAGGTTCTCGTCCTTGTTGCGCAGGTCGAGTTCCTTAAAGAGCGGATTGTCGAACGTCTCATAGTAGAGGTCGAGCAGTTTCACCGTGAAAGGCGCATCGGTATAGACCAACTGGCTTGCACCCACCACGAGGTTGTTACGCGGGCCTGTGGCAACTTGCTGGGCGAAGATGTGCTCCTTGCCCATCTCTTCTTCCTTGTATGGCAACTTGCCCTTCTCGTTCGGTGTGTGCATACAGCGCTCATAGTTTTCATAATACTTCACAATGTCGTACTGGTTCTGGAAGAACTCCTTGACGTCCTTGAACTGGTTGCCGTTGGCAGCATACTGCTTGAGCAACTGGTTCATGTCGTAGATTTTCAGACGGGCAGCATAACGCCACGTGTCTGCCATGTCCTTCGACTCAGGGTCCGTCAGTGCAGGTCCGAGCAGCGCACGATACTCTTCCACCATGCCTGGCTTGGCGTTGCTGAGGTCAAGGGCAATCGGCGTGTCAGCATTCTCAATGTAGTTCTTCACTTTCTTCACATTCTTCGCCTGGGCGAAAGCAGATGCAGCCATGACTGCAAGTGCGCAAATCACTAATAAACGTTTCATAGGAATTGAAGATTTATGGATTAGTAAATAATATTGTTCATTCTACTCTTGGGCAGACTGTGCATTCTGCTCCACTTCGCCGTCCTCCGTTTCGGACTCTTCATCGACGTGATCTACACGGCAGACGCTGCTGATGACATCGTTGCGCTTCTTCAGGTTGATGAGCGAGACGCCCTGGGTGTTGCGTCCCTGCACACGGATGCTACTGAGGGCGAGGCGGATGGTCACACCGCTCTTGTTGATGATCATCAGGTCGTCATCGTCGGTAACAGCCTTGATGGCGATGAGTTTGCCAGTCTTCTCAGTCACGTTAAGCGTCTTCACACCCTTTCCACCACGCTTCGTGATGCGGTAGTCACTGAGGTCGGAGCGTTTGCCGAAGCCCTGCTCGCTGACCACCATGATGTCTTGACCGAAAGGAGCAGCAGTGTCTTCTGAAACTTCTTCCGATTCTACAACATCTGTTGTTTCTGGCATTTCCGTCTCTTCTGCCTGTGCATCCATGGCGTTCCACTGCTCTTCACTGAGTGCTTCGTTGCACTGCATGACGAGCATACCGACGGCTTCGTCTTCTTCGTCGTCGAGACGCATACCGCGTACACCTGTGGCTGTGCGGCCCATGACACGTACTCCGTTCTCGTTGAAACGGATGGCACGTCCGTTGTGGTTGGCAATGATGATGTCGTCGTTGCCACTGGTGAGTGCGACTTCAATGACTTCGTCGCCTTCGACAAGGTTGATGGCGATGAGACCGTTGCTGCGCGGGTGTGAATAGAGTTCGAAGCGTGTCTTCTTCACAGTGCCTTTCTTCGTGCAGAACATGAGGTTATGGTGCTTCACGAAGTTGGCATCGTTGATGTTCTCGATGCAGATGAATGCGGTGGCACGGTCGTCACTGTCGATGTTGAGCAAGTTCTGCACGGCACGTCCCTTGAAGGTCTTTCCACCTTCGGGAATCTCATAGACTTTCATCCAGAAGCAGCGTCCTTTCTTGGTGAAGAACATCATCGTGTTGTGCGTCGTAGCAGGATAGATGTGCTCGATGAAGTCGGTTTCGCGTGTCGTTCCGCCCTTCGAGCCGACGCCGCCACGTCCCTGTGTGCGGAACTCGCTGAGCGGTGTGCGCTTGATGTAGCCGAGGTGGCTGATGGTGATGACGACGGGGTCGTTCGGATAGAAGTCTTCAGGGTTGAAGTTCTCCGAGGCAGTATAGTCAATCTCCGTCTTACGCTCGTCGCCCCACTTCGCCTTCACCTCAAGCAGTTCGTCCTTCATGACTTTCTTGCAGAGTTCGGGGTCGTTGAGAATCTGGTCGAGGTAGGCGATGAGTTTTTCCAATTCTTCGTATTCGGCATGGAGTTTCTCCTGCAACAGACCTGTGAGCTGACTGAGTCGCATATCGACTACATACTTAGCCTGAGCCTCATCGAAGCCAAATCGTTCTATCAATCGTGTCTGAGCCTCCTGTGGAGTCTTCGAAGACTTGATAATCTGGACAACTTCGTCGATATTGTCGCTGGCGACGATAAGTGCTTCGAGCAAGTGTGCACGTTCCTCAGCCTTACGCTTGTCGTACTGAGTGCGGCGGATGGTCACGTCGTGACGATGCTCGACGAAGTACTTGACACATTCACGCAGCGAGAGCAGTTTCGGACGGCCAGAGTTGCCAGGGCCTGCGCCGACAAGTGCGATGCAGTTGACGCTGAACGACGACTGCAACTCGGTCATCTTGTAGAGTTTGTTCAGCACGACGTTGGCATTGGCGTCGCGCTTGAGGTCGATGACGATGCGCATACCTTCGCGGTCTGATTCGTCGTTTACGTTGGCAATGCCATCCACCTTCTTCTCGTTCGAGAGGTCGGCAATCTTCTTAATCAGTTCGGCCTTATTGACATTGTAAGGTATCTCATGGACGACAATCTTGTCGTGCAGGGCATCGGTCTCAATCTCCGTCTTCGAGCGGATGACGATGCGTCCACGACCTGTCTCGTAGGCATCCTTTACACCGTCCAGTCCGCAGATGATGCCGCCTGTCGGAAAGTCGGGAGCCTTGATGTAGCGCATCAGACCTTCGACCGTGATGTCGGGGTCGTCAATCATGGCGACACATCCGTCGATGACCTCACAGAGATTGTGTGTGGGAATGTTCGTGGCCATACCTACGGCAATACCCGTCGCGCCGTTGACCAGCAGGTTCGGGATACGTGTCGGCAGCACCTTCGGCTCTTTGAGCGAGCCGTCGAAGTTGTCGTCCATATCGACCGTCTCCTTGTAGAGGTCGTCCATCATTGCCTCGCCGAGGCGGGTCAGACGTGCCTCTGTGTAACGCATGGCGGCAGCACCGTCGCCATCGACCGAGCCGAAGTTGCCCTGGCCATCGACTAGCGTGTAGCGCATGGCCCAGTCTTGAGCCAGACGCACCAGCGCGCCATAGACCGACGAATCGCCATGCGGGTGGTACTTACCGAGCACCTCACCGACGATACGGGCACATTTCTTGTAGGGCTTGTCATGCGTATTGCCCAGTTCCATCATTCCGTACAGGATGCGACGGTGAACGGGCTTGAATCCGTCTCTCACATCAGGGAGCGCACGCGCAACGATGACCGACATCGAATAGTCGATATACGACTTGCGCATACTCTCGTTGATGTCAATTTTGATAATTCTGTCTTGATCCAGTTTTTTATCCATTTCGTCCATGAATACTATATGTTTTAATGTAATGATTTACTCAGTTTCGAGGTTCGTCCAAGCGCTTGAAAAAGTCACGCTAAGCACTTGGCGTTTTTTCTCCAAGCACTTGGCGTCGTCACGCTAAGCACTTGGCGTTGATTTTCCAAGTGCTTGGCGACACCTCTGTGCCGCCTAAGACTTTGTAAAGTTACGAAGATTTCGGGAGATGGCAAAACAGCACTCTGAAAATCGTCTCAAAAATAACGTTTTTTAAGACTAAAACGCGAAATTTGGCTGTTTAGAGCCCAAATTTCGCGTTTTGATATCATTTTCGACGGGGGTACGTATCACATCACCACACAGTCTGTGAAGCGTTCAGGGCGCAAATACTGGCAAGCGATGCGCCTGACGTCGTCCGGCGTGGCTTTCTGCTGAACGAGACGCCCTGCCTCGATGTCGTCGGGTGTGCAGCCTGCGACTATCAGGTTCATGAGCACCTTCGGATAGTTGAACGAACGTTCGTGACGGCGGCAATACCGACCTTCCATATAGTTTTTGACCATCTGCAACTCGTCCTCGCCGACTGGCTCGTCACAGAGGCGCTGGAGTTCGCGACGGACTTCGCTGACGACCGCCTCGGCATACTGCGTGGCAGTCTCGCAGGCAATGACGAGAGCGTTGTGGAAGGGGATGTTGTAAATCGTAGCATTGATACCGTAAGTGTAGCCGCGCTTTTCACGGATGTTCGACATGAGGCGACTGCCGAAATAGCCGCCAAGCAAAGTGGCGACGAGTCGAAGAAGCGGCATGTCGGGATGGGTAGGAGTGGGCAGCAGACATCCGAGACGAACGGCTGCCTGCACACGCGGCAGACCGCTCTCGATGCGTACAGAACCGGCCTCCGCCGTTTCAGGGACGGGGAATGTGTCAGCGATTGCCGAGGTGGAAATTCGAGTGGAGTTGAGGCTGCCGGCTGGGTCGGTGGCTCCTGTAACCAACACCGTCATGTCGTCAAGCCGGATGTACTTTTGATGGTATTCACGCAAAAGGTCGGGCGTCAGCGTGTCGTAGTCAGCCAATACGGGAAACTGCCCCATCGGGTGCTGACAACCGTAGAGCCGGCGATACAGTTCTTCCTTGCAGAGCGTATCGACCTTCTGGTGCTGAATCTGCCATGAGGTACGGCCCTGCGACAGAGCCAGTTCGAGTTTATCTGGCGCATACAGCGGCTCTGTCATCATCGAATGGACGAGGTCATAGACGGAGTCCAAATATCGGTCTAAGCAAAGGAGCGTCACTGAGGCATTGGCAAGATAGCATGACGTCGTGACCGTCGCGCCGTAGGAATCAATCATCTCGGCCAACGCATCGCCTTCATAGCGTCGGGTTCCTTCTTTCAGTTGAGAAAAGGCAAAGCGCGCCTGCAACGGATATCGCTGCAACCACTGCGACCCGAGAAACAAAAAATCGACACGCACAAGCGGCGTGTCGGGAATGGGGGTTGTGATGACGTTTACGCCTTTGGGGAACTGCATGATTGGAGGAATGCTTCGGCACGTGCCAGGTCGTCGGGCGTATCAATGCCAATGGTTTCAATGTCGGAAATGCCTACCTTTATTTTATAGCCATTCTCCAGCCAGCGCAACTGCTCGAGCGACTCAGCGAGTTCGAGCGACGACTGCGGAAGTTGAGTGATTTCACGAAGCACCTGGGCACGGTAGGCATACAGCCCGATGTGCTTGTAGAAGGTGTGCTGTGAAAGCCACGCATCGCCTTTTTCTTTGCCACGAATGTAGGGTATGACGGAACGCGAGAAGTAGAGGGCTTCCATGTTCTTGCCGACAACGACTTTCGGGCTGTTGGGATTCTCTACAGCCGCCCAGCCGTCGGACTCCGTGAAGGGTTTCACCAGTGTGGCGATGTCGGTGGTCTTGTCCTCGAAGCAGGCTTTGACGGCCTCGAGTTGCGAATGCTGTATGAAAGGCTCGTCGCCCTGGATGTTCACGATGACATCGGCCGTGCTCTTCACGTTCAGGTAGGCTTCCCAGCAGCGGTCGGTACCACTGCGATGGGCTGTGCTCGTCATCACTACATGGCCGCCGAACGCCTTGACTGCATGTTCGATGCGTTCGTCGTCGGTAGCCACACACACTGCGTCCATCGTGCCTTCGACCTGCCGATAGACACGCTCGATGACCGTCATACCACCCAGCATTGCCAGAGGTTTGGCAGGAAATCGCGTGGAGGCATAACGTGCCGGAATAATACCAATAAACTGCATGATGTTCAGAGGAAAAATTACTGGAAACTCTCGTCGATGTAACCGCTCTCCTCCACGCTCTCAGAATAAGCGGAGGGCAGACCGTCCAACTCTGAAGAGCACGGGTCGAAGTTCTCCGGTGCCACAAACTTGGCGTCCTGTGTGATGCCCAGGCTCTTGTCGGCATACACCTTGTTCATGAATTTCTGGTAGATAGGCAAGGCGGCACGCGCACCCTGTCCGTAGCCCATGGTGTCGAAGTGGATGTCGCGGTCGTCGCCGCCCACCCAGCAGCCCACCACCAGTTTCGGTGTGAAGCCCATGAACCAGGCATCGGCATGTGAGTTGGTCGTACCTGTCTTTCCACCCATGTCTGCTTTGATGCTGGAACGAAGCGAACGTCCCGTACCGTTGTTGATGACGCCGCGCAGCATGATGACCATCTGATAGGCCTGCTGTGGCGAGAGCACTTCGTTGGCACGTGGAGTGAAAGTGTCGATGATGTTGCCATCGGTGTCTTCGATGCGCGTAACGAGCATCGGAGCCGTGCGCAGTCCCTGATTGGCAAAGGCGGTGTAGCCGCTGACCATCTCGCCGATGCTGATGTCGCACGTGCCGAGACAGAGCGGAAGCGATGCGTCCATGTTCTGTGTCTGGATGCCGAACTCATGGAGCAGGTGAATGAAGTTCTCGGGGCCGAAGTAGTCAATGAGTCGCGCACTGGCCTGGTTGCTGGATGCTGCCAGCGCAGCCGACAGCGTGCGGATGCCCCCCACACCGCCTCGTGGTGCCCAGCCACCTGCAACGAATTGCGAAGTGTTGATTTCGCTGCACGGAGTCCAGTTGTTCATCATGGCAAGGCTGTACAGATAGGGTTTGATGGTAGAGCCAACCTGACGACGTCCGCCACCGAGGCAGTTGTCATACTGGAAGTGCTTAAAGTCAAGTCCTGGCACGTAGGCTCTCACGGCTCCTGTCTGAGGGTCCATGGCCATCATGCCTGTACGGAGGAACGACTTGTAGTAGAGGATGGAGTCGCGCGGAGTCATCTCAGTCTCAAACTCCGTACACGTACCGTCGGCCTCGTACTTCAGCATGGTCATGGGTTGTTTGGTGTTGAAGGCTGTCTCAATCTCTGCGTCGCTCGCACCGTTGTTCTTCATCACACGGTAGCGTTCGCTCTGCTTGATGGCACGTTCCACCATGTGGTCAGCCTTTGCTTTGGACACACCGATATAGGGGAAGGTGGCATAGCGGCCCTTCATTCGGTCGAAGGCCGGCTGCAGATACTTCGCCACGTGTTCGCGCTCGGCCTCCTCGCCATACTCCTGCATGTGGGTGTTGATGGTGGTAAAGACTTTCAGTCCGTCGGTGTAGATATTGTAGTGCGAGCCGTCCTTCTTCGTGTGCTTGTTGCACCAGCCGTACAGCGGGTTGGTCTCCCAAGCCAGGGAGTCATCATAGTACTGCTGATACTGCCACGAAGCATAGTCGTCCCTGTCGGGCTTGTCGGCCATCATCCATTGGCGCAGCAGTTCGCGGAAATACGGAGCGATGCCTTCCTGATGGCTTGCCACATGGAAGCGTGTCACATCGAGGGGCTTTGCCTGCGCCTCTTCCATCTGCTCACGGCTGATGTAACCTTCCTTCTGCATCTGCTGCAACACGAGGTTGCGGCGATCACGGCTTCGTTCCGTAAAGCGGATAGGATTGTAGTACGAAGGATTCTTGCACATGCCGACAAGCGTGGCACACTCCTCCAGTGTCAAGTCGATAGGGTCTTTCGAGAAGTATGTCTTTGCGGCAATCTTGATGCCCACGGCATTGTGCAGAAAGTCGAAGTAGTTGAGATACATCGTCAGGATTTCCTCCTTCGTGTAGTAGCGTTCGAGTTGCACGGCGATGTACCACTCGATGGGCTTCTGCATCAGACGGTTCATCACGGTCGTGTGTACCGTCACGTCCGAATAAAGTTGCTTGGCAAGTTGCTGGGTGATGGTCGAACCGCCGCCCGCCGACTTCTGTCCCATGAAACCGCGCTTGACGAGAGCACGCAGAAAGGCGCGCATGTCGATGCCGCTGTGTTCGTAGAAACGCGAGTCCTCCGTTGCCACAAGGGCATTCACCAGATTCTCCGGCAGCGAGTCGTAAGGCACCATCACACGGTTCTCACTCGCATAACTCCAAGTGCCCATGAGCACACCGTCGTCCGAATACACGCGCGAGGCATACTTGTTGATGGGGTTCTGAAGTTCAGAGATAGGAGGCAACTTGCCCAGCCATCCCTGTCCGATAGCAAAGATACCGAAGAAACCCAAGGCTATGAGCACCAGCGTCGTAATCCAAACCACATGCAGCCCTTTAGCAATGCTGCCAGCAGGCTTTTTATCATTCTTTTCAGACATAATCAGTACATATTACGCTGCAAAGGTACGACAAAAAAGTGAAAATATAAATAAAAACACAGAAAAGTATATAAAAAAGCACGGAACTTCAGATTCCGTGCTTCACAACTTATCTGGTGTCTGTCGATTAAATCTTACGCCATGATTGCGTCTCGTAGTCCACGTATGTCTTACCCGATTTAATCTCAGTCGATATAAATTCTACCATCAGCACATCGCCACTCATCGACATTTTCTGGATACCCAATTCTGAAACATCATTGACGACGATATAGCCATTCTCGACGGCAAACGAGCCGCCATAAAGCAGATGGCGATTGCTGTCCACAGTACTATACTTCATGTATTGCCAAGTGCCATCAGGTTTGATAATCAGCCAGTCGGGACTCGTGGGTTCATCCCACTCGTGATGTTTCACGCCATCGATGGTCTGATAGCCTTTTGCGTGGAACAACTCCCAAGTGCCAACCACCTGAGAAAGGGTGACACCGCTTATCGTTGTATCACCGCCCTGTGGAGTACCGGAATTGTCGTCGTCACTGCCGCACGCCGTGAAGGTCAGTGCGCAAAGCCCCATGAGGAGCCACATAAAATTCTTTTTCATAACAATGTTTTTTTAGTGAGTAATTAGTAGGTTGATTGAACTTACAATTGGCTTTCCGATGCAAATATATGAAAAAAAACATACATCAAGAAAAAAACAAAGGAATAATTTACGCAAAGACCCAAAAATTAGAACGACGGGCTTTGAGAACGGGAAAAGCACAGAGTTTCAAGAAGTTGACCGTAGTGAAAAGACAGGAGCAACGCAGTGGAAAGACAGGAGCAACGCAGTGGAAAAACAGGTGTGCCGAAGACCAAACTTCATCACTCCGCAGATCAAACTCAAAATTTAAGTTATATTTCCACAAATTTAAGTTATATTTGCATAAATTCAAGTTAAATTTACACAAATTTAAGTTAAATTTTGAGTTTGATCTGCGGCGTAAAAAAGTATGCCTCGCAGAGTGTGGATTTATTCGGTGCGGAATGGTTAAGTATAAACTGTGGTCAGGAGAAGGGATGTCGCCAGTCGCAGCCTTCTTTCCATCGGCTGCAACCATAGGCGGCGTGGCCCTTGATGATGTGTCCTTCATGGCACTTTGGGCAGGGCAGACCGACCCAGTCGGCCTCTCCACCCTGCTCTTTCTCCGAATGAGAAGAGGGGCTGGCTTCCTTTCGTTTTGTACTGCGTGGCTGGAATCCGGCGACCCGTTGTCCTGCTGTGGCTTTCTTGGGTTTCTTCTGCGGCTCTTCGACGACCGTGACGCGACGATTTGTGGTGTCGCTGCGCACGGCATTGACAATCTCTGTGACCATCTGCTTGAGTTCCTCGAGAAACTGTTGGGCATCGTACTGGCCGCGTTCGATTTCGCGCAGTTTTTTCTCCCAAATGCCTGTCAACTCTGCACTCTTGAGGAGTTCTTCGCGGATGAGGCCGATGAGTTCCACGCCCGTCGGTGTGGCGAGCAGCCGTTTGCGGTCCTTGCGGATGTAGTGGCGTTTGAACAGGGTTTCGATGATGGCTGCACGGGTGGAAGGTCGGCCGATGCCGTTCTCCTTCAGTGCTGCACGCAGTTCCTCATTATCGACGAGTTTGCCGGCCGTCTCCATGGCTCGCAGCAGGGTGGCTTCGGTGTAGTAGGAAGGCGGCTGGGTCATCTTCTCGGTGAGCGTCGGTGTGTGTGGGCCGGTTTCCCCGACTGTAAATGTCGGCAGAGTGCGTTCTTCGTCTTTATTCTCGTCGGCATTTTCTGTCTGATTAGCGGTAGTTTTGGGGTAAACAACACGCCAACCAGGATTAAGGATTTCTTTGCCCGTCACCTTGAACTCTACGTCATCCACCTTGCCCATCACCGTCGTTGTCGAGAATGTGCAGTCGGGATGGAATACTGCGATGAAGCGGCGTGCCACGAGGTCGAACACGTTGCGCTCCATGTCGCTCAAGGCTGTGGGTATCTGTCCTGTGGGAATGATGGCATGGTGGTCGGTGACTTTCGTCGTGTCGAACACGCGCTTGGTCTTCCGCAGTGCCTTGCCGCCAATGGGACGGATGAGTTCGGCATAGGGCGCCACACCGTTGAACTTCGTCTGATAGAGGCCGTTGAGCGTCGGCGGACACTTGGGATAGATGTCATCGGAGAGGTACTGCGTATCTACGCGCGGATAGGTGGTGTATTTCTTCTCGTAGAGCGACTGAATCAGATTGAGCGTCTGTTCGGCACTGTAGCCATATTTTCGGTTACAATCGACCTGCAACGAGGTGAGGTCGTAGAGTTGGGGCGGCTGTTCCTTACCTTCCTTCTTCTCCACCTTAGTCACCGTGAAGGGCTTGCCTTCGATGGTGGCAAAGGCTGCTTCGCCCTCTTCCTTCTTCAGAAATTTACCCTTCGTGGCAGTGAACGTCGTCTCACGGTACACAGTCGATAGCACCCAGTAAGGCTCTGGCTTGAAGTTTTCGATTTCCTGCTGACGGCGCACGATGAGAGCGAGCGTCGGGGTCTGCACGCGACCGACCGAAAGCGGATGGCCAGGCTGTCCGTAGCGGATGGAATAGAGGCGTGTACAGTTGATGCCCAGCAGCCAGTCGCCGATGGCACGGCTAAGCCCAGCGATGTAGAGTTTATGGTAGTCGGCCTGATCCTTCAGGTTCTGAAAACCTTCGCGGATGGCTTCGTCGGTCATCGAAGAAATCCACAGCCGTTTCACGGGACAGGTGGCTCCTGCCTTCTGCATCACCCAACGCTGAATCAGTTCGCCCTCCTGTCCGGCATCACCGCAGTTGATGATGCCGTCGGCTGCCTGCATCAGTTTCTCAATCACGGCGAACTGTTTCTTCACACCTTCCTCATCCTTGACCTTGATGCCAAAGCGCGGCGGAATCATCGGCAGATAGTCAAGCCGCCAGTTTTTCCATTCGGCAGCATACTCACCAGGCTCCTTCAACTCGCACAGATGGCCGAACGTCCAAGTGACTTGGTAGCCGTTGCCTTCGATGAATCCCTCATGCTTGGCGGTCGCCCCGATGATGCGGGCTATGTCGCGGGCCACACTCGGTTTCTCTGCAATACAAACAATCACGTTCTCTACGGTAAATGTTAAAACTTTTGGCAAAGGTACACAAATAAATTGAACATTAAACACGGAACTTTGAAAAATATAAGCATAGACTTGCGTTTTCTAAGGAAAAGGACTACCTTTGCAGATACATACATATATAATAACGTCTGCCATGAAAAGAATGAAGAAACTTTTATCGCTGCCGCCTAATCTGGTAGGATGTTTTCACGAAGTGACAGGGCTTTCGCGCGATGAATTCTTCTGTACAAACGACCCTGTGGGACACAAACTGGGCAGCGGCGGCGGAACGGCATGGCTTCTGAAAGAGGCATGGCGAGACGAAGGAGCGCAACAGCCCTTCGACCAGTGGCTTGCCTCAGAACGCCGCATCGTGCTCCACGCCGGCGGACAAAGCCGACGCCTGCCCGCCTATGCACCGAGCGGCAAGATTCTCACGCCTATTCCCGTGTTCCGATGGGAACGTGGTCAACGGCTTTCACAGACTTTACTCGACCTTCAACTGCCTCTGTTTGAGCGTATCATGGCGCAGGCACCGTCGCGCCTCAACACGATGATTGTGAGCGGAGACGTCTATATCCGTGCCGCTGAAAGGTTAGGTACGATTCCCGACGCCGACGTCGTCTGCTACGGACTGTGGCTGGACGCTTCGATTGCGAAGGACCACGGTGTCTCCGTCAGCGAACGGCGCACTCCCAATGTATTGAAACAGATGCTGCAAAAGCCCAGCATAGAGCAACTCACAGCGTTGCAGAACGACCATTTCTACCTCACGGACATCGGTGTATGGCTGCTCAGCGACCGTGCCGTACAACTGCTGATGCAGCGCTCGATGCAGGGCGATGCCATCCAAGAATACGACCTCTACGGCACGTTCGGCTGTGCATTGGGTACATCACCCACACTCGACGATGCCGAGTTGAAAAAACTCTCCGTCGCCATTGTTCCCCTGCTAGGCGGCGAGTTCTACCATTTCGGCACGTCGCGCGAGATGATTTCCTCGACCGTTGCCATTCAGAACCGAGTCAACGACCAGCGCGACATCCTTCATCACGACCGCAAGCCCCACCCGTCCATCTTCACGCAGAATGCACTGACAGAAGTGACGTTTACGGCAGAGAATACCAACATCTGGATTGAGAACAGCCACATCGGGCCGCACTGCAAACTGACGCACGACAACATCGTCACAGGCGTGCCTCTGGGCGACTGGCACATCACGCTGCAACCTGGCGAATGCCTCGACGTCATCCCTATAGACGACACACAGTATTGCATTCGCCGCTACCACATCGACGACCGCTTTGCCGGCGATGAACAGCAGCGCAAGCAATTCCCCGTGGTGGAAAATCTCGAAACGAAAGAAGTCATCGAACTGATTTCTGCCGAAGACATCACTCAGCGTGCCAACCTGATGCGCCTTGTCGCTCAGCGCAATGCCTTCCGCAAAACGAACTGGACTGCCCTTGCCCGCAACTGGCAACACAGCGTTTTTTACCAACTTGATCTCGACGACGCAGCCCGTGAATTTCAGTCATTCGGATTGCCTCTCCCCCAGCCCATCGACAACGACGCGCCGCTCATGACACGCATCCACGATGCCATGTTCCGTGGCGACAGCGACCGAGCCTTCAGTCTGCTGCGCGAAGGTCTGACCGAACAGGCGTTGAATGCCAAGCAGCAGCCTCTCCTGTCGGTACTGCCCGACCAGATTGTGTGGGGCCGTTCGCCCGTTCGCATTGACATCGCCGGCGGATGGACCGACACACCTCCCTACTGTCTCATGGAGGGTGGCAACGTCGTCAACTTTGCCATCGAACTCAACGGACAACCACCCCTGCAGGCATACGCCAAGCCCTGCAAAGAGCCGCACATCGTACTGCGCAGCATCGACCTTGGCGCAGTCGAGACGGTGGAAACATGGGAACAACTCGCCGACTTCCGGCACATCGGTTCGCCATTCTCCATTCCAAAGGCAGCCCTTGCACTTGCTGGTTTCCTGCCCGCTTTCGCCCAAGAAAAACATCTGTCGCTGAAGGCACAACTCGAAGACTTCGGCTGCGGCATCGAACTGACCCTCCTCTCGGCCGTTCCCGCAGGCAGCGGACTGGGCACGAGCAGCATTCTCGCTGCCACTGTGCTCGGTGTCATCAACGACTTTTGCTCACTGGCGTGGGACAAAAACGAAATCTGCCACCGCACCCTCGTGCTCGAGCAGTTGCTCACCACGGGTGGGGGATGGCAAGACCAGTACGGCGGCGTGCTAGGTGGAGTGAAACTCCTGCAGAGTCAGCGCGGATTCAGCCAAACACCACAGGTACGCTGGCTGCCCGACACGCTTTACACCCTGCCCGACCATGCTGCCTGCCAACTGTTATATTATACAGGCATCACGCGCACGGCAAAGAGCATCCTTGCCGAAATCGTTCGCCGCATGTTCCTCAACCACGGCAACGAACTCCATCTGCTGCGCGACATGAAGGCCCACACGCTCGACATGTACGAAGCCATCCAGCGACAGGACTTTTCCGCCATGGGACGGCTTGTCCGCAAGACATGGACACAGAACCAGCGCATGGACAGCGGCACGAACCCCGACAGCGTGCGCCGCATCACCGACCTCGTCGATGACCTCTGCCTCGGCTACAAACTCCCAGGCGCAGGCGGTGGAGGCTACCTCTACATGATTGCCAAAGACCCCGAGGCAGCCGCACGCATCCGCAGCATCATCAATGCCGTACAGCCCAACCCACGCGCCCGTTTCGTCGAGATGACGCTTTCGCAACAGGGCCTACAGGTTAGCAGAAGTTAAGACAAATCATCATGGTGACAGAACAAGACATTTTTCAACGCGCAGAACTACTGCTGGGACAGGAAGCCATGGAACGCCTCGCGACGCGACGGGTGCTCCTCGTCGGAGTGGGCGGTGTCGGGTCGTGGTGTGCCGAAGGCCTCATCCGCAACGGCATCCGTCACCTGACCCTCGTAGATGGTGACCGTGTATGTGCCTCGAACGTCAACCGCCAACTGATGGCGACGACAGAGACGTTGGGCGAAGTGAAGGTGGAGGCTCTGCGCCGCCGGTTACTCAGCATTAACCCGCAGGCCGACATCACCGCCATCGAACGTGTATTTTCAGAAGAGACCGCCAGCAGTTTCCACTTGGCGGACTTTGACTACATCATCGATGCCATCGACTCGTTGAAGGACAAGGCCCTGCTCATCCGAATGGCTACGGAAACACCAGGCCATCTGTTTTCATCAATGGGAGCTGCTTTGAAAACGGACCCGACGGGCATTCGTGTGGCGGAATTCTGGAAAGTAAAGGGCGACCCGCTGGCTCGTGCGCTGCGCAATCGTTTCAAACGCGAGAAGCAGTTCCCTGCGAAGAAGTTTCAGTGCGTCTTCTCCGAAGAGCACCTGCCACCGACGGGCGAAGTCAACGGTTCTCTCGTACACGTCACTGCCGTATTCGGGTTCACATTGGCAAGTCTGGTTGTCAATGATGTGATGAGACAAGGAAGTTAAGAAGATAAAGAAGCGAGAGGAAGATTAAAGACGTTCTCACACATGTAACGTCTTTAATCTTCCTCTCGCTTCTTTACATCTCTAAGAAGAGAGGAATTTTGAGGTTAGAATGCACCTGCGATAAGAATCAGCACGAGCAGACCAAGGATGGCGTAAAGTTCGGGGAACACGGCGAGTACCATGGTCGTACCGAAGGCGTTGTGACCGCCACCGATGGCAGAGATACCGTTAGCACAAACCTTTGCCTGACGGATGGCAGAGAAGAGAGCCACGAGACCGCAAGCCAGACCAGCACCGAGCACGGCTGCTGCAATGATGATGTCGTCGGCTGCACGCTGCAGCAGGCCCTGAAGCATGAAGAATCCCACAAAGCCATAGAGTCCCTGTGAAGACGGAAGGGCTGCCAGAGCGATATACGAACCGCTGGCACTGGGGTTCTTCTTGAACGCACCGATGGCTGCGTTACCACAAATTGTTACTCCGTAGGCTGAGCCTACGCCAGAGAGTCCTACACAAAGGGCTACTCCCAGATAAGCAAGAATAATTGCCATAGTTTTTGATTTTTTAAGTTATTAAGTTTTTGAGTTTCTATTTTTTATAAGTTTTTACACGGAAGGGCTCGTAGGCCTTGCCTCCGCCTTCGAAGTTGGCATTCTTGAAGAATTCGACGAAGGTAAGACGCATCGGGTGAACGAACGACGAAATCATGCAGAGTGCGAAGTTGATGCCATGACCCAACAAAAGGATGATGAGCATGGGCAACCAGCGTACGCTCCAAGACATTGAATCTGTCATGTCGATGGCAAGCGAGTTGAACACACTGCCAAGCACACCGCCCGTGAGTCCGAGGGCAAACAGACGGATGTAACTGAGAAGGTCGCCCAGCAGTCCTGTGGCCATGCCATAAGTATCCCAGACACCACCACCGAAGTTTAGCAGAATGTTCTTCGACGGATTGTTGAGGAAGAAGATGCCAATGGCACTCAGTCCAATCAATCCGTAGAAAACATACTGCACGTACTGGGGCAGTTCGACTCCACAAGCAGGCAAGCCGAAGAGCAGCACAGCGGAGAGCAGGGCTGTCACCCACGAGAACTTGCCAATGCCGTAGGTCCATCCATAGAGTTTCGCGGCTTTCATACCAGCGAGCACCATGCCCAGTAGCACCTGTATGAGACCAATGATGACAGAGATGACCATCATGGGCGAATAGCCAAACAGTTTGAAGTTATGCTCGTTGATAAACCACTTCTTCACAGGTGCAAGGAAGGCCCAGTCCTGTTGCGTAAGGTCGATACCGAAGAAAGAGCCTGTGAGCGCGCCACACACAATGGTCATGCCACCGAGGAACATACCGAGCGTAGCGTAGGGTTTTTGCTCCTCCTTCAGTTTGCCATGCAGAATGAGGCTCACGAGGAAGATGATGATGCCATAGCCTGCATCGCCCATACAAAGGCCGAAGAACAGCATGAAGAACGGTGCAAAATAGGGCGTGACATCAAGGTCGTGATAGTTTGGCAACGAATACATCTTCAGGATTGGCTCAAAGAGCGAACTGTACTTATTATTCTTGATTTCGATGGGCACTTTGTCATCGAAGTCAGGCTGTTCTGTCTCGTAGAAGATTTTTTTCTTATCAAGGAATTCTTCCACCTCATCTTCTTTCTCAGCAGGAATCCAGCCTTGCATTAGTTTGAGAGCATCGCCAGCCACACTTTCGTAACTGAGTTGTACCTTCGACAGCGAGATGTCATTGCTGACTTCGACCTGTGCAGCCTGTATCACATCACGATAGACACCATTGATGTAGAGTTGGTTGGAGTGAATGTCGTCGAGTTGTTGCTTCAGTTGACTGAGTTCATCACGATAGGTTGACAATGGCTTGGGAGGCAGTTCGAGTGTCTCGGCAGTGATGTCAGGATGCTCGTGGGAGAAGGTGACGAAATAGGTTTTCTTGTCCACCTCGTCAATCGGCGTTGCATAATACAAGTCTGCCCACTCTGCCTTTAACATCTTGGTCGGGCAAGCAAAGAAACCGACGTGGTAGCCATGCTTCTCCAATTCTGCAATCTGATCGAAATCAACATCTCCCCAAGGCTCAAGCACCTTGATGTTCTTCTCCGTCGCTTCAATCCGACGTTTCACATCCTGTTCACGTTGGAAGAGTGTCTCGATTTGCTCAATCTGACTCAAGGCTTCGGCACAGAGTTCATCACGAGACATTTCAGAAGGGTCGATGGCCGTGAACTGACGGTCAGTTTTGTAGGTTTCGTAAGCAAACGAGAGTTCCTTGAGCGCATTCTTGTAACGCTCAGCAAGAGCCCTGTTTTCCTCAAACTCGTCACTGGTCACTCCGCTCTGGAGTTCATCCACATGAACAACCCCCAAACGACGAATGTCGGCGATAAACTGCTCGTATTCCTTGTTGGTGACAAGGAAGGTGATTTTTCTCATTGGTGTAATCATGCCGCACCCTCCTTTCCTGTTAGTTTTTCCTCATCAGCCTTCTTGCGCTTTTCCTGCAAGGACTTCAGAATCTTCTGGCTCGACTTCGAAAGGTTCTCCTCGTCTTCCATGAAACGCTTAATCTTGCGGATAGCCTCTTGGAAGCCAGGAATCTGAACCTTCTCGAACAGGTTGACCTTCTGCGTCGTCTTGCGGCGTGCATGATCGAGCAGCCCGAGTTTGGCGATGACAAATTCGCGTTCAACAGCAGTCTTGGCAAGCCCTTGCAGCAGATTGATACCGTCGAAGTACCACTTGGGCGCACTGAACACACCGAACGGCTTGACATCGAGTTGAATGTTGGAAAGCACAGGAACACGAACGCCTGCAATCTTCTTGACATTCAGTTCAACATCTTTCAGTGCCACGAGCGAAGTGTCGAACTCACCCCACAGGGCGTACATCGACTCGTAGCCCGCAATCTGCTGCTCCAGTTTCTTGTCCAGCGCATCTGCTTCTTCCTTGCACTTGTTCACTTCCAAGCGCAACGCTGTTTCCTTGCTCTTGATGATGGGCAAGGTGCGCTGACGCAT
This sequence comes from Bacteroidaceae bacterium, assembly GCA_024684455.1. Lineage (GTDB taxonomy): Bacteria > Bacteroidota > Bacteroidia > Bacteroidales > Bacteroidaceae > UBA3839. The sequence continues at coordinate 17,111 of JAIKWU010000063.1, read as the reverse complement.
CTTCAGTTGTTTTTCAATCTGCTGAAGCGATGTCTTGTTATATTGAAACTTAATTGCCACAATAGATTGTGTTTAGTTGTTTTTCCAGTACTGGTCGGTGAGTTCACGCTTGATGTTCACTTCCTCGAGTTTGAAATACTTCTGGAAGAGTTGCCATGTCACATCGAGCATTTCGGTCGTGTCAAGATCCACGTCAATGGCAAGAAGACGCTTTCCATATTCCTTGGCAAAGTCAAGACAGCGGTTGTCATAGTCGGTGAGGTCAAAACCGTTCTCCAACTTCGTCTTCGCATTGGCAGCATCGGAATACAGACGGATTGCTGCATTCATCACCTGAGAATGGTCTTTACGTGTCTTCTTACCAGCGACCAACTGCTTCAGACGCGACAACGAACGGAACGGGTCAACGATGACCTTACCGATGTCTGAGTCGCGGCGCAGATACAACTGACCTTCGGTAATGTAACCCGTATTGTCAGGCACGGCGTGAGTAATGTCGCCACCCGACAACGTAGTCACAGCAATAATGGTAATGGAACCGCCACCAGCTTCCTCTGGGAACTGTACGGCTTTTTCGTAAATCTTCGCAAGGTCGGAATAGAGTGAGCCTGGCATAGAGTCCTTTGACGGAATCTGGTCCATACGGTTCGACACGATGGAAAGCGAGTCGGCGTAGGAGGTCATGTCTGTCAACAGAACAAGCACCTTCTCATGCTTCTCCACAGCGAAGTACTCAGCAGCGGTCAGTGCCATGTCGGGAATCAGCAGACGCTCGACGGCTGGGTCTTCTGTGGTATTCATAAACGAAATGATGCGGTCAAGCGCACCTGCGTTCGAGAAGGTGTTGCGGAAGAAATAGTAGTCGTCGTTGGTCATGCCCATACCGCCGAGGATAATCTTGTCGGCCTTCGCACGCAATGCCACCATAGCCATCACTTCGTTGAACGGCTGGTCTGGGTCGGCGAAGAAAGGAATCTTCTGACCTGAGACGAGCGTGTTATTGAGGTCGATACCGGCGATACCCGTAGCAATCAGTTCGCTCGGCTGGCGGCGACGCACAGGATTGACAGACGGACCACCGATTTCGACATCCTTGCCTTCAATCTCAGGTCCGCCATCAATGGGATGTCCGTAGGCATTGAAGAAACGCCCTGCGAGTTGGTCACTCACTTTCAGCGAAGGAGCCTTGCCGAGGAACACGACTTCGGCATTCGTCGGAATACCACCTGTACCCTCAAACACCTGCAGCGTCACGTCGTCACCGGCAATCTTCACCACCTGTGCCAGTTTGCCGTTGATGGTAGCCAACTCGTCATAACCGACACCTGTAGCCTTAAGTGAACAGGTAGCCTTCGTTATCTGGCTGATCTTTGTATATACTTTTTGAAATGCTGTTGCCATAACATTTTGCGATTTGACAATTTACAATTTACAATTACATTCCTTCGAGTGTCTCGCGAATCTGACGTTTGTAGTCCTCGTATTGCTCCGACTTGAACTGTGAGTAGTTCATCTGTTTGCAGAGGTTGATGAGTTTCTTGAAGTAGTCAATTACGTCGAGGAAGTTTGAGAACTGGAAGTCGTGCTCACAGATTTCTGTCACAACATCCATAATTTCCTCCTGACGTTCCAACGACGATACGGCATCCACCTCATCGAAGGCATCCTGTTGCAAGAGTACAAAGTCGATGACTTCCGACTTCCAAAAAGTCTCGTGGTAGTCAACGGGCACGCCGTCGTCACCGAGAATGTTAATCTGCTCGGCAATTTCCTTACCACGCTGCATCCGCGTCTTCAGGTCGAGGACTTTGTTAATCCACTGGTCGCCCAGTTTCTTCGAGATGTATTCGGCAAATTCAGGATATTCAAGATACTTGGAATAGGAATCAATCGGGTTCACGGCAGGATAGCGTTTCTTGTCGGCACGCTCCTGTTCAAGGGCATAGAAGCAACGGGCCACCTTCTTGGTGTTTTCAGTCACAGGCTCCTTCAAGTTACCACCTGCAGGTGAGACGGTTCCGATAAACGTAATAGAGCCCACCTCGCCGTTGTTCAGATAAACATAGCCTGCACGGCCGTAGAAGTTAGCGACCAATGCACCGAGGTCCATCGGGAATGCGTCAGGGCCAGGCAGTTCCTCCATACGGTTCGACATCTCGCGAAGTGCCTGTGCCCAACGTGAAGTGGAGTCGGCCATGAGCAGCACACGCAAGCCCATCGAGCGGTAGTATTCAGCCATCGTCATGGCGGTATATACGGATGCCTCACGTGCTGCCACCGGCATGTTCGACGTGTTGGCGATGATGATGGTACGCTCCATCAACTTACGGCCTGTGTGCGGGTCAACCAGTTCTGGGAACTCTGTGAAGATTTCAACCACCTCATTAGCACGTTCACCGCATGCAGCGATGATGACGATATCGGCTTCTGCCTGCTTCGAGATGGCGTGCTGCAGTACGGTCTTACCTGTTCCGAAAGGACCAGGAATGAAGCCTGTACCACCCTCAACGATGGGGTTGAAAGTATCAATCGTGCGGACACCTGTCTCGAGCAGTTTGAACGGACGTGGTTTCTGCTTGTAGTTCGTCATGGCGAACTTCACGGGCCAGTGCTGAATCATGTTCACCTTCAGTTCGTCACCGTTCTCCAATGTGAGCACGGCGATGGTGTCATCCACCTTGTACTGTCCGGCAGCGACGATGCTCTTCACCTTTGCCGTACCCTCCATTTGGAACGGCACCATAATCTTCAGCGGCTGAGAGTTCTCTTCCACCTTGCCAAGCCAATCGCTGGCCTGAACCGTGTCGCCCACTTTGGCGAGCGGTTCAAAGTCCCACAGACGTTCGCGGTCAAGCGGGTCGGTATATTGACCACGTTTGAGGAACACACCTTCCATCTTGTCGAGGTCGTTCTGCAAACCGTCGAAGTTCTTCGACAGCATACCTGGTGCGAGTTGTACTTCAAGCATGTGCCCTGTAAACTCGGCAGGAGCACCCACTTTCAGTCCGCGTGTCGATTCGAACACTTGGACATAGACATCGGCACCAATCACCTTGATGACCTCCGACATCAGACGGTCACCACCTGTCTCGATGTAGCAGATTTCGCCTTGCTTGACTGGGCCGTCCACTTTCAGCGTCACCATATTGGCGATGACGCCCTGTACTGTACCTTTTGTCATACTGTATGATCTATTGTTTTATTTTCCACTCATTCTTGCACGCACATCCGGACGGATGAATTCTTCCGGCACCTTAGCCTCGCCGCGCAGCGTCTCGATGACTTGCCGGAAGGCTTCCTTGCCTTTCACGGGGTCAAGCACCTCCCAGCGGTTCAGCATCTCAAGTTTGCAGAGATATGCAAACACGGCCTCGATGGAAAAGATGTTCATAAACGTCTGTTCATCGAGCCAGTTCCACTTGAAGGCATCGATGCGCTTTTCCTTCTCCACAGGGTTTTCCGTATCCACAATCTTCATAAGGTCAACCATGTAGTCAAGTTCATTCACAAGACTGAAGTCCTTCGTATTGTTCGTGCGGATCATCTCGTTCACCTCATTGTCGCCGAGGATGTACTTCGACACGTTCCAGCCATACTTGCGGGCAATCAATGCCGTCAGGATGTTGGTGATGTTGAAGTTCAACTGGAACCATGTCGAGATCATCTTGTTCGGACACTGCTGGGCATAATTGTAATAGGCCAGCAGCATCTGGTCCTCGGCAAACCATCCATCCTTATCCTTATTATAAGAGTATTCGCGTGCGAAGTCGGACATAAAGTCAGGATAGCGGTGAACATTGAAGTTGATGGTTCGGGCCGACGTGATGAGGTCCTGGTACTGCTCCATCGTGTAGTTACACCACGGATTCAGTTTTACGTCCAGAGCAGTAAGATCCTCTCCAGGCTCATTGGTCTTCGAAGCCTTCAGCAGTCGCACGACATTCAGGCAGTCCTGCTTCAAATAGAAGTAGTAAAGCAGACCCTTGTCCTTCTCTGTCAGCACCTCGTCGCACTGCTCACGGAAGTCCTCAAGCGTCACCGGCGTCTTGCCACCGTCGTCCATCGCTATGTCCGGCATTCCTGCCATCAAGCAATAGTAATTGGCCATTTCGTTTGATTGAATTCAATTAAGAAAACAGCATTTCGACTAACTGCGGACGCAGGAAGTTCTTAAAGTACTCCTCAAACTCAGCCTCGCCGAAGTTGACCTTGTACGAGCCGTCGGCAGGAGCCACGGTGAAAGCCGTCTTCTGGCCGTTCACCTGTTCAATCTTCACGCCCTTGTCGAGCAATGCCTTTGCTTTCTTGGCGAACAGGGCCTTCAGGCCAGCAGCATCCTGGGCACTGATGACGATGTCTTCCTGAGCGCCCCACTTCTCGGCCATCTTGAGCATGAACTCGTTCATGAAGGCTTTGTCGTCCATCTGCGTCTTTACGGCATCCTTCACCACCTTGTCGCATACGACATTGGCCAGTTCGGTCTTCAGGGCATTCAGTGCCTGAGCATTGAACATACGGAGTTCCGACTTCGTGTTTTCGCTGAGGGACTCAGCGTCTTTCTTACCTTTAGCCACAATGTCGGCAGCCTGTGCCTGAGCGTCAGCCACAATCTTGGCAGCCTTCTCCTCGGCTGCAGCCACAATCTTCTCGGCCTCGGCATTACCCTTCTCCACGCCTTCGGCAAGGAGTTTCTGGGTCAGTTCTTGAATTTTATTTTCCATGTGTAATATGTTGATGTTACGTATTTCTTACTTACTCTTTCTACCTACTTCACGAAAATTACTGCAAATTTACGACTTTTTTGCAACTCTCACAACTTTTTTACACAAACATAATAAGAAAAAAAGATTTGCCCTTACTTTTTCCCTGTATTATGGGATGAGTAAGGGCAAACCTTCTTGATTACTCTAATAAGAAACAGGATTATTTCACCCAGAACTTCCTTCCGTTCTGTATATAAATGCCACGCGGCAAGCCTTCGAGCAACGTGCCTACACAGCGGCCCTGTAGGTCATAGACTTTATGGATACTTAGTAATTGTTCATTGTTAATTGGCATGTCTTCGATGCCCGTAGCCACAGGAGTCGTGAACGAGACTTCCTCGCCGTAGAAGGTTTCCGTACTCGTCTTGGCGTAGGCACGGCACGTATAGGTCGTTTCACTCTGCAAGCCGTTCAGCGTTGCCGTCATTTTCTGACCACTGGCCACAACCGTCTGCACATCGCTGGGAGCCTCGGCCTTCACACGCGACTTGGCATCACTTCCGCTCACCCAGTATTCAAAACCACGCTCAATGATGTCGTCGCTGCCATCCATCACATAACCCGTCAGCACAGCGGCACCATCGGCAACAGCCACACTTGCATACGTGTGCACGGTCGGTTCAAAATAAGAGTAGTCGCTGGGGTCAATACCTATCCACTCGCCGTAATACATGTTACCGGCTGCCGACTGATAATATGGACGGATGTTGTAGTACGAAGTCGTTTGCAGGTTCTTAATAAGTCCCTCCATCACGCCGTCGTAGATAATCGCCGTGCCTTGTTTCGAGGGAACCGTCTCAGGCGCATCCACCTTGCGCCACTCGAAGCCCACATTCGTCTCTTCGTCAGAGATATTCGTCTCGGCACACACCACAGCCTCACCCACTCTCACATTCTTAGGTGTCAATGATTTCAGCATAAGATTAGCTGTAGTAAATGTTGAGGTTATTGTTTCCTTACTACCCTCTTTTGTCTCCACAGTAAATGTTGCCGTATAAGATGTATTTGGGTCAAGACCATATAATACTACACGGTCTGCACTATACGTAACATTTTTTATCGTTATGGTCTGACTTGACATAGTAGCATCACCTTCTGTATATGAGCCCAATACAATAGCGTCTGTTACACCCTTTGTAATAGAAAGAGTGGGATTTACCCCCTTCATAGTGACCTGGTATGATGAACCGTAAACTTTTTCGCCAAAATAAACTGCGTAAGGATAAATATAATACTTGCTACATGGAATTAAGCCTTCTATAGAATAGGGGAAACTACTTATCTCGTAATCATTCCCATTTATACGAATGCCAGAACTAACTGCTGTAGAACTCTCATCTTCATTCACAACTATCTTGTTAATAGTTATGGTTGTTTGCGTAGTATGAGCATTAATACTCATTGAGATATTATTGGTATATATCTTTTGTTCTGAACCATAAAAGAGGCTATCTCGATATAAAGCATATGGTGCTAATGTATAATTCTTACCTGGAATAAGATTATCCACTACAGACCTGCCAGAATCATCGCAAGGATATTTTGTTTCTGTCTCACGACAATAAAGACCTTGTTCACTGGGGGAAAGTGTTGCATCCACAGACGATTCAACAGAAAATGTCAAAGCACCCGTTTCTTTTAAAACACATGTTGCGTTCAATGTTGGATTACTCGTCTGAATACTATCCAACTGACTGATAATTACCCCATCTTTATCTACATAAGCGATATTAACATCATATGTTGTATTGGGGTTCAAACCATCAATCAGATAAGTATTGTCCGATGATGCTTCATATCGAACACTATTAATTGTAAGACTTAAAACTATATCAACCTCTTCTGTAGATACAAGTTCAAAATACACACTTCCCAGGTAACTTTCCGATGATCCTATCCATAAATCCTCTATCGGATGAATTTCTCCTGTCCAATACTTTTTGGCTTCCGACAAATACTTGCCATGAACATACACAACACTATTCGATGATAATTGTGAAAGGCAAGAATATACACTATTATTAGGAGGACAGAGCAAATACAAATTAACCTCCGCATCCTTAAATGCATCAGAAGCTATTGAAGTAACCGACTCATTAACAATAATTTTGTTACTCTTACAATATGCAAACGCCTTCGTTAGGATTTTTTTGGTTGTTAAAGGAACATAATAATCACTATTTTTTGCAGTCGGGAAAGCTACAAGGTCATTATTACTCCGTTGAAACAAAACTCCATCCGACGAATAATACGCTGTATTACCATAATTAACACTAAAAGATGTTAAACTGTCACACCCTTCAAACCCACCTTCAAAACTTACAACCGATGAAGATAAGGAAATTGATTTTATTCTTTTGCAACCCACAAAGGCAGCGCCTTTTATATTTGTCACAGGGTAAGAACCCACAGAAGTCGGTATATTAATATTTCCTGCTTTTCCTGGCGGACATACACATAAACCTGCGCGATACTCTGGTATAGAATTGCCAAATATCACATATGTAAATATACTATAGAGCAGTCCGCTATAATAATCATATTTCCCATTTTGGGAAATGTTGATAGACTCCAGACTCGTGCAACCTTTAAAAAACTCTGGGGTAATGGAGGTTTTAAGATATTTGGGCCACCACGAAATTGAAGTAAGTTTGTCACAATTCACAAATGCACCTGAAGAAACATAGTCCACAGAGTAACTTTTATTACTATTATCATAAATTGTGCTAGCAATAGAGATGTTACCCGAATAATTATTAGCAACAACCGTTGCTGTTCCGTATTTACTATCTAATTGGTATTTTACTCCATTCTTAATTATATCCGTAGCCCCAGCTTGTATGGTATTTTGCATTAATAGCACAAGCAACAAGAAACGCGCTAACGTAAAAATAGAGTGTTTTTTTGTAATTAAATCCATAAGAATGCTATGTTTTTTGTGTGATTCATCGCGGCTCCCGATGAGGAAATGATTGGATAAAACACGGTTGGAAAGCGGACACAAAAAAGGCGTGGAGCCGACTTATGTGATTTCTTTTGGAGGCTCTGGACTGCCCATACACGAAATTCAAGTCAAGCCCACGCTGATGCACAGCATGGACGTTATGGCTGATGTTACTTCGTGTATGGAGGAATTGTCCAGATTCCCAAAAGAAGAAAACAAAAGCAAACGCTCAGTTTTTATGTCTTAATGCTTTTTATGATTTATCCCATAGGCATACAAAAGTTAAGTTAAAAGTTACAATTATAATAACTTCCTAAGCAGTCAACTCGTTGATATAGCGCAAGATGATGGGGCGCAAAGGCTCGAGGTCCTTTATTACGGTATCCCAGAGTTTGTCTGGACTTACTTGATAATAGCCATGCACAAGTACATGACGCATTGCAATGATGTCGTCCCATTCGATTTCCAGATGTGATTCACGAAACTCTTTGGTCAGTTTATATGCAGCCTCCCCTATGATTTCCACTTCCTTAACATATCCGTGAAACAAAATACGGTCTGCGACAATGTCTTCCAAAGAATGAACATGCCGACTTTCCAACAACACCTCAATGCTTTCCAACATGTGTTGAAGCCTGTCAATGTCTTTAATCCTTTCTCTCATAAATCAGAAGTTTGTCATGTTCGGCACTATCCACGGCAAAAGGAAGCAACGTCCCCTCCTCCACCAAATCCACATCCTTATTCAACAATTGCTTCAAAAGGCGATAAATCCGCGCGTAACACATCAGTGTCACCCCTTCGTCAAAACGGACAAGGACATCTACATCACTGTCTTTCTGCTCTTCGCCACGGGAAAAAGAACCAAACAACCAGGCTTTCTGGACTGGCTGCGTGGCGAAATACTCCTGTAATTGTGGAATCAGCACATTGCGCGTGTGCTCTGAGATTCTTCCTGTTGGCATCCTTTTCTTCATTATTTACCTGCAAATTTACGTTTTTTTCTCGTTTCTCCCAAACATTTACTTGTGTTTAAGCGCAAAAATGCGTATTTTTGCAAAAAAAAAAGAAATGAAAATTGTTTCCGCAGAATTCCAGACCAGCAGTCCGCGAGCCGACATGTGCCCGCAGACGACACTGCCTGAGTATGCTTTCATCGGGCGCTCGAACGTGGGCAAGTCGAGCCTGATCAACATGCTGACCGAGCGCAGGAAACTGGCTCTCACGTCCTCCACTCCTGGCAAGACGCTGCTCATCAACCACTTCCTCATCAACGGCGAGTGGTATCTCGTCGATCTTCCTGGCTACGGCTATGCGCAGCGGGGCAAGCGCGAGATGGACAAACTCTGGAACCTCATCACGCACTATGTCCTCGAGCGCGAGCAACTCACTTGTCTCTTTGTCCTCATAGACATCCGGCATGAGCCCCAAAAGAAGGATCTCGACTTTTTCAACTTCCTCGGCGAGAACGGCGTGCCCTTTGCCATCGCCTTCACCAAAGCGGATAAATTGTCGAAGATACAGATTGGCTCGAAAGTGAAGGCCTATCTCAAGCAGTTGGAGGAGTCGTGGGAGGAACTGCCTCCGCACTTCATCACGAGTTCGACCAGCGGTCTGGGACGCGACGAACTGCTCGGATATATCGACAGTGTAAACCAGAGTCTGAAAGAGGGTACCTGATATCTTTTTTCAGCCCACCGAAGATATACGTCCAAGTGCTTGGAAATTTCACGCCAAGTGCTTGGAATTTTTACGCCAAGTGCTTAGCGTTGTTTTTCCAAGCACTTGGCGTTGTATTTTGTATGTGTTTGGAATCAAAACGAAAGGGCATTGGCGTGTTTCGGAACTGCGAGCCACTTTTTTTCAAAAAAAAGAGCGAAATCCTTTGCGGTGTCGCCAAAAAACACTACTTTTGCAGCGTTTTTAGAACATTTGGTAAGTTTTTGGAAGGTCGAAACACATTCCAAAACCGCTATTCCAACCATTCACCAATAACTTAGGTTTTACATTATCTCACTCAAGCAAAGAAAACCGCAAAGGCGATTGTTGTGCCTTTCGCACTGCTGTGTGGTGTTCGTGATGAGATGAAGAATACCGTTTCACATTTATTTTTACATGCAGAATTACAACAAAGAACAACTCACCGGCAAGAGCCTCGACGAACTGCGCTCGATTGCCGAGGAGTTTGGCATTAAGACCAACGGACTGGACGAAATGGGACTGGTCTATGAGATTCTTGACCAGTCGGCAGTCGCTTCGGCAGCCGACAAGACATCCAGCGCCAAGTCAACGACAACCAAGAAACGTACACGCATCAAAACCGTCGATCGCGTCTATACCGCTAACCAGGAGAAGGCGAAGAAGATTGACAAGACCGTGACCAAGGCCGTCGATGACTCCCTGTTCGGATCGCTCTCGAACGAAGAACAGGCACTGATGGCCGAGACACAGAAGCAGGAAGAGATGGAGGCTCAGGCCGCCACCCCTGAGGTGAAGGCTGAGAAAGAAGAAACGCCTGAGACGCCTGCTGAAGAACAGCCGAAGAAACGTACGCGAAAGACCTCAACGAAGACGAAGAAGGCTGCCGAGAAAGAGACTGCCGAACAGACGGAACAGCCGTCGGAGGAACAGCCGAAAGAAACTGTAGCACCCGCCCAGCCCGCCGACGGCGACTTTGTCGTGGTTGAGATGCAAGATGCCGACACCGGCACCAAGCGTAAAAGCAAGCGGCAGACCAAACAAGCGACTGAGGAACAGCCCAAAGACGACGACTTCATTATCCTTCAGGACATTCCTGCCGAAGATTTCATTCTGCGGCGCAATGAAGTGGATTTCTTCGACCCCTACCGCAACGAGATGGCTGCACCGCACCGACAAGACAACGTCGGCCCCGCCAACCAACCCCCTGCTGCCGAGGAACGTCCCGTTCCGCAGAAACCGAAGACCTACGACTTCTCGACCATCATTACCGTGACCGGCGTACTCGAAACCGTTGACAACTACGGTTTCCTGCGCTCGTCCGACTATAACTATCTGGCTTCGCCCGACGACATCTACGTGAATCAGGCTCAAATCAAGCACTTTGGTCTGAAAACGGGAGACGTGGTCGAAGGCTCGGTACGTCCGCCTAAGGACAATGAAAAGTTCTTCGTGCTGACCAGCATACAAAAGATTAACGGATGCGACCCTGCCGTCGTGCGCGACCGAGTTGGTTTCGAATACCTCACTCCGCTCTTCCCCGACGAGAAGTTCAAACTGTGCCGAGGCGACTCGAAAGACAGTCATTCCGCCCGCATTGTGGACCTCTTCACGCCAATCGGCAAAGGCCAGCGCGCTCTGATTGTCGCTCAGCCGAAGACGGGTAAGACCTTGCTGATGAAGGACATTGCGAACTCTATTGCCCGCAACCATCCCGAGGCCTACCTCATCATGCTGCTCATCGACGAGCGTCCTGAGGAAGTGACCGACATGGCACGCACCGTCAACGCCGAAGTGGTAGCATCTACTTTCGATGCCCCTGCTGAGAACCATGTGAAGATTGCCGGCATCGTACTGGAGAAGGCGAAGCGCATGGTAGAGTGCGGACACGACGTCGTCATCTTCCTCGACAGCATCACGCGCCTGGCACGCGCCTACAACACGGTCAGCCCTGCCAGCGGCAAGGTGCTGACGGGCGGTGTCGATGCCAATTCGCTGCAGAAACCCAAGCGCTTCTTCGGTGCAGCCCGCAACATCGAAGGCGGCGGTTCGCTCACGATTGTGGCAACTGCCCTCATCGACACGGGCTCGAAGATGGACGAAGTGATTTTCGAAGAGTTCAAGGGTACGGGCAACATGGAGTTGCAACTCGACCGCACGCTCGCCAACAAGCGCATCTTCCCAGCCGTCAACCTTGTGGCTTCATCGACACGCCGCGACGAACTGCTGCACGATCAGACGACGCTCAACCGCATGTGGATTCTGCGCAAGCACATCGCCGACATGACGTCGCTGGAAGCGATGGACCTGATGAAGACCTACATGGAGCGCACGCTCAACAACGAAGAACTGCTGATTTCGATGAACGGATAGGCAGACATGTCATAAGCAAACGGCAGGGGCATCCGTTGGGATGCCCCTGCCGTTTGCTTTCTTATTTAGCCTCATCCATAAATGCCTTAATAGCAGGCTGCTGACGGAACGACTCGGGAGCCTGCCCATAGATTTCGTCAATCTGCGGCGTGGTCGTGGCATAGCCGAACATATTGTAGGCCCGATTGCAGAGTTCGAGAAACCAAGTCACACCGAGGACATTGTCGAAATTGTCGGTAATGAACTTCGTCTCGAGTTTGTCGAGCGATTGGTTCAGTTTCATCTGCTCGGTCGAGAGCACGTCCAGAATCTCATCCTGTGAATAGCCTTCGAGATACATCTGGCTTTCGCGCTTGGGCAGTTCGGCCCGTAGCATCGCCAGTGAATCGCGCGAAGTGAAGAAGACGAACAAGCGGTCGTTGAGCGGTGTGCCGCCGATGCGAATCTGTGAATTCTGAATGCTGATGAGTACGTCGCCCTCTTCAAGAACAAACGGGATGAAACTGTCGTCGCCCAAGAAAAGCGTGACGAAGCGGACTGAATCGAGCGGACCTGCCATGTGGAAATTGCCGTGCAGCACCTCACACGAGTCGAGGGTCTGGTACGTGTTGTTGTCAATGGTCTTGATATAAGCCATGCGTCCGTCGAGTATCGACTCGGACGAATTGCCCACTACCGAGTACTGCTCGGCACACGACACCAACATCATCAGCACCACCGCCGAAACCAAGCCAGAAAGTTTGTTCATACCTGTTTTGTCTCTTTCTGTGCAAAAGTACAACATTTTCGCCGACCGACAAAATGATTTATGGTTTGTTAAACTTTCTTTTGGATTGTTTTAAGATTATTTACATTTGGCGCACATTTCGCACGTTATTTTTGCTCCAAATGCACCTTTTTCCCGGTCATTCTCCATCATCGCACCTCACCTTCCCCCGTTTTTCGGCAATGCTAAGCACATGGAGTGTTTTTTCAAGCACTTTCACGTGACGAAAGTTTTTGTAGAAAAAGATGGAGAAACATTTGGAGGGATGAGAAAAAAGGTGTAACTTTGCACTCGCTTTCGCAACAAGGGCGAAAGGGCGCTTAGCTCAGTTGGTTCAGAGCGTCTGCCTTACAAGCAGAGGGTCGGGGGTTCGAATCCCTCAGCGCCCACCATCACAAAAAAACTCGACCCAACCCCTCTCCGAGCGGAGAGGGGAGTTTTAGTTTTTAACACCTATGAAGCATCCCATCCGCCACTACCTGTCGAAGTCCAAGTACGTTATCGCACTGGTCATCTTCGGCGTCAGCATCGGTTTCATCGGCGAGCACAGCATCACCGAACGCCTGAAGCGCAAACAGGAAATTGCCACGCTGCAAAGCAAAATTGCCGAACAGCAGCGCAAGTTTGAAGAAGATAACCGCGTGCTGGAAGAACTGAAGAGTGACCCCGACGCGGTGCGCCGTGTGGCCCGCGAGAAGTACTTCATGAAGCGGTCGAACGAGGATGTTTTCATCATTGAGGATGAATAAGACCCTGAACATGCTGGCGATGGCCGGCGAGACCATTGTCGTACTGGGTGCCGCGCTGTGGCTTCCAATGCCCGGCGTGGCATCATGGGTGCTGGCCACGGGTGCAGCCCTGTTTATCATTGGACGCATGGCAGGCAGCGACGGTGACGGACAGAAAGCCGCCGACCGTTCGTCAACGCCGGTTGTGCGACACCTCTACCGCCAACGCATCCTCAGTTACGTTTTGCTCACTTTGGCAGCCGTGGCCATTCATCTGCCTGCAGGTTTTTATTTCGGCATCTACATGCGCCGAAGCATGTGGCTCGTGCCTTTTATTGCCTTCGTCGTCATCGAAGCCTATACCGCATTCCGCCTTCCGAAGGCAGCAAAACAGTAAAAAAAACGCAAAAACACGCGCGCATATATAAATAAGGTGTGCAAACATTTCGCCGTTTCAGAAAAAAGACTTAATTTTGCACCGTAAACTCAAGACAGAGACTTGCTGCGACAGCAAGAGAAAGGAAAGAATAGAACCACATTGTTGAATGTTTTTTAGGATACCAACCACAACATGACACTTGACTCGCTGACGGCCATATCGCCCATTGACGGACGATACCGTAACAAAACGCACCTGCTGGCCCGCTACTTCTCGGAGTGGGCACTCATCAAATATCGTATTCGCGTGGAGATTGAGTATTTCATCAATCTCTGTAAATTGCCGTTGCCGCAACTGGCGACGTTCGACACAGGCTGTTTTGAATCACTGCGCAACATCTACCGAAACTTTTCGGAGCAGGACGCTATGCGCGTCAAGGAAATCGAATGTGTGACAAACCACGACGTGAAAGCCGTGGAATACTTCATCAAGGAGAAGATGGACGAGATGGGCGGCATGGAGGCGTACAAGGAATTTGTACACTTCGGTCTGACCAGCCAGGACATCAACAACACCGCTGTGCCGCTCTCCCTGAAAGAAGCCGTCGAAGAGGTATACCTTCCCCTGCTGGAGGAAGTCGTTCAGCAATTGCGCGACTACGCCGAGGAGTGGAAAGACATCGCCATGCTGGCCCGTACACACGGACAGCCTGCCAGCCCCACCCGACTGGGAAAGGAAATGCAGGTGTATGTCTATCGTCTCGAAGAACAACTTGAAACACTGCGTGCCTGCAAGTACACAGCAAAATTCGGTGGTGCAACGGGCAACATGAATGCCCACCACGTGGCATTCCCCGACATCGACTGGCGTGCGTTTGCCAATAGTTTCGTCAGCGAACGGCTCGGGCTGCAGCGCGAGCAATGGACCACTCAGATTTCCAACTACGACCATCTGGCAGCCCTGTTTGACGCCCTGCGTCGCATCAACACAGTTATCCTCGACCTCGACCGAGACGTATGGATGTACGTGTCGATGGAATACTTCAAGCAAAAAATCAAGGCTGGCGAAGTGGGCTCGAGTGCCATGCCGCATAAAGTGAACCCCATCGACTTCGAGAATTCGGAGGGAAACCTCGGCATCGCCAACGCCCTGCTGGCTCATCTGGCACAAAAACTGCCAGTAAGCCGCCTACAGCGCGACCTGACGGATTCGACCGTGCTGCGCAACATCGGCGTTCCGCTCGGTCATATGCTAATCGCCTTGCACAGCACCCTGAAAGGTCTGCACAAGTTGCTTCTCAACCGTGATGCCATCGACCACGACCTCGACCGTCAATGGGCTGTCTGCGCTGAGGCCATCCAGACCATCCTGAGACGCGAAGGCTATCCCAAGCCCTACGAAGCACTGAAGGCACTGACCCGCACCAACGAAGGCGTGACAGAGAAGAGCCTGCGCGACTTTATCGAGCAATTGGAAGTGAGCGAGGACGTTCGCAACGAACTTCGTCGCATCACGCCGCACAACTACACAGGCATTTAAGCAAATCACCATCCGCGAGGATGATAGTATTAATCACTTTTATCAAAACAAGTTTTACAACATCATGAGTGAATTTGAAGAATGGCAGGAAATGGTTCCCGCCGAAAAGTCAGAAGAAAAGAAGAATGGCACTGGCAGTCGTGAAGGCTTCTCGTCATTCAACCGTGAAAACAACTATGGTGGACAGCATTCACGTTTTGGCCAAAACGGAACAGAACGTCCTCGCCGTCCACGTTTCAACACCAACGAACGCGGCTATGGGAACAATCGTGAACAAGGTTTCCGTCCAGAAGGATTCGGCCGCAGCAGTCAAGGCTATGGACAGCGTCCCCAATACAACAACCAGCGTGGCGGCTTCGGAGGCTACGACCAGCGCGAAGGCGGTTTCTCACGTCCACGCCAGAACTACTCACAAGGTTTCGGTGGCGGACAACGCGGAGGCTACGACAACGAAGGTGGATTCCAGCAGCGCGGCTATCAGAACGGCGGCGGATTCAATCGCGGCTACGGACAGCAGCGCGGTGGATACCAGCAGCGCGGCTACAACAACGGCGGTGGATACGGACAACAGCGCGGTGGTGGCTACGGACAGCAGCGTGGTGGTTTCAACCAGCGTCCCAACGGCTACGGACAGCAACGCGGTTACAATCCCAATGCGAAGTATTCCATGAAGAAACGCATCGAATACAAAGAATACATTGACGACCCCGATGCACCCATCCGTCTGAACAAATACCTCGCTAACGCCGGCGTTTGTTCGCGTCGCGAAGCAGACCAGTTTATTGAGGCTGGCGTAGTGAAAGTCAACGGTTCCATCGTCACTGAACTGGGCACAAAGGTTCAGCGTACCGACACCGTGCACTTCCACGACCAACTCGTTTCGCTCGAGAAGAAGGTCTATGTCTTGCTCAACAAACCGAAGGACTACGTCACCACCAGCGATGACCCTCAGCAGCGCAAGACCGTGCTCGAACTGGTGAAGGATGCTTGCCGCGAACGTATCTATCCTGTGGGACGCCTCGACCGCAACACTACGGGTGTGCTCCTGCTCACGAACGACGGCGACATGGCTTCCAAACTGACACACCCTAAGTTCCTCAAGAAGAAAGTCTATCACGTCTTCCTTGACAAGAACTGCACAGCCGCCGACCTTCGCCAGATAGCCGACGGTGTCACTCTGGAAGACGGTGAAGTACACGCCGATGCCATCAGTTTTGCCTCCGACACAGACAAGAAACAAGTCGGCATCGAGATACACTCTGGCAAGAACCGCATCGTACGCCGCATCTTCGAGAGCCTCGGCTATCGTGTACTTAAACTCGACCGCGTGATGTTCTGCGGCCTGACAAAGAAGGGACTGAAGCGTGGCGACTGGCGTTTCCTCACACAGCAAGAAGTAGCCATGCTCCACATGGGAAGTTTTGAATAATAGAATCGCAATATGAAACGTACAAAAATCATAGATGTACTGCAAGACACGCAGTACGGCAAGCAAGTTGAGGTGATGGGATGGGTGCGCACGCACCGCTCCAGCAAGGCCGTTGATTTTATTGCTCTGAACGACGGCTCCACCATCAAGAATGTGCAGGTCGTTATCGATGCAGGCAGTGTGGATGAAGAACTGCTCCGCCAAATTACGACCGGCGCCTGTATTCATGTGACAGGTACACTCGTCGAAAGTCCTGCACAAGGCCAGGCCAGCGAGATTCACTGCACAGCCATCGAACTCTACGGCACCTGTGCAGCCGATTATCCGATGCAGAAGAAGGGACAGACCTTTGAATACATGCGTCAGCACGCCCACATGCGTCTGCGCACCAATACGTTCGGCGCCGTGATGCGCATCCGCCACAACATGGCGATGGCTATCCACACCTATTTCCACCAGCACGGCTTCTTCTACTTCCACACACCGCTCATC
>JAIKWU010000051.1 GCA_024684455.1 Bacteroidaceae bacterium | reverse complement strand
ACACAAATCTTAGACATCATTCCCTCCTTTTCGCTGCCCATCACCGACCACACGTGGGTATTCTTCCTTGTGCTCGCCATCATTCTGCTGGCGCCGATGCTCTTTTCGCGGCTGCGCATTCCGCATCTCATCGGCATGATTTTGGCCGGTGTGCTCGTGGGTGAGCACGGCTTCAACCTGCTGGAGCGAGATGATTCGTTCGAACTGTTCGGACAGGTCGGCATCTACTATATCATGTTCCTGGCAGGGCTGGAGATGGACCTTGCGAGCCTGAAACAGAACAAGTTGCAGAGTGCTCTGTTCGGTGCGATGACTGCGCTGCTGCCATTCATGCTGGGCTTTGCCGCCGGCATGTGGCTGCTCCATTACAGCGTGGCGACTTCGCTGCTGCTGGCCTGCATCTTTGCCAGCCACACGTTGGTGAGTTACCCCATCGTCGGTCGTTACCGGCTGACGCGACATAAGAGTGTGGCTGTGAGCGTGACAGCCACAATGATTGCACTCCTGTTTGCCCTCCTCGTGCTGGCAGGATTGGCGGGAACGATTCGCGGCACAGCCGACGTGCTGTTCTGGACCTTCTTCATCCTGAAAATCATCTTGTTTGGCGTACTGCTGTTCGCCATCTTTCCCCGCGTCATCCGCTGGTTTTTCCGCCGCTTCAGCGACCGTGTGATGCAGTACATTTTCGTGCTTGGCATGGTGTTCCTGGCGGCAGCGACCGCTGAGATGGCAGGTGTGGAGGGCATCCTCGGCGCCTTCCTCGCCGGACTGGTCTTCAACCGTTTCATTCCTCGCAGCGCTCCGCTGATGAACCGCATCGAATTTGTCGGCAACGCCGTCTTTATCCCCTACTTCCTCATCGGCGTCGGTATGCTCGTCAACCTGAAGCCGCTCCTGACCAACACAGAGACGCAGATTGTCGTACTCGTCATGGTAGTCGTCGGCACGCTGAGCAAGTATATCGCCGCCTACACGTCGCGCCGTCTCTTCCGCATGTCCCGACCGAGCGGACTGATGATGTTCGGACTGACCGAAGCCCATGCAGCGGGTGCCCTCGCCATGGTCATGGTGGGCACGACGCTGATGTTGCCTTCGGGCGAGCCGCTGATGGACAATGCCGTGCTCGACGGTGTGGTAGCGATGATACTCATTTCCTGCATCATCAGCAGCGTGACCACCGACGTGGCGGCACGACAACTCAAAATGGAGGAGGACCGAGTGGATGTCGATGAAAAGCAGCCTGTAAACGATGACGAGAAATTTCTCGTCCTCGTGAACGATACGGAGAAAATTCCGACCATCATGCAGACAGCCATCATGATGCGCAACCCCGCACTGAACCGTGGCCTGATTGCCCT
This sequence comes from Bacteroidaceae bacterium, assembly GCA_024684455.1. GTDB lineage: Bacteria > Bacteroidota > Bacteroidia > Bacteroidales > Bacteroidaceae > UBA3839. Next base: position 30,480 of record JAIKWU010000051.1, on the reverse strand, counting down.
CAACGTCGTCAACGACGAAGACACGACAGGACTGCTACAGCGACACAGCCGCGAGTGTCTGCACATGGCCGAGCAAATCGGCGCGGCTGCCGACGTGAAAGTACAGACACAGAGCCGCTTGGCTGTCAACTTCGTCAACGGCGTCGTTCACGCTTTCCGTGAAAACGATGCTTCGGAAGTCATCTTCGGAATGCACCGCCGCCGCGATACCAGTGACTCGTTCTTCGGACAGTTTGCCAACGGACTCATCGACAGTATGCGCCGGCAAATCATCATGGTCAACTTTCTCATACCCGCCAACACCTTCCGCCGCATCGTCGTCGCCGTGCCCGAGCGTGCCCAGTTTGAGCCTGGCTTCACGCGATGGGTGGAGCGTCTTGCCCGCCTCGCCATCGAAGTCGGATGCCGCATCGATTTCCATGCCGACGAAGAGACGGCTGAACTCATCCGCGCCTACCTCAGCAACACCCATCCCCTCATTCGCGACGAGTATCAGCCGCTGTCTGAAGAGACGTCGCTGGCCGACTTTGCCGAGCATCTGGCCGACGACCACCTCTTCGTCGTCGTGACAGCACGCCACGGCACCATCAGTTACGAAAAGCAGATGGCGAAACTGCAATACCTCATGCAAAAGCACTTCGCACAGCACAGTTTCATGATTATCTACCCCGACCAGCAAGGCGAAGCGACCGAGGTTCAGACCTTCAGCGAGCCACACGGCCGAGAACTGGCGAGCGGTACACGCATCAGCCGCTGGCTGTCACGCTGGATACGCAAAATTGGTTAACACACTTATGATACAACTCCGAAACATTACGAAATCGTTTGGAACATTGCAGGTTCTGAAAGGCATCGACCTTGACATTGCCCGTGGCGAAATCGTGAGCATCGTCGGTCCGAGCGGTGCCGGCAAGACCACACTGCTGCAGATTATGGGAACGCTCGACGCACCCGACACTGGCACGGTCGTCATCGACGGCACCGACGTGACGCGCCTCGGACAGCGCGACATGGCACGTTTCCGCAACCAGCGGCTCGGCTTCGTGTTCCAGTTCCACCAGTTGCTGCCCGAGTTCACAGCAGTGGAGAACGTGATGATTCCCGCCATGATTGCCGGCAAGTCGAAGCGTGCCGCCCGCGAACGTGCGATGGAACTGCTGCAGTTCCTCAGCCTCGCCGAACGTGCTGAACACAAGCCGAACGAACTCAGCGGCGGAGAAAAACAGCGAGTCGCCGTCGCCCGTGCACTCGTGAACAACCCTGCCGTCATCCTGGCCGACGAACCGTCAGGTAGCCTCGACACACAGAACAAACAGGAACTCCACCAACTCTTCTTCGACCTCCGTGACCGCTTCGGACAGACCTTCGTCATCGTCACGCATGATGAACAGTTGGCCTTGTTGACCGACAGGGTCATAAAGATGAAGGATGGAAAGACCCTCCCCCTTACCCCTCCCTTGTAGGGCGGGGAGTGGTCACTATGCCCCTACAGTCAATCAAAGATTTGTACACTGATTCTTATTATATTATATATAGAATAGATATGGATAACGATAAACAAATACATTCTACTCCCCTCCCTACAAGAGAGGGGCCGGGGGAGAGGCCGGAGAGTCATGCTGGGTCTGCTATGATACGACTGGGTAAGCGCAACAGCCTGACGGTTCTGCGTGAAGTGGATTTCGGACTTTACCTCGACGCAGGCGAAATCGGCGACGTGCTGCTGCCGCGCCGCTATGTACCCGAAGGAACAAAAGAAGGCGACGTGCTCGACGTTTTCCTCTATCTCGATGCCGAGGAGCGACTGGTGGCCACCACCGAGCAGCCGCTCGTCGAGGTCGGACAGTTTGCCTGCCTCGAAGTGTCGTGGGTCAACGAATACGGAGCCTTCCTCAACTGGGGACTCATGAAGGACCTGTTCTGCCCGTTCCGCGAGCAGAAGCAGAAAATGCAACAAGGACGAAAATACTTGGTTTACTGCTACATCGACCCCATCACCTACCGCATCGTGGCGTCGGCCAAAATCGAGAAATTCCTCTCTAAGGAGCGTCCCGACTACGCCAGCGGTGACGAGGTGGAAGCCCTCATTCAGCAGCCGACTGACCTCGGGCTGAAGGCTGTCGTCGATGGCAAGTACAGCGGACTGCTCTTCCATAACGAGATTTTTCAACCGCTGCACGTAGGCGACCGTGTCACGGCCTATGTCAAGCAGGTACGCCCAGACGGAAAGATTGACCTCAAACTGCAGCGGCACTTCGGCAAATTGCGCGTCACGGACTTTTCGGCGCAGTTGCTCGACTACCTGCGTCGCCAGCCCGAAGGCTACTGTCCGCTCGGCGACAAGAGCGATGCCGACGACATCTACCGCACCTTCGGCGTGTCGAAAAAGACCTTCAAGCGCGGTGTCGGCGACCTATACAAGCAGCGCCTCATCACCATCGGCGACGATGGCCTGCGCTTGATAGAAGGGCGTGACGAAGCGTAAACCCACCCTTTCCACACCGCATACTTCATCACACCGCAGTTCAAACTCAAAATTTAAGTTATGTTTTCACAAATTTAACTTAAATTTGGCGAAATTTAAGTTGTATTTATACAAATTTAAGTTAAATTTTGAGTTTTAACTGGGGTTTGAAAAAGTTTCCGCTGCGAAGTGCCTGTCTTTGCACTTCGCAGCGGTTGTGTTTGTAAGGCGTCGTAGCCGTCAGCCGTTGGTTGCGGGCTGGTTTTCAGGATTTTCTGCGAGGAAGTCGGGAGTGCGTCGCAGGTATTCGTAGCCAAAACGGCAGCGGAGGCAGTTATGGGGTTCGCAATACTGGCGTGTGAGGTGGATGAGTGCCTGTGTGTCCGCTGCTGATTCGCTCACGACACATGCGCGCGCCCACGCGCGTACTATATTATTATTTTCAGGCTTGAGGCTTTCGAGCAGTTGTAGGGAGCGTTCGCACAACTGCTCGTCGCTTTTGTAGCGTCCGTAGGCAAAGAGGATGGGTACGACAGCATTGATGATGACCGAGTCGATGGATGTGTCGCTCAGACGGCGGTCGGAGGGCTGTGACGACGTTTCAGAGTCGAACGTGTAGTGCGTTTGCCAAAACTCGCTCACGTGGGTTTGCAACAAGTTACGCAGCGACTCGGCATCCTTCGCCTCGAGGAGGCACGAGAAATTGAGGCGGCGTTCGTAGTAGAGCATGGCCAACTGGGCAATGCGCAGATAGGGAAAATTCTGGGGTCGCAGCCGTGCAAAACGCCAGCGGTCGGCCGACAGGGGAATGAGCGTGAACTTATGGCGGAGGTAGGCGTATTCTTTCTGCAGGCGGACAAAATACGGGACGTCGTGCGCCGCTTCAAGCAGCCCTGCCTGTCCGAGGAAGATGGCCTCTATCTGGAACAGGTCGTCGCGGTGCTTTCCCACGGCCGACAGGGGTATGCTCTGTGCCCACTGCTCCATCGCATCGCCATTGATGCCGAAGCCGAACGTTCGTGCCAGCGTGACGAAGAGCGTCGCCTCCCAATCCATGCCCAGGCGGCTGCGCCGTTCCATCACCTGCTTCGTTCTTTGTTCGAGCCGCTCGACCTGCAGGGCGGACATCCAACTATGGATAGTCAGGCTTGGCAGTGTGCCCAACACGGCCCGACAACGAGGCATTCCGTCGTGGCGACTGAGCCGGTCGTAGTTTTCGCGCACGTCGGAGGGTATGGGCAGCACCAGTTGCGGTATCATCTGTGCAGGCTCGCCCTGTTGTGGAATCTCCATGTCGGCATCGCCCACGACGTGCAGCACGACGTTGGCATAGGCAGGGTCTGTGTCGTGATGGTGGCGATACCAGTCGCTGGCCCTGCTGTGTATCTCCACGTTACCTACCCAGAGTTGGCCGCCTATCTTCACCTTCGCGTTGAAAAAGTCGGGGCCTGCGTCGTGGTTGTGCAGACCTGGGTGAATCACCTCCACCTGCCGACCGTCGGTCGTGGTGAGGGGTGCGAGGGGAAAGAGTTTGTGCTTCCAGACGTAATGCAGCAGTTGTTCCATGCGAAAAGTGCGCTTTTATCTTAAAAAACCTTTCAAAGGTACGCAATTACGTGGAAAATGCGTAACTTTGCAGGCGAAAAATTGTAAAATCTATGAAATTAGCGCTGATTGGCTACGGCAAAATGGGTCGGATGATTGAGCAGATAGCCCGCGAACGCGGACACGAGATTACGTGTATCATCGACATAGACAACCAGCAGGACTTCGACAGCGACGCCTTCCGCAGTGCAGAGGTCGCCATCGAATTCACTGCGCCCCACGTGGCCTACGACAACTATCTGAAGGCATGGGCACAGGGCGTAAAGGTCGTCTCGGGCTCGACGGGCTGGCTGCAGGAACACGGCGACGACGTGCGCCAAGCCTGTACCACTGGCGGCAAGACCCTGTTCTGGGCATCGAACTTCAGCGTAGGAGTGGCTGTGTTCTCCGCAGTCAACAAGTATCTCGCCCGCATCATGAACCAGTTTCCGCAGTACGACGTACGCATGGAGGAGGTGCATCACATCCATAAACTCGACCATCCGAGTGGCACGGCGATTACCCTTGCCGAACAGATTACCGAAGCCCTCGACCGCAAGGACTCCTGGACGCTGGGCACCCTGACACAGCCCGACGGCACACAGGTCGTCGAGCACATGCCGGCGGCGAACGAACTCGCCATCGACAGCGTGCGCCGCGACGAAGTGCCTGGCATTCACACGATTGAGTACGACAGCGATGCCGACTGCATCCGTCTGACACACGACGCCCACTCGCGCCGCGGATTTGCCCTCGGCGCCGTGCTCGCTGCCGAATACACCGCCACACACGAGGGACTGCTCACCACCAGCGATTTATTTCATTTTTAATACCATACATCATGGGACTCTTCACATCCAAACCAGACTATTCAAAGATACGCACAAAAAAGAACAAGCAAGAAGAAAAACCGAAACCGAAGTGGGTGAAGTGGGTGACTTTTGCAGTCGTGCTCCTGCTCTACCTCGCCTTCCTCTACTGGGTGAAGTCGTGGTGGGGACTCATCGTAGTTCCGTTCATCTTCGACGCCTACATCACGAAAAAGATAAGGTGGACGTGGTGGAAGGACCTCGAAGGTCCGAGCCGCATGATCATGAGTTGGGTCGATGCCATTGTGTTTGCACTCGTAGCAGTCTATTTCGTCAACAACTTCTTCTTTCAGAACTATAAGATTCCGTCCAGTTCGCTCGAGAAGTCGCTGCTCACCGGCGACTATCTGCTCGTGTCGAAACTCAGTTACGGCCCGCGCATACCGCAGACGCCGCTGACCATGCCCCTGACACAGCACACGCTGCCCATGTTCAACTGCAAGAGTTACATCGAATGGCCGCAGTGGGATTATCGCCGCGTGAAAGGGCTGGGCAAGGTCGAACTCGGCGACATCGTCGTGTTCAACTATCCGGCGGGCGACACCGTCGCCGTCGATTGGCCATACGACTTCTACGACCTTTGCTACTCGACGGGACAGCAGATGATTGAAAGCAACGGCGGCACCATCCCGCCGATGAAGGGACAAAGCACTGAGGCACAGATGGCACAGTATAACGCCATCTACGGTCTGGGCAAGCAGTACATCGAGAGCCAACGCAACACCTACGGAGACATCATCGTCCGTCCTGCCGACCGACGCGAAAACTACGTAAAACGTTGTGTGGGTCTGCCTGGACAACGACTTCAAATCAAGGACAAGGTCATCTATGTCGATGGAAAGCCCGAACCGCAGCCCGAACAGGTGCAGTTCGACTACGCCGTCTATACGAACGGCGGCCGCCTGCTGCCCGATGCCCTCTGTGCCGAACTCGGCATCAGCGACGAGGACCGTTCGAAGATACTGGATCACCAACGCGGTATGCCGCTCACGCAGACAGCCTACAACGCGCTCAAGGCACGTCCCGACCTCGTGGACAGCATTGTAGAAATCAAGGACGGATTCTTCGGCAACCTCTACCCGCTGGACCACGACTACGGCTGGACACGTGACAACTACGGCCCTGTGTGGATTCCTAAGAAGGGTTCGACGCTGCGCCTGTCAATGTACAACATCGCCCTGTACGAACGTCCCATCCGTGCCTACGAGGGCAACACACTGGAGGTGAAGGACGGCAAGTTCTACATCAACGGCAAGGAGACGCAGTACTACACCTTCAAGATGGACTACTACTGGATGATGGGCGACAACCGACACAACTCGGCCGACAGCCGCTACTGGGGCTTTGTGCCCGAAGACCATGTGGTCGGCAAACCCCTGTTCATCTGGCTCAGCGTCTCGCCCGACACCAATCCTGAAATGCCCACCTACCGCTGGAACCGTCTGTTCAAGTGGGTGGCAAACATCAAGTAAATAGACCCACCCCCTGACCCCTCCCTGTGAGGGAGGGGAGTAGTAAGATGAAAGCAAATGCTTTGGAAACAGTAACTGCTCCTCTCCCTCACAGGGAGGGGGCGGGGGAAAGTCCTCTTCTCTCCACCGCCTATTTTCCTCCCGTCCAATGGTTCACGAAACTGTTGGAAGGGAGAATTTTTATGGAGGCCTGCGAGACGTTCCACAAGCAGACGTATCGCAACCGCTGCCTGATTGACTCGCCGCAAGGTCCTTTGGCATTGACCGTGCCCGTCGTCCACGAACAGACCGACATCCGTCACCTGCGCCTGAGCGACCACGGCCACTGGCGTCGGCAGCACTGGCAGGCACTGACGTCGTCGTACATGAACAGTCCCTTTTTTGAGTTCTACGAGGATGACTTCCGCCCTTTCTTCGCCGACCCATGGGAGTTGCTCTACGACTTCAACGATGCCATCGTGCGCAAATGTTGTGAACTCATCGGCATAGACGTCCAGATGCAGCCCACGACAACCTATGAGAAGGAGCCTACCAACGACGACCTGCGTGACCTCATTTCACCGAAGCACAGTTGGCAGGACGATGCCCATTTCCATCCCCAGCCCTACTATCAGGTGTTCGCCCCACAACATGGTTTCCTCCCCAATCTCAGCGTGGCCGACCTCCTGTTCAACATGGGTCCCGAGAGCCTGATTGTGCTTCAGCAGAGCCTATGCTAAACATCGCCCTTCCGTCGGCAACGGAAGGGCGATGTACAAAGTGTTTAAGTGGTACTCCCGACGAGAATCGAACTCGTATCTAATCTTTAGGAGAGACTTGTTCTATCCATTGAACTACGGGAGCGCTCAGAAAAAGAGGACTCTCCATAGGGAGAATCCTCCTTCATTCAAGTGAACACTGCGGCTTAGAGAGCACCGTTGAGTTCAGCACCTGCCTTAAACTTTGCAGACTTCTTAGCAGGGATGGTAATCTTAGCCTTTGTTGCGGGATTGATGCCCTGACGAGCAGCACGCTTAGCAACAGAGAATGTGCCAAAACCAACGAGAGCAACCTTGTCACCCTTCTTCAGTGTTTCACCAACGGTAGCAACGAATGCGTCAACAGCCTTCTTGGCGTCAACCTTGCTGATTCCTGCCTTTGCAGCAACAGCAGCAACGAGTTCGCTTTTGTTCATAACGAAAAAATTTAGAAAGTTAATATTAAAAAAACTAGGTTTTAGACCGTCTATAGCCCAAGAATTAGGGCTTTTCGGCAAATCTTCGTCACAAAGTTATAGTTTTCGTACCAACAAACAAACATTTTCGCCAAAAAAAATGATTTTTTTTGCAAAAAAAACACTATTTGACCGATTTTTAGCGTTTTATCGGGTAAAAATAAATAACTTTGCAGTCCCGACGTGGCAAAAACCACGTCAAAAGCATGGAACATCGATTATTAAACCCTGATTAAGAAAAGACTGAAGATGAGAATACCCGTTGTCGTTAGAACTTTGCTGCTCATTAACCTTGCTGCGTTCATCATAGACCAGTTTCTGCACATCAGCAATGTTCTCGGGCTGTACTACATAGGCACACCCTTTTTCCACGTTTACCAATTCATTACGTACATGTTCATGCACGGCGGCTTCAGCCACATCTTTTTCAACATGTTCGCGCTGTGGATGTTCGGCCGCATCATGGAACAGGTGTGGGGTCCGAAGCGGTTTCTCCTTTACTACCTGGTGTGCGGCATCGGTGCCGGCGTCGTTCAGGAAGCGGGTCAGGCCTTTGGCCTCATCAATCCGATGGCGAACACCATCGGTGCGTCGGGGGCCGTGTTCGGAATCCTGCTCGCCTTCGGCATGACGTTCCCCAACGAACGCCTGTTCATCATCCCCATCCCCTTCCCCATCAAGGCGAAGTACTTCGTTGCCTTCTATGCCATTATCGAGATTTTCGAGGCACTCAGCATGGCCGACGGCGTAGCACATCTTGCCCACCTCGGCGGTATGCTCTTCGGCCTGATTATGATTCTCATCTGGCGTAACCAAGCACGACGCACCCACATGACGGGTGACAACTTCTGGAGGACGTCTACTTACGAGGACGTGACGTCGAACTACGACCGAGGCACGAAGAAGCAGGGCGGATGGTTCAGCAGTAAGAAACAGGAGACGCCGGCCGAGAACCTGCACGTAGCCGACGGCGGACGTGCTGCCGACTATGAATACAACGCACGTCGCCGTCAGGAGAACGATGAAATCGACCGAATCCTTGCCAAGATACGCCAGCACGGGTATGCAGGGCTGACGGCCGAGGAGAAGCAGCGCTTGTTTGATGCAAGCAAAAAATAGAGAATCGCAAGCACCGCCATGAGCAAACTCCTCATCCGCATCCCCAAATTTCTGCTGGGACTGGCACTGACAGTGCTCAACCTGCTGTGTGTGACAGGGATGAACGTGTGTGCCTACTCCGTCTTGATTCCTCCCCAGGAACACGCCAGCGTATCGTTCCTCGGACTGCTGTTTCCAGCCTTTCTTATTGCCTCGCTGGCATTTCTACCTATCTGGCTCGTGCTGGGCATGATGGGTCTGAAGTTTGAGTTCGGACGCAAGAAAAAGTGTAGCGCCTACTGGGGCATGTTGTTTTCGACCGTAGGTATGCTGTGCTGTGCCGGTAGCATACGAACGTACTGGCCGCTCAATCTGCCTTCCGACCCGCCCAAAGGTGCACTCAAGGTGATGTCGTTCAACATCTTCACCCTTGCCAACAAGGAAAAAGTGCCCTGGGAAGAACATCCTACCGTACGCTACCTGCTGAAGAGCCGTGCCGACATCGTCTGCATACAGGAAAGCGGTGCCTTAAGTAAAGAAGAAGTTGACTCGCTACTCGCCAAAACCTATCCCTATCGCCAGTACGACACCACCAACAGTAACCACTTCGCCTGCCTGTCGCGCTACCCCATCGTGGGCATGACACCCATCGACTATACCTCAAAGGGAAACGCTACACTGGCCTACGACATCGCCGTGGGAAAGGACACGCTGCTCGTTATCAACAACCACCTGGAGTCGTACAAACTACACGACTCTGAACGCGAGGAGTACAAGGACGTCATCCTGCGCAAAGATTCGACCAACGTGCGCCGCACCATCCTCGACCTACGCAAGAAACTGGTTGCCGCCAACATCATACGTGGACCGCAGGCCGACAGCGTGGCACACTTTATCGACAAGCACCCAAACCGCCTCATCATTTGCTGCGGCGACTTCAACGATGCCTCACTCTCCTATACGCACTACCTGCTGACCCGTCGTCTGAACGATGCCTACACACGCAGCGGCAACGGGCCTGGCCCCTCGTACAACCAGAGCGGCATGTATTTCCGCATTGACCACATCCTCTGCTCACCCCAATTCCGTGCCTACGGCGCAAAAGTCGATACCTCCATCAAGTCGAGCGACCACTACCCCATCTACTGCTGGCTGGCACTTCCCGACCACCCATAGCCTTCTACACCTATTTATTATACGCGCACGTTAGAACCACCATACGTCACACAGCGAAAAACACACGACTTTTCAGGTCAAAACAAGGCTTTCCCAACCTTTTCGCAGGAAAAACTGCTGTTTTTTCAAGGAAAAACCTTTTTTTTCACAAAAAAACACTACCTTTGCACACTTGAAAAAGTATCTTCGCACCGAAAACATCCATTTTTCGGGGTAAAAAACGTGCGCAGATACCGACTAACAATGTAAGAAAATCAATCAAAACAATTATTTAATAACATCAAAACAAAATGCAAAACAAAGGATTTGTAAAGTTTTTAGCAGTGGCGCTGACGCTCATCTGCATCTTCTACCTGTCCTTCAGCGTAGTGACCAACTACGTTGACAACAAGGCATCGAAGATGGCTGAGCAGGAAGCCAACGACTATCTGGACTCGCTCAACACGACTCCGTTCTACCTGGGCACTTACAACCTGAAGCAGTGTCGTGAAACCGCCATCGGTCTCGGTCTTGACCTGAAAGGCGGTATGAACGTCATCCTCGAAGTGAGTGTACCCGACGTCGTCAAGGCTCTCGCCGACCACAAGACAGACGAACCTTTCGTCAAGGCTGTTGCCGAAGCGCAGAAGCAGGCACAGGACAGCCAATCGGACTTCATCACACTATTTGTCGATGCCTATAAGAAGAATGCGCCAAACGGAAATCTCGCGCAGATTTTCGCCACGCAGCAACTCAAGGGCAAGGTGAACACCAACTCGACCGACGCAGAAGTCGAAAAGGTTCTGCGCGAAGAAGTCGATGCAGCCGTTGACAACTCGTTCCGCGTGCTCCGCACCCGTATCGACCGCTTCGGCGTCGTTCAGCCCAACATCCAGAAGATCGAAGGTCAGAGCGGCCGCATCATGGTCGAATTGCCTGGTATCAAGGAGCCAGAACGTGTGCGCAAACTCCTTCAGGGAAGTGCCAACCTCGAGTTCTGGGAGACCTACGACACACAGGTGGCCATGCCTTTCCTCAACCAGTTGAACGCTGCTCTGCGCAACGCAGGTACGGTCGAGGCTGAAACCGCCGACACGACCGCCGTCGCTGCTGTGGCTGACTCGACTGCTGTGGCCGAAACCGAAGTGAAAGCCGAGGCTGCTGACACCGCATCTGCTGGCAAGGACATCCTCGCACAGGTTTCTGCTACCGAAGGTGAGGCTGCTGCCAAGATAACAGGTCCTACGGAGGAAGAAAAGAAGGCCAACCCGCTCTTCTCCATTCTTCAGCCTGCACAGGGCAACGCTGGCTGTATGGCCGGTTACGCTCTTGCACGCGACACCGCCGAAATCAATGCACTCATCAACAGCGAAACCGCCAAACACATCCTGCCCGCCGACATGCGCCTCATGTGGGGTGTGAAGTCGATGGACAAGGCTGGCAAGATCTTCGAACTCTTCGCCATCCGCACCAGCGGTGGACAGAACGGACGCGCTCCGCTCGAGGGCGACGTTGTGACCGAATCGAAGGACGAGTTTGACCAGTATGGCAACCCGTGCGTTACGATGAAGATGAACACCGAAGGTGCCCGCAAGTGGGCTGCCCTGACGGAGGCCAACGTACACCACTGCGTGGCCATCTCGCTCGACGGCCTCGTTTACAGCGCACCGAACGTGCAGAACAAGATTGACGGCGGAAGCACACAGATTACAGGTTCGTTCACCACGAACGACACCAAGGACCTTGCCAACGTGCTCTCCTCTGGTAAGATGCCGGCTCCGGCACAAATCGTTCAGGAAGACATTGTAGGTCCGAGCCTGGGTGCCGAGTCCATCAAGGCTGGTTTCATCTCGTTCGTCATTGCGTTCGTCATCCTGATGATCTACATGTGCATGATGTACGGCTTCACTCCTGGCATGGTGGCCAACAGTGCACTGCTGCTCAACTTCTTCTTTACCCTCGGTATTCTCACTTCGCTGCAGGCCGCCCTCACCATGAGTGGTATTGCAGGTATGGTACTGACCCTTGGTACTGCCGTCGATGCGAACGTGCTCATCTATGAGCGCACAAAGGAAGAAATGAGGTCTGGAAAGAACCTCAAGTCAGCCATCGCAGCAGGTTACAGCAACGCCTTCAGCGCCATTCTCGACTCGAACGTGACCAGTATCATCACGGGTATCATCCTGTTCTATTTCGGAACAGGTCCTATCAAGGGCTTTGCTACGACCCTCATCATCGGTATCGTCTGCTCGTTCTTCACGGCTGTATGGCTCACACGTATTGTCTATGAGCACTTCCTCAACCGTGACAAGTGGCAGCACCTCACCTTCACAACACCTCTTTCGAAGAACATGATGCAGGGCACGAAGTACAACTTCATGGGTTCTTACAAGAAGTCGTTCACCGTGTTTGGCATAATTCTCATTGCAAGTTTCGTATCCTTCGGTCTGCGTGGCCTGAGCCAGAGCATCGACTTCACCGGTGGTCGCAACTTCAAGATTGAGTTTGCACAGCCAGTGAACATCGACGAGGTTCGCAGTGCCCTCCAGCAGAAGATCAATGCCCTTGACCCTGAGAGTCAGGACAATACCAGCGTCATCGCCCTCGGTACCGAAGGCACCAACATCCGTGTCAGCACCAACTACCGCATCAAGGAGAATGGTGCCAACGTCGATGCTGAAATCGAGAAGGTACTCTATGAAACCTTTGTCGAAGGCGGTATGATAGACGGTTCGAAGGTGTCGCTTGACAACTTCATCGACCGCGACAACCGTGTCGGTGGTTCGATCATCAGTTCGCAGAAGGTTGGTCCGTCGATTGCCAGCGACGTGACACGAGGCGCCATCATCAGCGTCATCCTTGCGCTCGTGGCCATCTTCCTCTACATCCTCCTGCGTTTCCGCAACGTGGCCTACTCCGTCGGTGCCATCACCGCACTGACAGTCGATACCCTCGTCATCCTGGGTCTCTACTCATTGTGCTACGGCTGGATTGGTTTCTCGCTCGAGATTGACCAAACCTTCATCGGTGCCATCCTGACGGCTATCGGTTACTCCATCAACGACAAGGTGGTCATCTTCGACCGTATCCGTGAGAACTTCAACCTCTATCCGAAGCGCGACACACAGCGTCTGTTCAACGAGTCGCTGAACCAAACCCTGGCACGTACCATCAACACGTCGGTTTCGACCCTCATCGTGCTGCTGGCCATCTTCATCTTCGGTGGCGACAACATCCGTTCGTTCGCCTTCGCGATGATTCTCGGTGTCATCGGCGGTACGCTTTCTTCGCTCTTCATCGCTGCTCCTACGGCTTATCTGGTCATGGGTCGCAAGATTAAGGAAGAGGATGCAGAGGTCGCTTCTGCTAAGTAAAAGGCACTCTCTGACACATTTTGAGGGCTTGTGTGGCAAAAATGCCGCACAAGTCCTTACTTTTTTTGACTTTTTGTTAGGTGTTTTGGTTGAGAAAGTGTAACTTTGCAAGCGAAAAATAGAAAATTGCTTACTTTTTAACTCTAAAACATATAAAACATGAACACGATTAAAGTAGCCATCGTTGGTTATGGCAACATTGGCCGTTACGCTCTCCAGGCCGTCGAGGCTGCGCCCGACATGGAGTGCGTGGGCATCGTACGCCGTGCAGGAGCCGAGAACTGTCCTGCCGAACTTGCTGCGTACAAGGTTGTGAAGAGCATCGAAGAACTTGACGGCGTCGAGGTCGCCATCCTTGCCACTCCGACACGTCGCGTCGAGGAGTATGCCAAGCAGTGCCTTGCGCTGGGCATCAACACCGTCGATTCTTTCGACATCCACACCCAGATTGTGGACCTGCGCCGCTCGCTCGATGCAGCCGCCAAGCAAGCAGGCCGCGTTGCCGTCATCTCGGCGGGTTGGGATCCAGGCAGCGACTCGATTGTCCGCACGCTGATGGAGAGCCTCGCACCCAAGGGCGTGACCTACACCAACTTCGGTCCTGGCCGCTCGATGGGCCATTCGGTGGCTGTCCGCGCCATCGAAGGTGTGCAGGACGCGCTGAGCGTGACCATCCCGCTGGGTACAGGCATTCACCGTCGCATGGTCTATGTCGAAGTTAAACCTGGCTATGACTTCGCGAAGATTGCCGCAGCCGTCAAGGCCGACCCTTACTTTGTGAACGACGAAACGCATGTCATGCAGGTCGAGAGCGTCGATGCACTGAACGATGTCGGTCACGGCGTCAACCTTGTACGCAAGGGTGTCTCGGGCACAACCCACAACCAACTCTTCGAGTTCAACATGAAAATCAACAACCCTGCACTGACCGCCCAAGTGCTTGTCAACGTCGCACGTGCCTCGCTACGCCAACAGCCAGGTGCCTACACGATGATTGAACTGCCTGTCATCGACATGCTCCCAGGCGACCGTGAGACACTCATCAGCCATCTGGTGTAGTTGTTCTTCCTGTAATCATCACTACGAAGTCTGACCCTGAGCCCACCGCGCATGAACTTAAAAAACATTAAGAATGCGCGGTTTTTTTGTCACAAATAGGGAATAATTCAGGTTTTTTCTGTATTTTCGCAGCGAAAACAGAACAACAGAATGAACGGCTCTATGAAACACGTTATAGTAAGCCTGCTGATTGCGGCAGCACCAATGATAGCGGCAGCACAGCACAACCTGCACCCAGGTGCGACCGAAACGCTTCGCAACGAGGCAAGACTCCTGCTCGACGATCACCACTACTACGGGGCAAGCACCACGGCCGACGCAAGCGGCCAGAAGACACTGCCCGAGGCCGAAGGGCTCATGGCTGACTACTGGCTGAAGGAGCCTGGCACCGAAAGGCGCATGGCAGAATGGCTGCGGATGCATCCTGTGCATCCGCTGACGTCACGCATCGCCCTGATGCGTGCCAGCCTGCTGGTGCGCGAAGCCCGTTATCGCGAGGCACTCAGTCTGTACAATGCCACACCCATCGACAACCTCCCACAGGACGAACTGAGCGAGGCCCGCCTCTATGAAGCCATTGCCTGCATCCACACAGGACAGGTCGAGCGTGCCGAGCAAGTGTTAGAGTCTATTGTCGGCAGCGAGACGCACGGTATGGATGTGCAGTACTACCTCGGCTACGTCCACTATATCCAGGGGCATTACCGCGAAGCACTCCCCTGCCTGACCGCAGCCTGTGCCAGTTACGACTACCGCCGCTCGGCGCCCGTGTTGCTGGCCGACTGTCAAGTGCAGGAGGGGCACTATGCCGACGCACTGCAGACCCTGCGCCAGTGGCGGCGTGCGACGGGTGCAACTCTGTTGGCAGCCGAGGCTGACCGCATCGAAGGTGAAGCCCTCTACGGCGTACGCCACTACGACGAGGCCATCGCGCCGCTCAAGCACTATGTACAGGCTGTTGCCGAACCCTCGCGCACAGCACTATACAAACTGGGTATGAGTCAGTTGCAGACAGAAAAGTATGACGAAGCCGCCTTGCACCTCAGCCGCAGCGCCGGCACGGTTCGTGATGCCATGAGCCAGAGTGCATGGCTCCATGCTGGCATCGCCTACATTCAGACGGCACAGAAACAGCGTGCCCGCATGGCATTCCAACAGGCATCGGAGATGAACTTCGACCCGAAAACGCAGGAAGAGGCTCTCTACAACTACGCCCTCACGCTCCGCGACGGCGGCGACATGGGTTTCGGCGAAACTCAAAGCGTATATGAGCAGTTTCTCCGCCAGTTTCCCACGTCAAAACACGCGGAGACCATCAGCCACCATCTCATTTCCGTCTATGTCAAGAACCAAAACTACGAAGCAGCCCTTGCTGCCCTTAACCGCATTAGGAACCTCGACGCCGATGGGCGCAAGACGAAGCAGCAATTGCTCAGCCAACTGGCTTCCAAAGCCTATAACACCCGCAACTATGCCGCCACGATCGACTACATGAACCAAAGCATCGCCGTCGGGCCGTCTTCTCAGGCACACTACTGGAAAGGCGAAGCCGAATACCAGCAGGGTCGCTACGACGCCGCCATTGCCGACCTTCGGCGTGCCCTCAGCCTTTCTGCCGACGACACGGACTACGTCGTCGAAGCCAACTACACCCTGGGCTATGCCTTGTTCAAACAGAAGAAATACAGTGAAGCCCTTCCCTGTTTCCAAAAAGTGGCTGATATGAACAAGCAGTCTGCCTACCGAAGCGATGCTTTCTGCCGTGCCGCCGACTGTCAATTCGTCGCACGCAACTACGATGCAGCCTATGCCAACTACCAGAAGGCCATCGACACCGATGGGCTGAACCTTGAATCGGACCACACCCCACAGGACTATCCACGCATACAGCAGGCGATGATTGAAGGGCTGCGTGGCAACTACTCACGAAAAATCGAACTACTTTCACGCGTCAACGAAACAGGGCCGAACGCTGCCGTGGCTCTGTTTGAAAAGGGTAAATCCTACGTGGCAAGCGGACAGAAAGCCAAAGCCATCGAAACCTTCGGCGCACTTCAGCAGAAGTTTCCACAAACACCGCAAGCACGCCGCTCTGTCAACGAAACGGCTCTGCTGTATGCCGAAAGCGGACGCACCGACGAGGCCATCAGGCTCTATCGCAGTGTGATTGCCGACTATCCCAACACAGGCGAGGCGCAGACGGCGCTGTCAAACCTCAAAGACCTCTACACGGCACAAGGTCGTATCAATGAATACGCACAACTTGCCAGTCAGGCAGGCAAAGCCCTCTCGCCCCGCGAACTTGACGACATGACCGCCGACGCTGCCCTTCGTGCTACCAGCAGCGGACATCCCGAACAAGCACTTGCCTACTATAAACAACTGGAGGCACAGACACTGTCAGCGGACACCCGTACAAAGGCACTGGTCGGGCAGTTGCGTGCCGCCCAGGCCATGAAGAACCCAACCGTCACGGCTGAAACAGCCAGTCGCGTGCTCGTGTCTTCACGACTAAACGCCGATGTAGCGACCGAGGCACATCTCTGTCGTGGCCTTGCCTACATGGCGCAAGGTGACACTCGTCAGGGTGTTGCCGACCTTCAGGAGGCGAGCAAGAACCAGCGCAGCGTCTATGGTGCACAAGCCACGGTCGAACTGGCCCAGTATGCCTACGACACGCAGCAGTACCAGTCAGCCGAGCAGGTGCTGTCGCAGTTCATCGACAGCGGCACCACCCACAGTTACTGGCTTGCCCGAGCCTTCGTTCTGTTATCTGATGTCTGCACCAAGACTGGGCGCGACGTCGAGGCGCGACAGTATCTCCTTTCGCTCAAGAGCAACTACACGGAGAGCGAAGAAATCAATCAGATGATTCAGCAGCGACTTTCACAACTTAAATGATACATCCATGCAGAAGTTTTTGTTCACTCTTTATGGCATTCTGTGGGCTGGTTTCGCCTTCGCCCAGATGGACAACGAAGTCTATGTCGAGAGTACCTATGTCCCAACGGTCAGCGATGCTGACAAAATCAGCGAATACTTTACCATCGGCACCCTTTCGGTTCCAGCGCCGCAGGTACAGTACGACTGCACTGTCAGCCCCACTTCCAGCCATGTCTTCACACCGATGGAGGCAGCCCAGAGCGATGCAGCCGATACAGGTGTGCCGCGCCGCTTCGTCCGTCTCGGCGGCGGAACAGCAGGCCAGATTGACCTGCGCGGTGCCTACGGCCTGCGTCTGACGAGTACCGACCTGCTCGACTTCGACGTCTCGCTGCGCGGCTACAGCGCCCGTGTGCAGGATGCTTGGAGCCCCGCCACAAAACTGCCTATGCGCTACTATTCGACACGAGGTGCAGTGGGGTATCAGCACTACTTCACCCCGTTTACGAGCCTGCAAGTCGGCGGTGACTTCGAAAGCCTGGCGATGAACGGTCAGCACAACACACTCTTTTCGCTCAATGCCTGCCTCGCCACGCTCAAGTTTGAGGACTTCAGCCTGGGTGGCAGTGCTGGCTTCGAGTATTTTGGGCAGAGTTACGACAACAACGCCTTCCTCAGCACACGCCACAACCGCGAGTCGCACTTCACTACTGCCCTCAACGCTGCGTATGCCATCGACGAGGAACAGACGGCCGGACTCGACCTGCAAGCCGACTTCTTCGCCTACTCGTTCGGGGCTTTCAAGCCGAACCACACCTTTGACCTTCATCCCTACTACACCTATCGCACCGACGACCTGCAACTGACACTCGGTGCCCGCCTCGACTTCTTCACTGGCGTGGAGCGCAAGTTCCGTGCCGCCCCCGACGTCCAACTGCGCTACTTTGCCACCGAGACCCTGACACTGTTTGGACAAGCCAGCGGCGGCACCATTGCCAATTCTTACCGCCACTTCGCACAGTTGCAGCCCTACTGGATCTTCGCACCCTTCTTCAAAGGCAAGAACACGATACCACAACTCTCCCATCAGTTCGACTATGTCCGCAGTGCAGTGGGTTTGGAGTGGAACGTCGCTACTGGGCTGTTTGCACGACTTTACGGCGGCATCAACAAATCGACAGGCCGTGCCGAACTGCTTGCCGGTAATTCGCTCGTACAGGCGAATGGCTGGCAGTGGTACGGACATCTCGACCTGCGCTACGACTACCGCGACACGTTCCGATGGACGCTCAACGGGCAGTATAACGTATGGGACAGCCACTATGGCAACAACGGTGACTCACATGCCGAAGCCGTCGCCTGGCGGCCCCTACTCGATCTCAAGACCGAAGTGCGCGTGCAGCCCGTCAGCCGTTTGAATCTCACGGCCGACTATCTGTTGCAGACTTTCACCGAGCGCAGCAACCTGCCCTATCACCGCCCCCTCACCAGCCGGCTGGGGGCCACCGTCAGTTATCGTCTGCCCGTCGCCGCCGTTGAAAACCAAGGCGGATTACTCACGGCATACGTCCGTGGCGACAACCTGCTCAACCGCCATTACGACCTCTACCCCTGCGTCCGCACGCCTGGCACAAACCTGACCGCTGGCTTCACCCTGACGTTCTGAACATCACACCGACACCATCCCCTGTTCGGAAAAACGCCAACAAACTTGCTTTTTCGCTCACTTAATCGTAACTTTGCAGTGTCTTAGAACTCTCACTAATCAATCATGATATGGAAATCAAGGAACTGAACGACGTGGTCGTTCGCTTCTCAGGTGACTCCGGCGATGGCATGCAACTCGCTGGAAACATCTTTTCGACCGTTTCGGCAACGGTCGGCAACAGTATCAGCACCTTTCCTGACTATCCCGCTGACATCCGCGCGCCGCAAGGCTCGCTGACGGGTGTGAGCGGATTTCAGGTTCACATCGGTGCGGAACAAGTATTCACCCCTGGCGACAAATGCGACGTGCTCGTGGCCATGAACGCTGCGGCACTGAAGACGCAATACCGCTTTACCAAGCCTGGCGCAGCCATCATCATCGACACCGACTCCTTCCAGGCGGCCGACTTGAAGAAGGCAGCCTTCGAGACGGACGACTATCTCGGAGAGATGGGCATCGACCCCGACCGCGTGATTCAGTGCCCTCTCACGACAATGGTGAAGGACTGTCTGGCCGACAGCGGCATGGACCCGAAGTCGGTGCTGAAGTGCCGCAACATGTTTGCGCTGGGCCTCGTCTGCTGGCTCTTCGACCGCGACCTCGACGTGGCATTCAACTTCATCCGCGAGAAGTTCGGCAAGAAGCCGTCCGTGGCTGAGGCTAATATCAAGGTGATTCAGGCAGGCTACGACTACGGACACAACACACATTCGAGCGTGGCTGGCCGCTACCGCGTGGAGACCAAACATAAGGTGCCAGGCCGCTACATGGACATCACAGGCAACAAGGCGACGGCCTACGGATTGATTGCCGCTGCCGAGAAGGCGGGCTTGCAACTCTACCTCGGTTCGTACCCTATCACGCCGGCCACCGACGTGCTGCACGAACTGTCGAAACACAAGAGCCTCGGCGTCAAGACGGTGCAGTGCGAGGACGAAATCTCAGGCTGTGCCTCGGCTGTGGGCGCATCGTTTGCCGGCGCACTGGCTGTCACATCGACCTCCGGCCCAGGCATCTGCCTGAAGAGCGAGGCGATGAACCTGGCTGTCATCATGGAACTGCCGCTCGTCGTGCTCGACGTACAGCGCGGCGGTCCAGCCACAGGTCTGCCGACCAAGTCGGAACAGACCGACCTGCTGCAAGTGCTCTTCGGCCGCAACGGCGAAAGCCCCATGCCGGTAATGGCAGCCACGAGTCCGACCGACTGCTTCGATGCTGCCTATATGGCTTCGAAGATGGCACTGGAGCACATGACGCCTGTCGTCTTACTCACCGATGCCTTCGTCGCCAACGGCAGCGGTGCCCTGCGCCTGCCCATCCTCGAGGACTATCCTGAAATCAAGCCGCCCTACGTGCCAGAGGAACTGCGTGGACAGTGGACTCCCTACATGCGCAATGCCGACGGTGTGCGCTACTGGGCTGTGCCTGGCCGTGAAGGCTTCGAGCATATCCTCGGCGGACTGGAGAAGGACTCGAAGACGGGGGCCATCTCGACCGACCCCGAGAACCATCACCTGATGACCGTGCTGCGTCAGCAGAAGATTGACAACATCCAGGTGCCCGACCTCGTCGTCGAGGGCGACGTGGACGACGCAGACCTCCTCATCGTCGGCTTTGGCGGTACATACGGCCATCTCCATGCTGCGATGGAAGAACTGCGTGCCCAAGGCCACAAGGTGGCACAGGCTCACTTCAAATACATCAACCCGCTACCCAAGAACACGGCAGACGTCCTGCTGCGCTACAAGAAAGTCGTCGTGGCCGAACAGAACATGGGACAACTCGCCGCTTGGCTCCGCATGAAAGTCGATGGCTTCGTACCCGCACAGTACAACGAAGTCAAAGGCCAACCGTTCACAGTTTCGGACCTCGTAGACAATATGACCCCCCTCCTGGCCTCCCCCGAGGGGAAGGAATAGTCACCTACCCTTTCACACAGGTATGTACGACTATCAGACAGCCGATCCTTGCTTGTATGCAAAGTTAAAGGATTTTTCACGTCATAACCGGCAGAACCCCACAGAGGCCGAATCCGTGTTATGGGAATGTCTGAAAGCAAGACAATGTGGAAAAATCTTCAAGCGTCAACATATTATTGGTGACTTTATCGTAGATTTTTTCTGTCCGTCAGAGCATCTGGTCATAGAATTAGACGGTGGTTATCATCAACTGCCAGAACAACAGGTCAGTGATGACGTACGTACAGAATGGTTGGAAAGTAAAGGTTATACTGTCATACGCTTCACAAACGAAGAAGTTCTGTTTGATTTGGAAAGTGTCTTAACAGCAATAGAAAACATTATTACTTGAATTGAATAAATATATCAATATGAATGAGACAGTAACAACATCCCCCCTCGGGGGGACAGTGGGGGGGCTTCGTCAGTTCAGCCCTTCAGATTATAAGAAGGGGCAGCCTCGGTGGTGTCCTGGTTGTGGCGACCACTTTTTCCTCGCATCCCTGCACAAGGCACTGGCTGAAATCGGCGTGGAGCCTTGGAACAACGCTGTCATCAGCGGTATCGGCTGTTCGAGCCGTCTGCCTCACTACATGGCTACCTATGGCATGAACACCATCCACGGACGTGCTGCCGCCATCGCCACAGGCGTCAAGGTGACCAACCCCAAACTTACCGTATGGCAAGTCAGCGGCGACGGCGACGGCCTCGCCATCGGCGGCAACCACTTCATCCATGCCAACCGCCGCAACATCAACCTCAACATGATTCTGCTCAACAACCGCATCTACGGCCTGACAAAAGGTCAGTACAGCCCCACCAGTCCGCGCGGATTTGTGAGCAAGAGCAGCCCTTACGGCACGGTCGAAGACCCTTTCCGCCCCGCAGAACTCTGCTTCGGTGCACGCGGCCATTTCTTCGCACGTGCCGTGGCCACCGATGCTCCTGGCACCATCGAGATTCTCCGCGCAGCCTATGAGCACAAAGGTGCTGCCGTGTGTGAAATCCTGCAGAACTGCGTCATCTTCAACAACGGCACGCACGACGATGTTTACAGCGCTCCGAACCGCAAGAAGAACGCCATCTACCTGCGTCACGGCGAGAAGATGGTTTTCGGCGAGAACGACGAATACGGTCTCGTGCAGGAAGGTTTCGGTCTGAAGGTAGTGAAGATTGGTGAGAACGGCGTCACGCTCGACGACATCCTCGTACACGACGCCCACTGCGAGGACAACACGCTGCAACTGAAACTCGCGATGATGGAAGGACCCGACTTCCCTGTCGCCCTCGGTGTAATCCGCGACGTGCCGGCACCGACTTACGACGAGGCGGTCGAGGCACAGATTCAAGAGGTCAGCGCGCAGAAGAAGTACCACAACTTCGCTGAGTTGCTGGAGACGAACGACATCTGGGAAGTCCGCGCGGAATCGTAGCGCGGATTGCGACGACGGGAGATTTATCTCCCCAAAGGAGTGCCAAAAGTTTAATAGTCAATAAGAGCAAGACGATGGCGAAGAAAGACGAGTTGACGCCGATGATGAAACAGTTCTACGACTTCAAGGCCAAGCACCCTGATGCCGTGCTGCTGTTCCGTTGCGGCGACTTCTACGAGACCTATGGCGACGATGCGGCCGTGGCTGCCGACATCCTGGGCATCACGCTGACCAAGCGGTCGAGCGTGGCAGGGACAGCGGCCAGCGGTATCGCCATGGCTGGCTTTCCTCACCATGCCCTCGACACCTATCTGCCGAAACTCATCCGTGCAGGCAAGCGTGTCGCCATCTGCGACCAACTCGAAGACCCGAAACTGACAAAGAAACTGGTCAAGCGCGGCATCACCGAACTGGTCACCCCTGGTGTGGCGATGAGCGACACGGTGCTCTCGAACAAGGAGAACAATTTCCTCGCGTCGGTCCACTTCGGCAAGCAGGCGTGCGGCGTGTCCTTCCTCGACATCTCGACCGGTGAGTTCCTCGTTGCAGAGGGCACGACCGACTATGTGGACAAACTCCTCACCAACTTCGCCCCTAAGGAAGTGCTCTTCGAGCGCGGCCGCAAGCCGATGTTCGAGGGAAACTTCGGCGGGAAATACTTTACCTTCGAGATGGACGACTGGGTGTATGTCTATGAGACCGCACGCCAGAAACTCACCTCGCATTTCGAGGTGAAGAACCTGAAGGGCTTCGGCATCGAACATCTGAAAGAAGGCATCGTCGCTGCCGGTGCCATCCTCGTCTATCTCGAACAGACGCAGCACACGCAGATTCGTCACATCCGCACCATCCAGCGCATCGAAGAGACGCGCTACGTCCGTCTGGACCGTTTCACCATCCGTTCGCTCGAACTGACGGAGACGATGAACGAAGGCGGCACGTCGCTGCTACAAGTCATCGACAAGACCGTCTCGCCGATGGGCGCACGCATGATGCACCGCTGGCTGCTCTTCCCCCTGAAGAACGTGCAGCAGATACAGGCGCGACAGGACGTCGTGGAGCATTTCTTCCGCGAGCCCGACTTCCGCGACGGCATCGAGGAACTGCTGCAACGCATCGGCGACATCGAGCGCATCGCCTCGAAGATAGCCACCCAGCGCGTCTCGCCCCGCGAGACGCAGCAGTTGCGCATCGCCCTCGAAGCCATCGCACCGATGAAGCAGATGTGTCTCGAAAGCGGCAACGACAGCATCTTCTACATCGGCCAGCAACTCGACACGTGCGAAACGCTGCGCGAGCGAATCCGCCGCGAACTACGCCCCGACCCGCCGCTGCTCGTCAACAAAGGCAATGTCATCGCCGACGGCGTCAGCCCAGAACTCGACGAACTGCGCCAAATCGCCTATAGCGGCAAGGACTACCTGCTGCAAATCCAGCAGCGCGAAATCGAGGCGACGGGCATCACAAGCCTGAAAATCGGTTTCAACAACGTGTTCGGCTACTACATCGAGGTCCGCAACACCTTCAAGGACAAGGTGCCGTCCGACTGGATTCGCAAGCAGACGCTCGTGCAGGCCGAACGCTACATCACCCCCGAACTCAAGGAGTACGAGGAGAAGATTCTCGGTGCCGAAGAGCGCATCCTCGTGCTCGAAACCCAACTGTTCAACGACCTCGTCGTCGCAGCCTCCGACTACATCTCCTCCATTCAGCAGAACGCAGCCATGGTGGCCCGTCTCGACTGCCTGCTGTCGTTCGCACAGGCAGCCCGCGAATACCGCTACGTACGGCCGGTGGTCGACGAGTCGCTCACCATCGACATCCGACAGGGACGCCATCCCGTCATCGAGCGCAACATGCCCATCGGCGAACAGTACGTCCCCAACGACACGCTGCTTGACAGCGAACATCAGCAAATCATCATTCTCACCGGCCCCAACATGGCAGGTAAGTCCGCCCTGCTGCGACAGACCGCCCTCATCACGCTGCTGGCTCAGACAGGCTCGTTCGTACCAGCCGACAGCGCACGCATTGGTGTGTGTGACAAAATCTTCACGCGCGTCGGAGCCAGCGACAACATCTCCGTGGGCGAATCGACGTTCATGGTCGAGATGAGCGAAGCGTCGAGCATCCTCAACAACCTGACGCAACGCTCGCTCGTGCTGTTCGACGAACTCGGACGCGGCACATCGACCTACGACGGCATCAGCATCGCCTGGGCCATCGTCGAGTATATTCACCAGAACCCCACGGCACACGCACGAACCCTCTTCGCCACACACTACCACGAACTGAACGAGATGGAGCGCATGTTCGCACGGGTGAAGAACTACAACGTCAGCGTGCGCGAGACGGGCGGAAAAGTCATCTTCCTGCGCAAACTGGAACGTGGCGGCAGTGAGCACTCCTTCGGCATCCACGTGGCAAAAATCGCCGGCATGACCCCAGCAGTCGTCAGCCGCGCCGAGCAGGTGCTGGCCGACCTCGAACGCAACAACAGCGGCGACGGCATCAGCCGGCCACACACCGAGAACCTCACCGCACCCGAGGCCTCGCAACTCTCCTTCTTCCAACTCGACGACCCCGTGCTCTGTCAGATACGCGACGAAATTCTCGAACTTGACGTCAACAATCTTACGCCCCTCGAGGCCCTCAACAAACTCAACGACATCAAGCGCATCGTCACGGGGAAATCCTCCTCCTGACACACCCTCTCCACACCTCCTTCACCCTCTCTCCACACCCCCATCACCACCCTGCCGCAGTCGGAACATCCCCGCGCTGCGACTCATTCTTATGAACATCACACACCAAACTTATTCATTCCCCAGTTAAAACTCAAAATTTAACTTATATTTATATAAATTTAAGTAGAATTTATGCAAATTTAAGTTGTATTTCCATAAATTTAAGTTAAATTTTGAGTTTCAACTGGGGATTAACTGTTTTTTGTCTTCGCTGCGCCCAAGTTTGCACTTCGTCACAGCGGTGTTTTGACTGCGAAACGCACGTTTTACAGGCATTATCGCAAAAAAGCAGGAGCATAATTTGCCGTTCTTGAAATAATGGCGTACCTTTGCATGTTCTTAAAGAACAATCCCATTTTCTTACCTTTTGATGACAATTGAATCATGGATAAATCGCTACAGAAAAACTGCCTGAAGGTGCTGGTGCTGGTGATGTTGCTGATGGTGCCCACCCACATGGATGCCCGACGGAAAAAGACCGTCTATCTGAAAACTCAGTCGGAAGCCACGGCTTACTACCGCGGCGAGGTGAACGACCTTGACGAGCCCGAAGGCGAAGGCATGGTGGTCGTCGAGGCTTGTCCCTACGGCTATGCCTATCGTGGCGAACAGATTCTGCAACTGACGGGGCAGTTCTCGAAGACCGGCGTGTCGAACGCCGTGCTCGTGGTTGGGACACAGCCAGGCATCGTGTTCCGCGGACAGTTGTCCTATATCATACAGGCAGGCCGCATCGACATCGAAAAACTCAATGCCGACCTGCAGGAATATGAACGGCGCGATGCCCGACTGAAAGAGAAGGAAGACAAGTTGGCTCGCACGGCAGAGTATCTCTCAGAACAGGAACGTGAGCAGAAAACCCAGCAGATAGAGCAGGAACGGACGTCGTTGCAGAACGAGTATGAGCGCCTGTGGTGCCTGTCGTCGGCGACGACCGTCCCCAAGGACGAAGTCTATGGCATCCTGCGCTTCACCCTCAAGCAGGGAACGCTCGAACTGGAGAAGTGGGACTGGACGAACCAGTCGAAACTGAGCGGCACCGTCTATTCCATCAATGCCGACATGCCCGTGCTCTTCAACTTCGTCGTCAACAACGGCGACGTGTCGTTCCAGAACGACATCGTGGCACGCAACCGCACGCTGGAGCAGAAGGTGACCGGCGACGTCGTGGACGACACGTATGTCGAGGAGATTCGGCTGTTCGAAGTGACACCCAAGACAGCGCTCCGCCCTGAAAAAATGCCCAAGACAACCGATGCGGACAAGGATCAGTTGATGCTCGACGACCCGTGGTACCAGACGTCGTTCATGAAGACCGTGCTCGGCAACTACCTGAAAGGCCGTCGCAAGACCGAGGACGGCAAGAACCAGAACATCGTCATCGGCAAGTCGGGCGTCACGCTCACAACGGTCGGTTCGAAGGAAAACACCGTCATGCCGCTCGGCGTGATCAATACACAAATCCCCTTCATCGAACTGCGCAACGACGGCATCTACATTGCCGAGACCATCGGTGCGCAAGGCATCGAAGCCCGTCACCCTCTCTGGCCCAAACCCGTCGAGGAAGCGGTCGAAGAAGTGGTCGAGACACCGGTCGAAGAACCAGCCCCTGTCGTCGAAGCCGTACCCGAAGTCGATAACCAGGAAGTGCAGTTGCGTCAACGGCTCAGCCTGAACCTGATGACCGACAAGTCGCTCATGGGCCCCTGGCAAGTGGAGAGCGGACAGGCACGCAGCACGTGGAACTTCCGCAACGACAACACCATGACATTCAGTACGACCGACAACGAACGACGCACATGGACGATGGACAACCACCTCATCACCATCCGCCACACGACACTGCCCAACCCCTCCATCCTTGAAGTCCTCACCTTCGAGCCCGACACGATGCAACTGAAGGACACCGCCGGCACCATCTTCATCCTTCGACGCGACACCACCCTGATGACCCCCGAGGAACTCGCCACTTTCCGCAGCGCGACAGCATCGTTCAACGACCGTATGCGCGTCATGACGGGTGAAATACCCGCACCGACGCCGGCAGCCATTCCCGCCACCGTCGAAGTGGCCATGCCCGCTGTCGCCACCGTGGCACAGCCTGCCGTGATGCCTGCCACCGAGACAGCGACACCGACACAGCCTGCCACACCCACCGTCTCCACCGAGCCGACGGTCACCGTCACCAGCGCGACGACAGGCGAGTCCCTATACCTCTCGGCTGAAAAAGAGGCTCATCTGAAAAAGAAGATTCTGGGCATCAAGTTGCCGAAAATACGACTAAGACGTAGGAAATAGGCGGCTGATGCGCTTGCACCACAGATTCAGCAAGAGCGAAGCCACCACGAGTGCAGGCAACGACACCGCCGCCATCACACCAAGACTTGCCGTCGGAAGCAGTTCGACACAAACCTGCAACAAAGGAAAACGCAGCAGGAAGAACTCATAACTCACGTCCTTCCAGCGACGCGCATGAACGAGAGGCTCGAGGCGGTAAGCCACCACCAGTATCAAAACGCTGAGCGTGTAGAAGTTCAGCACGGCAGCATCTCTCCACCACGAGTAAGACAACACCAGCAGAGCGACCGCCACCACTGTGAGCAGTCGTTCGTGCCGTTTAACCCATTCCCGATGCCATAGCAGCAGAATGGGGAAGTAGAAGAACTGAAGTTCGCCCATAATCTGGTGGTTGAGCGTATAGAACAGTTCACGACCAGTCGTCTTGAACAAGTATTCCATGACCACAAACCAAACCCACGACAGCGCTGTAATGAGCACAAACACAGGCGTCGGCTTCCACCGTTTCATCAGCCATGTGACCAAGGGCACGCTCAGGTAAAACAGCACCTCAATCTTCATCGTCCACAGCGACGAATTGATTGCAGCCATGGCGTGGTCGTCGAACACCCCAGGCAGCGTGGGCTGAAGGAAGTTCATGAACACCAGATTGGCGCAAAGGTATTTCCACGTGGCGATGTTTGAGAAAAATTCGCTCAGCGGCAAAGTCGTAAAGATGATGCCCACCAGAAAACAGAGCAGCACAGCCGTGACGTAGCCAGGCAGAATGCGGCGCATACGGCGAAGGGAGAAGTCGCGCCAGTCGTCTTTGCGCACATAACTGTTCATCGTCAGAAAGCCGCTCATCACAAAGAAGCCCTGAACGAACACACCTCCATAACAAAGAAAAATGGGACGACCCGTCGAGTAACACAGATGGTTGCAGAAAATGGCGAGCGCAAAAGCATAGCGCAGCAGCGTGAAGCAATTGTCGGCACCGACGAAGCGGTCGGCAAACGGAGCCAGCGGCTTTTCCGCAGGAGTATGGTGTATTGGGGTGGTCATGATGCTGCAAATTTCTGAAAAATCTGTAAAACCACAAAAAAAAACACGCGGTTTCCTGTTTTTTTACTAATTTTGCGGCATAAACCCGAAGAAAACAGACACGTGGCACGTCTTTTTCTGTTTGTCCTCTTCGTGGCTGCACCGCTGATGATCAAGGCACAGACCACGTTTTACCGCAATGTGGACATCGCTACATTGCGCACCATGACGCTGCCCGTCATCGACATTGCCACGCGCGACGGTGAAGAACCCACCTACGACGAAGCCACACCTCCGCCTGGAGCAATGGGCAGGAGCATCACAAACGCCACGAAGGTGCCTGCACGCATGACCGTCACACTGGGCCCCGACACGCTCTACGACAGCGGCCCCTACATGGAGGACCAGAGCGGCGTGACCGTCAAAGTGCGGGGCAATACCACCGCCTATTTAAGTCAAAAACCGTACAAGATCAAACTGGAGAAGAAGGCCGACCTGCTCTGTCGGGGCAACGACGACGTGTACAAGGACAAGCACTGGGTACTCATTGCCGACCTGTCGCCCGACACAGCGCTCGGCTTCACCGTGAGCCGCCTCGTGGGCATGGAGTGGACGCCTGCTTGGGCGTTCGTCAACGTAGTCCTCAACGGGCAGTATCGCGGCCTGTACACCCTCTGTGAGCAAATCAGGCGCAACGAGAAGTGCCGCCTCAATGTCGATAAGACCTCGGGCTACATCGTCGAGCACGACGCTTACTGGTGGAACGAACCCGTCTATTTCCAGACAACGACGGGAAGGAAATACACCTTCAACTACCCTGACGAAGAAGAAGTGACACCGACACAGGTGAGTTACATCCAAAGCGTCGTCAGCGCGTTCGAGGAGAGCATGGCCGACGGTACCTATCCACAGCACATCGACGTCAGCAGTTTTGCACGCTGGCTATTTTGCCACGACGTGCTTGGCACCAAGGACAGCGGCGGCGCCAATCAGTATCTGGCCAAGCAGGACCAGTCGCTCACCTCGCTCCTGCGGATGCCGTGCCTGTGGGATTTCGACACGATACTATGGACGGACGACCAGTGGTCGCGACTGCACACCGATACATACACCTTCTTTCCCGCCTTGCTGCAAAGCCCCAATGCGGAGTTTCGCATGACGTACAGGAAACTGTGGGACGAACTCTCGCCCACCCTGTTCGACGACATCGACCTATGGCTTTCCGACCTCACCGCGTCGCCCCATCGCTCATCGATCGACCGCAGCCGTCAGTTGACGGGACAAGTCTATAAAAACTCACACGAGATCCTCACCAGCGAAGTCAGCAATCGTCAGCGATGGTTCCGCCAGCGGCGTGCATGGATGCAGAAAGCCATCGACGAGATGATGCCTCCCACCGCCATCTCCTCTCAAGCAGAGGAAATCAAAAACGGCGGCGCGACGTATGACCTGTCGGGCCGCCGTGTGGCCGACAGTGCACAGGGGTTCATCGTGCGCAACGGCAAAGTTTTCCTGAAACACTAATACGACGTTCGCTATGCGCCGCTTTCGCTTGTCGAAAGAATCTGCGGTTATTAAAAACAGGATTTTGGGGATGATGAGGATTTTAACTTTTAATTCTTAACAACGGATAACACGGATAACACGGATTTTTTTACTATTAACATCCCCCTACGGGCAGATTAAACAAATGAAACAAATTCCTTTTCGGTCAATTCGTTCAATTATTGCGCAGCAATATGTTTTTTATTCAACATCGCCCTACGGGCAGATTATACGAATGAAACAAATTACTTTTCGGTCAATTCGTTCAATTATTGCGCAGCAATATGTTAGAGGCGCAGAGATGTTTTATGGCATTTCACTTTTACGACATGGACGCCCCACGGGGCGTCCCTACATGGAGAAACTCCTTCGGGGAGATAAATCTCCCGTCGTCGCAAACCGCGCTACGATTTCGCGCAGTCCCTATAACTTCCCTTTAATCCTATCAATCCTGTTTAACGTGAGTTCGACGAAAATGATTTGTTTGATTTTTACACGTAAATCTTCGTTAATCTATTCGTCAATGTAAATTGACGTCAAGATTTTTGTAGATTGACGTGTAAAAAACACATAAAAAATTCATATATTATCGTTTTT
>JAIKWU010000049.1 GCA_024684455.1 Bacteroidaceae bacterium | reverse complement strand
GTGTTATTTCAGCACTTTTACGTGTTTCCTGTTATTCTTCTTTCTCGCCGTCGAATGCCTGCCAGCCCTGTGCCTTGAGTTGGAACTCCTGGCCATCGCGGGTGACGAGCATCTGTCCGAGCGACGCTTCGGTGATGTGACAGATGAGGCGCACACCCTCCATCTGCTCCATCTTCTCATGGTCGGTGAGGGGCACGGTGAAGAGCAGTTCGTAGTCCTCGCCGCCGTTCAACGCACAGGTCGTCACGTTCATGTTCAGTTCTTCCGCCATGACCGCGGTTTGGTAGTCGAGCGGGATACGTTCCTCGAACACACGGCAACCCACACCGCTCTCGTGGCAGATGTGCAGCAATTCGCTCGACAGTCCGTCGCTCACGTCCATCATCGACGTCGGACAGATGCCCATTTCGCGCAGTTTCAGGATGATGTCGCGACGTGCTTCAGGACGCATCTGACGCTCCAGTAGGTATTCGCGTCCTGCAAAGTCGGGTTGGAAGTCAATCGTGGCGTTCGCATCCTTCTTCCGTGCCTCTTCAAGTTGCTGGTAATAAACATGATTTTCACGTTCCAGCAACTGCAAGCCCATGTAGGCAGCACCGAGGTCGCCCGTCACACAGATGAGGTCGGTCGGACGGGCACCGCTGCGTAGCACGGCCTTGCCCTTTTCCACCTCACCGATGCAGGTGATGCTGATGGCCAGTCCCGTGCGTGACGAAGTCGTGTCGCCGCCGACGATGTCAACGCAATGTGCATCGCACGCCAGTCGCAGCCCTGCGTAAAACTCGTCCATGTCCTCGACCGTGAAACGTCGGCCCAAAGCCAGGCTCACGGTAATCTGTTTCGGCATTCCGCCCATAGCATACACGTCGCTGAAGTTTACCTGCGCTGCCTTGTAACCTAGGTGCTTCAGCGGCATGTACGTGAGGTCGAAGTGGACGCCTTCCATGAGCAGGTCGGTCGTCACCAGTACGTCATGTTCCTCACTCCCGAAGTTCAGAACGGCACAGTCGTCGCCCACGCCCTTCAGCGTCTCCGCATTTTTCAATTCTATGTCCTGTGTCAGGCGTCGGATCAGTCCGAACTCGCCCAGTGTTGAGATTTCCATGTTGTGGGTTAAATCCGATTAATCAGTTCTTTCATCAGCAGCGTCATCTTGGGTTGTGCGGCATTGGCGGCTTCAGTGACTTCTTCGTGGCTGACTTCGACTGCCTCTGCGAAACCGCCAAGGTCGGTGATGACCGACATGCCAAAGACGCGCATTCCCTGATGGACGGCGACGATGACTTCGGGCACGGTGCTCATGCCCACGGCATCGGCTCCGAGGATGCGGAACATTCGGTACTCGGCTGGTGTCTCGAAGGTTGGGCCTTGTGTGGCGACATAGACGCCGTGCTGCACCTTGATGTCATTCTGAGCGGCAATCTCATCGACGATGCGAATGAACTCAGGGTCGTAAGCTTCGTGCATGGAGGGAAAACGTGGACCCGTGGGCACGTTCTTGCCACGTAGCGGATTCTCGGGCAGCATGTTGATGTGGTCGGTGATGACCATGAGGTCGCCGATGCTGAACTGCGGATTCATGCCGCCGGCGGCGTTGCTGACAAAGAGGTTCTTGATGCCCAGTTCGTACATGACACGGATAGGGAAGGTGACCTCATGGATGTCGTAGCCTTCGTAGTAGTGGAAACGTCCCTGCATGGCCATGATGTCATGTCCGCCGAGACGGCCGAAGAGGAGTTTGCCGCTGTGACCTTCGACGGTGGAGACAGGGAAGTGGGGTATGTCCTCGTAGGCAATGGCCTGCTCAATCTTTATCTCGTCGGCGAGACGGCCCAGGCCGCTGCCGAGAATAATCGCCGTCTTAGGGCTTGTTTGCATTCGTTCCTTTAAGAAGCGTGCTGTTTCTTGAATTTTTCTGTACATAACTGAGTATGAATTGGTTGAATGATTCGGCCTTGTTGTCCATGAATTCCACTTCGATGGGCAGGACATAAAGGGCAAAACGGACGGAGAAGAGGGTGAAGTCGTCATAAACCTGTCCGATGCTGAGCAGACGGGCTGCGTCTTTCTCGGTGGTGATGACGATGGTCTGCTTGTCGGGTGTTGTGACCGACTTGATGGTCCGTTCCACGAGTTCGATGTCCTTGCGCTCAAAGTCGTGATGGTCGCTGAAGTGGACTGGTGTGAACTTGAAGAACTGCTGCAGGTCGTACTCCATCTGTTGCGGAGAAGCGATGCCTGTGAGCAGGACGATGTTATACTTTTCGTCAGAAAGATGTTCGAGAGGAATTTCTTCGGGGAAGAGTGAAATCTTCTTCAGTTTTCCGTACTTGAAGTGCGAGAAGAAAAGTTTTTGCCAGGGCTGCATCTCGATGCTGCGGGCGATGCCGTGTTCCTCCATGGGTGTGATGTAAGGTGGACATTTGGTCACAATGACGATGTCGGCACGCTGACAACTCGATTTCGGCTCGCGCAGACGTCCTGCAGGCAGCAGGTCGTCGAAGTTGACGAGGCGGTGGTAGTCCATCAGCAGAATGTTGATGCCTGGCACGACATAACGGTGTTGATAGGCGTCGTCGAGCAGGACTACATCGGTCGCTGGCTCGATGCCAGGCCGGCAAAGGTTTTTGATACCTCGCCGGCGGTTAGCATCGACGGCCATATGAATCTGAGGGTACTTCTGTTTCATCTGGAAGGGTTCGTCGCCGATTTCCTGCACAGGGGTGTCTTTCGTGGCAAGGATATAGCCTTTCGACTTGCGCTTGTAGCCACGGCTCAACACTGCCACTTGGTGCTGCTCGCTGAGCAGACGGATGAGGTACTCAGTGTGAGGAGTCTTGCCTGTGCCGCCAGCCGTGATGTTGCCGACGCAAATGACGGGTACATCAAAACTCTCACTGGGTAGCACCCCGCTGTCGAACAGGATGTTGCGCAAGTTAATCACCAGACCGTAGAGCCAGGCGAAGGGCTTGAGCCAGTAACAGATTTTGATGTGGTCACCCTCCATGAAGAGACAGTAAGACTAGAGATTGAAAGTGATGTAGAAGGGAAGTTGTGCCTGTACGTTCCCGTGCTTGTTCAGGTTCTTCAGGCTGCGGAAGTACAGGTAGTGTTCGCCAAGCAAATCGCGGAGTTTTGCGTCTGCATAACTGTCGCCGCTCACTTCGTTCATCAAATCATCGAGCAGGTTGCTCTTGGCAGGGTAGGAGAGGACGGAAGCCTCGTCAACCTTGGCGCGCTTCTTGGCCTCTGCGATGGCATCGTCGAGATTGCCCAGTTGGTCAACCAGACCAATCTGCTTAGCGTGCTCGCCTGTCCATACACGACCTTCGGCAATGGCCTTGATGTCGTCCTGCTTCATGCCACGACCTTCGGCACAACGCTTGGTGAAGAGTTCATAACCTCGGTTGACATAGGATTGCAGCGCATTCTTCTCACCTTCGGTCATCTCTCGGGAATAGTCGCCAAAGTCGGCGAACTCGTTGGTCTTCACCGTCGAGATATGTAGGCCAATCTTGTTGTTCATCAACTCGGCAGCCACGGGGAATGTGCCGAAGATGCCGATGCTACCCGTCAGTGTGGTGGGCTCGGCAAAGATATAATCGGCACCGCATGAGATATAGTAACCGCCCGAAGCAGCATAGCCGCCCATCGAAACGACCACAGGCTTCTTGGCTTTAATGGCTTGAACGGCGTGGTGAATCTGTTCGCTGGCGTATGCACTGCCACCAGGGGAGTTGACACGCAGGACGACCGCCTTGACATCGTCGTTGTCGGCCAGTTCCTGCAGTTCCTTGATGGTTTTGGAACCGATAATCTGGGCCTCGTTGCCGTTGAAGATGCCACTGCTGGGGGCATCGACGATTTCACCGTCGGCATAGTAAACGGCGATGATGTTGCCGCTGGTGCCCTTCGGCTCGTTGGCTGTGCTGGCAGCCATGTCCTGAATCGTGATGGTGTTGTAGGCATCGGTGGGCTTTTCCTCATCCGAACCCATCATGTTGG
Organism: Bacteroidaceae bacterium; assembly: GCA_024684455.1. GTDB lineage: Bacteria > Bacteroidota > Bacteroidia > Bacteroidales > Bacteroidaceae > UBA3839. The sequence goes on along the minus strand of JAIKWU010000049.1, from coordinate 23,591 downwards.
CAATGATGCGTGGTACTTCATCGCTATAGGCGAGTTTGTCCACGAGTTTGATTTTCTTGTAGAGTGGTGCAGGCTGGAATGTGAGGGCAGAGTCGGTGAGTTGGTTCAACTGCTCAGCAGTCATCTTGCGGCTCTTGCTCACTTCGTTCAGCATCTGGTTCCAGATTTCGTTCGAGAAGACTGTAATCTGTTCACGGTTTGCCTCACTCATCTCAGTGAGGAAGTACGGTTCAACGGCCGACTTGTAGGTGCCGACCTTGAAGATTTCCATCTTCACGCCGACTTTGTCCATCAATTCCTTATAGTACATCGTCTGCATGGCAAGTCCCTTCCAGTCGAGCATACCCTCAGGATTGATGATGACACTGTCGGCAACGGAGCAGAGATAGTATGCGCCTTGCGTATATTGGTCACCGTAGGCAACGATAAACTTGTCGGATGTCTTGAAATCAACAAGCGCCTGACGAATCTCCTGCAACTGGGCAGGTGTGGCACCGCCGAACGAGCCGGCTTCCATATAGATGCCCTTTACCTTGTCGTTCTCCTTGGCGTTCTTGATAGCGCGGAGAATGTCGTCGAGACCCAATTCCTCGTCCAACAACTTGTTGCCAAACATACCTGCAAAAGGATTGTCGCTGGCACGTTCGCTGATGCTACCGTCGAGTTTGAAGACGACGACGGCATCCGACGGAACGCTGGTGGTTGAACTACTGCTGGCCATGCCAATGAGTGAGATGACCATCATAATGGTGCACAGCAGACCGACAACCAAAATGCCGACCACTGTGGCTAACACGTACTTAAAGAAGTCTTTCATTTGTTTTGTTTGTGTGTTGTTTATAGTTATTTACTGAATTTTGCATATTCGCAGGCTGCCAAAAGCCATGCACCTGTACCAAAGGGTGCCTGTGAGTGAGCATCGACAGTGCGGGTGGGGTCGGGCTTCTCGCCGATGGGCTGCACGTAGCCGATGCTGCCATCGGCCTGAAGGGCAGTCTCCGAAAGATACTTCCACGCCTTCTCGATGACGGGCTTGTACTTGGCTGCTGGTAGCAGGCCGTTGTTTACGCCCCAGAGCATTCCGTAGGTGAAGAAGGCTGTGCCACTGGTCTCGTAACCAGGGGCGTCGTCCTCGCAAAGCATCGAGCGGCTCCAGTAGCCGCCTGCCTGTTGACAACGTGCCACACCCTCGGCCAGTTGCTGAAAGCGCTTGACGTAGAAGGGACGGTATTTTGAATCTTTAGGCAGGTCGTTGAGAACCTTAGCCAGTCCTGCCAGCACCCAGCCGTCGCCGCGTGCCCAGAAACTCTTGCCGCCGTTGCAAGCAGTCTTCACCTTCGGCCAGATGTATTTGGCATCGCGGTAGTACAGTTGTGCATCCTTGTCGAAGAGCAGGCTGTCGGTCCATTCGAAACATTCGAACTGCTTGTCCAGCAACTTTTGGTCACCAGTGATGGTGTAGAGTTTTGTGAATATCGGAAGACCCATATACAAGGCATCGCTCCACCACCAAAAGTCCCTTTCGGTCAAGTTCGCCTGATGGCACATCACTTCGAGTGTCCTTTGCAGGCGTTCGGGTCGGTGTTCCTGTTTGTACAGGTCGATGTAAACCTGGAAGCAGATTTGCCAGTCTGCAAAGAGAACGTGGCGCATGTCTTCGCCGTAGGTCTTGTACTCCCATTTCGACTTGTCTCGCTCGGTGGCACCGCTCCAGTGGTTGTGATTTGCAAATCGCAGCGCATAGTCCAAGTAGGTTTGGTTACCAGTGAGTTCGTAGGCGGCCTGGTTGCCCGTAAAGTAAGCGGCGTTGTCCCAGAATCCACGACATTCAGCGCGGTTGTGGCTCTGCCAGTATGCCTGAACCTTCTCAATCATTTCAACAGTCTGCTTCGCTGCTTCACTCTTGAGAACGGGAGGTGCAGGCGACAAACATTGTGCTGACGCCAGGACGGCTGTCAGCATACATGCTGCAAGAATAGCAGTTCTTTTCATACAAGAAGATATTTTCAAATTGCAAATATACACCTTATTTATTATCTGCACAAATTTTCAGCCCAATTTTCGATGCTTCGTCCTTCAGCAAGGTCAGGGCGGGCTCTCGTTCGTTCTCTATTTCACCGTCGAGGATGGCATCCTTCAGTCGCTGTTTGAGCAGCCCTACCTCGCGTGAAGGCTGAAGTCCGAACATCTCCATAATCTCATTGCCGTCGATGCAAGGCTGGAACAGGCGTTTGTAGTCACGTTCCTGCAGGTCTGTCAGTTTTTCTCGCACCATGCGAAAGTTCTCGCGGAACGTTTTCTTGCGCACCTCGTTCTTCGAGGTGATGTCAGCCTCGCACAGTGTCATCAGGTCGTCGATGTCATCGCCAGCATCGCTAAGCAGACGGCGAACAGCACTGTCGGTCACTTCCTCGTCGGCGATGGCGATAGGACGCATGTGCAAATCGACGAGTTTCTGCACGTATTTCATCCTTGCGTCGAGTGGCAGACCCATGCGGCGGAAAATCTGCGGCACCATCTTCGCACCGATGTAGTTGTGGTTGTGGAACGTCCATCCCAGCACGTTGTCCCATCGCTTGCTCTTCGGTTTTCCGATGTCGTGAAGCAGGGCAGCCCAGCGGAGCCATAAAAAAGACTCATCCCTTGCGGTAGCGGCCACCTGATCCACCACCTCCAGTGTGTGGTAGAAGTTGTTCTTGTGGGCACGCCCGTTGCGTGTCTCCACCACATCCAGGGCACAGAGTTCGGGCAGGAACTGCTGGAGCAGCCCCGTGTCGTACAGTTCGTAAATGCCACGGCTGGGTTGTTCGGTCAGGAGGATTTTGTTGAATTCCTCTTGAATGCGTTCGCCGCTGATGATTTTCAGACGCGAGGCATTGCGTCGCAAAGCCTCACGTGTTTCTTCGAGGATTTCAAACTTCAACTGTGAGGCGAAGCGCACACAACGCAGCATTCGCAGCGGGTCGTCGCTGAAGGTGATGTCGGGGTCGAGTGGGGTACGGATGATGCCACGCCCGAGGTCGCCGATGCCGTCGAAAGGGTCGAGTAGTTTCCCGAAACGCTCTTTGTTCAGACAGATAGCCATCGCATTGATGGTGAAGTCGCGGCGGTTCTGGTCGTCCTCCAGCGTTCCGTCCTCAACGACGGGTTTGCGCGAGTCGTGGCTATAACTCTCTTTACGCGCACCGACAAACTCCAGTTCCAGTCCTTTCAGTGCAATTTGTGCGGTGCCGAAATTGGCATATACAGCCAAGTGCGGCTTCCGTCCAGTCTGAGCCTTCAGTCGTGCAGCCACAGCCTTCGCCATACGAACACCGCTGCCGATGACCACACAATCCACATCGTTCGATGGACGTCCGAGAAACAGGTCGCGCACGAAGCCGCCGATGACGTAACATTCCAGTCCCTCCTCGTCAGCCACCTCACCAATCAGCCGGAATATCGGTGTGTTAACACTCTTTCTCAACTCATCTGCTGTCAGTATTTTCATTTCTTACTCTTTCTTTGGCCTACAAAGGTACGATTAAGCGGGAGAAAAAGCAAATATATTTGAGTTTTTCCGAAAGGCTATGGGTAGGCGACTCATAAAATATTTGGGAAAATTGGGAACAATTTGAGTAATTTCCCGCCGCAGTCGGCTTTTATAAAAGACAACCGAGACAAGAAAGGACTACTATTGCTTGTAGGGACGCCCCGCGGGGCGTCCCGATGGTTTTTTCCTTTCTTACATGGACGCTCCATCAGGCCCAGAAGATTGACGTGTAAAAAACATGTTGAAATCGGTTTTTTACTGATATATAGATTATATATGTTTTTCTAACGTCGAACTCACGTTATGTTACTCACCTGTTGACCATTCTTTTCAATTATGTGTCATCGTTTTTCACTGATAGCCCAAAATGGCGATAATGTTAATTTTTTTGGAAATAGTTGATGAGAATTCAACTTTTTTGTTTTAACTTTGCAATGAGAATGTGAATGATCATTATCATTTGATTTGTATAGCAATTGTCAACCAATAATATTCTATAAACGATGAAACACCTACTTTTACTGCTTTTGGCCATGACGGTAACGTTGCCGACGATGGCTCAGGACGAAATCGAAATGACGACGGCTGAGGCAAGGAGTCTGAAATCTCTTTACGATGTCACGACGACCAAGTCTTATGCTGGTGCGCATGACCCCTCCATCGTGTATGACCACACCCGCAACCGCTACTACATCTTCGGCACACACCAGTCGTGGGCATGGACCTCCGACTTGCAGAACTGGAAACATATCGGTGCATGGTGGGCTCCGGCCAACAACATCTACAGCGACTTCAATACCAACCAGACGAAGACGGTCAAGGTGGGCGGCGTGACGAAGACGTTCGGCAACTTTAACGCACAGGACTGGGCAGGTGCTTATGGCGGCGACTATAACATCGGCGGAAATCTGTGGGCTCCGGCCGTCATCTGGAACAAGAAGATGCAGAAGTGGTGCCAGTATCTGAGTGTGAATGGCCCGAACTACAACTCCGTCATCATCCTGCTCACAGCCAACAGCATCGAGGGTCCCTACACGTATCAGGGTCCGGTGGTCTATAGCGGTTTCTACAACACGGGTGTAGCCGCGCTGTCGTGGAAGAACACGGACGTGCCCCTCGCCTTGGGCAGCAGTGTCACCTCGTTGCCCGCCCGCTATAATATCTCACAGTGGGATTGGGGACACCAGTGGCTCAACTGCATCGACCCCTGCGTGTACTACGACACAAACGACAACCTCTACATGGTGTATGGCTCGTGGTTTGGCGGACTGTATATCCTGGAACTGGACGAGGACACAGGTCTGCGCGACTATAATGTTAACTACGGCAGCGACTATGATACCCGTCATCAGGCTTGCACACGCGACCCCTACTACGGCATCAAAGCGCACGGCGGATTTTGGTCCAGCGGCGAGGGTCCCTTCATCGAACGCATCGGCGACTACTATTTCCTGTTTGTCTCCAACGGTGGCCTTGAGCAAAAGGGAGGCTATCAGATGCGTGTGTTCCGTAGCGCGAACCCGACAGGACCGTTTGTCGATTCACGTGGAGTCTCTGCTGTCCTCGACAACTACGTAAACAACTTCGGTGTCAATCCCGACACGCGCGGCGAGAAGATCCTCGGTCCTTTCAATTATTGGGGGTTCCAAACCAATGGTGAGGTGGCACAGGGACATAACTCCATCATCGCTGCGCCCGACGGACGTACTTATCTGATTTACCACACACGCTTCACTAATTCTGGCGAAGCCTTCCAAGACCGTGTTCACCAGGTGTTCCTCAACGAGGACAACTGGCTTGTCGCTTCCCCGTTTGAATACAACGGCGAGCAGATTACCGACGCTGACATTGCCTCGACCCAGTCGTTCGAAGCCATCGACGTGGTAGGTACCTATGACATCCTCATTCACAAATATAGTATCGACCACGCCAATCTCGAAGTGGTCACCCCAGTGAAGATTACGCTCAAGGAGAACGGAAAGGTTTCGGGTGCTTACACGGGCACCTGGAGTCTCGTACCAGGCACATCGTATATCCACATCACGATTGACGGTGTGCTGTATAAGGGTGTCATCTACGAAGAAATCATGGACGGCAAGGCCATCCACACCGTCAGTTTCTCGGCCATGGCATCTTCGGGTGTCAATGTATGGGGCTACAAGTATCACCCGAAATATGCCTTGGCCATGCAACTGAACGGCCAGACTGTGCCTGTTCACAACAACCTGGCCGTATCCAGCAGCATCGACCTCATGACGATGATGGAAACCGATGTTGAGAACATTCGGGTAGAGTGGACTTCTGACCATCCCGACATCATCTCTGACTATGGTCGCTACGATCCTTCGGGGCTGACTGAAGACACACCTGTCAACCTGACCGTTCGTGTCAGCAGCGGCAGGTATTTCTGGACCCAGACCTGCCAAGTGAACGCTGTTGTCTCTGCGATGCCTGAAGGAGACTTCTCCAGTGGCATGATGGCTTACTATTGCTTCGACGAAACGCCGATTAGCAATGCCTTCAACACAACAGAGACGGCAACGAGGTCGCGTGCAGGCTCCGGCTCCCGTCCGTTGCTGAAGGATGGCTATGTGCGCAGTGGCAAGGTGATTCACACCACTGGCGGTACGAAAGGCAACGAGAGTTATGTGTGGTTTTACAACCCACTTTACCAGCAGACGCTTGATGAGGGTATGACTATAGCCTTCTGGGTGAAACTGACCGAAGCAGACCTCGTCAATCCGCTCATTGCCTTTACAGACGGCACGAAGCGCTTCTACCTGACGGGCAATTCCCACATCTCGTTTACGGACGGAGACGCCAACAATTTCGACATCAACCATCCCGACAACCTTAAGCCTGGTCTCTTCACGCCAGGAGAGTGGACGTTTGTTACCCTCACCGTCTCTCGCGAGGACGGCATTCGTCTGTATCTCAACGGGTCACGCAAGACGCTGCGCAGTTTCGTCGGCAAAATGGATGGTACTTCCGTGCGCCAGAGCGCTTTCAACTACAACCTTGTGGTTGACAAGTTGCTCAGCACCCACTATTTCTATTTCGGCTACGGTACGCCCAACGGATCGCCCGATGCTTCGTACGACGATCTCTTCATCTTCAACCGCGTGCTGATGGCATCCGAAGTGAGTGCGCTGCACGTGATGGCCAACCGTGTCTATGACTTCAACCAGTTGGCAACGGGCATTGCTGAAGTACAAAGTACAAAGAACAAAGTACAAGGTGACGATGTCGTCTATGACCTGCAGGGACGCCGTGTGGGCACATCGCTCGACGCTGTCGGACAGGGCATCTACATCTACCGTGGCAAAAAAGTGCTTGTCAAGTAAATGAAGCAGATTGCTTTGCTACTGCTCCTGACAGGCTGTCTGGGGCTGTGTGGATGTCACGACGACGACCGTGGCACGGAACAGGCTGCGGCACTGCTTGAGGAAGCCCGCGTGGAGTTGGGCAACGGACATTTCGACCGCTCGTACCGTCTGCTGGATTCCCTGCGCGCGACCTATCCGAAAGCCGTCGATGTGCGTCGTGCAGCCTTGCTCTTTGAAGACACCATTCACTGGGAGGAGGCAAAAGTCGAGTTGGCTGCCATCGACAGCATCTACACCTTTGCCTGCCTCGACCGTGAGGAACTGCGCAGCACGGGCATCGACACGCTGTCTGCTCAGTTCAAACGTCTCCGCGACCATGCCGATTCGCTCCGCTATGCCGTCGATCGCGCCTACCAGAAAGTACGCTTCTTCGAACGGAAGATTGCTGAACAGCAATAAAAGAGACCCTCCCCCTTGCCCCTCCCTTGTAGAGAGGGGAGTAGAGACTGATTCTATGTCAAATAATAAGCAAACGAATGTAGTAACTACTCCCCTCTCTGCAAGGGAGGGGCAAGGGGGAGAGTCTTCTGTCGAATGGCATCCCCTGCGTCCTTTTTTGCCCCCGAACGCCAAGGTGCTCTTCTTGGGCAGTTTTCCGCCGCCGCGCCATCGCTGGTGCATCGACTTCTTCTACCCGAACTACATCAACGACCACTGGCGCATCGAGGGGCTCGTTTGGTACGGCGACCGTAACCACTTTGTGGATGAGGCGAACAAGACCTTCCGTCTGCCCGAAATCATTCAGTTCTGCACAGAGAAAGGCCTTGCTTTCTATGACACAGCCACCTGTGTGCGCCGCCTTGCCGGAAACGCCAGTGACAAGTTTCTGGAGGTGGTCGTGCCGACTGACATCCATGCGCTGACCGCCCAACTTCCCCATCTGCAGGCCATTGCCGTCACAGGCGAGAAGGCCCGACAGACCCTCGCCGCACAGACCGAGGTGCCAGTCGTCCGCCTGCCCTCTTCCTCACGTGCCTATCCGCTCGCCATCGAGAAGAAGGCCGCAGCCTATGCCGACCTCTTCCGCTCCCTTAACATGTTGCCTTGACACTGTGCCTTATTTACCCCTCCAAGTGCTTGGCGTGATCACGCTAAGCACTTGGCGTAAAATCTCCAAGCACTTGGCGTGAAAATTCCAAGTACTTCGACGTGATTTTCCAACAACATTTCGTACCTTTGCAACTGCAACTCAACAGAAGGTAATATACGCATGAAACGAATCCTCTTCACAGCCGCTCTGATGAGCCTGATGTGGACTGTGGCTGTGGCCGAACCGTCCGACTCGCTGCTCAACTACATCAAGCACGCCATGCTGTTCAACAAGGTCTATCCGCAGGAGAAAGTCTATCTGCACTTCGACAATACCGGCTACTTCAAGGGCGAGCACATCTGGTTCAAGGCATACGTGACGCGAGCCGACTTGCAGACCCCTACCGACGTGAGCCGTGTGCTCTATGTCGAAATGCTCAATCCCAGCGGCGACGTGGTCGAACGCCGCAAACTGCTCATTGAGAATGGTGTGGCGCATGGCGACATCCTCCTCGACTCGATACTCGGAACGGGTTTCTACGAGATACGTGCCTATACGCGCTACATGATGAACTGGGGCGGACAGACGGCTTTTTCACGCGTCTTTCCCATTTTCAGAAAACCTCAGCAGGAGGGCGACTACTCCAAGCCCACCATCGATCGCATCGGCATTCACCAGCGACTGCCCGAACGCGAACAGACGCAGGACGCGGCTGCACTGGCGGGAGCCGACCGCAATGCTCGGCAGGGTAAACTCAAGGTAAAATTCTATCCCGAAGGCGGCGACCTGGTAGAGGGATTGCGCAGTCGTGTAGCCTTTGAGGTGATGGATGAAGACGGCCGTCATGTGCCTGCCGTGGGCATGTTGGTCGATAAGCAGGATGAGTCGCAGTCTGTTGTACGAGCCGACGAGACGGGTCGTGGACTGTTTGAGGTCGATGCCACTGGCGAACTTTCCCTGCTTGTCCTGACTGATGCCGACGGCAAGAAATATGAGTTTCATCTGCCACAGCCCAAAGCAGAAGGCTGCGTGGTGCGCATGACGGTCTCCGACCCCGAGGGCATCAGCGCTGAGATTCGTTCGTCGTCCCGAATGCAAGGCTGCCTGCTCGGCTACACCGTCATGTGCGGCGGACAAATCACGCATGTCGATACGCTGACAGCCGAGCCTGTCGTCAAAATCGGCTTCAAGCGCGAGTCGCTGCGCCCTGGTGTGAACCAGTTGACTGTGTTCACGAGCGACGGTCGTGTGCAGGCAGAGCGTCTCTTCTTCGTCGCTCCGCAAGACCTCACAGGACAGCGCATCCAGATTGTCAACCAAACGAACGAACCGCGTCCGTGCGGTAAAATCTCACTCGACCTGCAGTCGGTACCCAACGCCTCGCTGTCGTTCTCGGCGATGGACGAGCGCACGCTGACTAATGGTAAGGAGGGTAACATTCTGTCATACATGCTGTTGTCGAGCGACCTGAAAGGTTATATCCCCAATCCCGAATACTTCCTTGAGGCCGACGACGTGGAGCACCGGCTGGCTGCCGACACCCTGATGCTCATCAACGGATGGCGGCGTTACGACTGGCGCGTGATGAGCGACGTGGAGCCCTGGGATGGAGAACGTCAGCAGATTGAGGACAAACTCTATGTCTTCGGCCAACTGGCTCCTGCCCTCGGTGCGCTGAAACGCAAGAATCCCGTCCACGACGTCGATATGACCGTCTATCTGTTCAACGAGAAAGGCGAACATCTCACAGGGCATACCGTGACGGACTCCGTCGGCAACTACGCCTTCGCCCTGCCCGACAATGTGATGGGTGACTGGAACATGCAAATCAAGACGCGCATCGAGGAAAAACTCAAGTCGTACAGCGTCAAGATTAACCGTCGCTTCTCGCCGAAGGCACGCTTCGTCTTCCCAGAAGAAACCGAGATGATGCCCAAGAACAAGGCCAACCTCTTCAAGCGTTCGGAACAGTTTGCACAAAACGACGACGATGCCGACAACCAGAGCGCCATCATCGCTCAGACTGGCAACAACGAATTCAGCATCAAGACCGTCAAAATCAAGGCGCGGCGACGCTACTGGACCGACTATAACGGGGGCTGGTACAACGAGAACACGGGTCGCCGTCTGGCCGAACTCTATTACGATGTCAGCGATGCTGCCGACGAGATTGGCGACCGAGGCGAAGCCATTCCGACGCTGGACGAGTGGCTTGCCAAGAAGAACAACCTCTACAAGAGCGACCCCACCTTCATCATGCCCGACTCGGGAGGCTTTGTCAACCTGGCAGGTCCCCGCTACGACGGCCGTCCCATCGTGTGGATGCTCAACAACAACTTCTTTGCAGCCACCAGCCTTCCTTTCTCCGACACACGCATGGAGCAAGTTGTGGAAAACGCCTTCATTCCCGATCGTAACCTGAAGTCGTATCCCACATTCATCGACGAGGTCAAGTCGGTCTATATAGTCAGCGCAAATCCGCAGGTGATGACGCCCTACATCCGCTCAGTTGATATTCTCGGCAGCAACCCCGTGGTGATCTTCGTCTATACCTATCCGTCCTACTCGACCGAGAGCAAGAAAGGCACGCGCCGCACCCACTTCCAGGGTTTCAACGTACCTTCGACATTCGAGATGGAGGACTACAGCATCATGCCGCCCATGGAGGACTTCCGCCGCACGCTTTACTGGAATCCCGATGTCAAGACCGATGCCGCCGGCAAGGCTCATGTCGAGTTCTACAACAACTCTTCAGCCCATGAGATGCTTCTCTCCGTCGAAGGCATGACCCGCGACGGACGCTTCCTCAGCAACGAATAGAAAGCCTGACTTTCCACACGCTTTTGTACGTCCAAATCTGTGGCGCAGATCAGATACTTCTGAACTGCGCCACGGATGGTAGTCATGGCGCAGTCTGAATACATCTGAACTGCGCCACGGATTCACGCACACTTCGTCATGCCAGCAGTCAAACCATAGTTCACAACCATCTACCCCACGTTCTCCTCCTCTTTGGCACGGACCTCACTGTCGTCTAACGTTTGTCGATGAAATCAGCAACCAGCCTATCTGTATTGATTGTATTGTAAAATTTGTTTCATAACACAAATATAACTGTTCTCTTAATAAGTTTTGCTACACTCTTTGCAAGATTTTTTGTTCTATTAGAAAAAAAATGTTTCATTCTATGAGATATTTCATAAAAAAACTATATATTTGCATGTCTGTTGCAGATAAAGAGATTTTTAAATCAATTTTTTCTTTGCAGACACATCATACATAAAGGCGTTTACTAAACGCTTTGTTGTTGGCACTTCGAAACTTAGCAACTTTCCAATCACTGCCATGACACAAAGCAATAGTAGATGTCCATCGTGAGTATGTTATTATACCCAAGACAACGCATGAGTTATCATGTAGTGTTGTGTGTATGCATACTTTGGCGTGGGCTTCTGCATTGCTCGTTCAGACAGTGATGGGCAATGCTAAGGCCTCCGAAGTGCGGGACGAGTAATAGTACAGTCACCCGCGCTTTTTGTATGTTGTAACTCCGATTACATTATTCGTCTTAACAGGGGTGATGTTAAGACTTTAATACCAAAAGTACTATGCTTTTTTTGAAAAGGTGTGCATGGGCTGTAACTGTTTTAGTTTTATCCTTCCCGTCAGCCTATGCCCAGCGAAAGGTCGAGATTGTCAAGCCAGTAGGTACAGATATCTCTCAGCCAGAAGGGAGGGTTATTAAACGAAAGGTCGCTATTGGACGTTTCTCGAATGAAACACAGTATGCCAAGGGCATTTTCTATGACAAAGAGAACGATCCAATGGGTAAGCAGGCTCTGGACATTTTGTCGTCTAAACTTGCTTCATCGGGCAAATTTCTGCTATTGGAAAGAGGAGACCTAAACACATTACTTGAGGAAGCAAAAAATGGTGGTGGACTTTCTACCATAGGAGCTGACTATATGATTATTGGTTCCATTACTGAATTCGGTCGAAAGAACACGGGAAAGTCTGGTGTATTTACTACGACGAAAACTCAGACGGTTGAAGCCGCAGTTGCTATTCGTCTTGTTGATGTTTCAACGGGATTGATTATATACTCGGAAGAAGCCAAGGGATCTGCTGAAATAACTGCTAAAACAACAATGGGGGTCGGAGGTCATGCAGACTTTGACGCTACATTGAGTGACAAGGCAATCTCTGAAGCAATTGGTCAATTAGTTGAGAACATTATTAATAAGTGTACAAATAAACCTTGGCGCACTTATTTCCTTTCTTATGATGCTGATGCCCAACTGATTGCTGGAGGCGCAAGTCAAGGAATCAGAGAAGGTGATGTTTTTGCGGTAAAAACAAAAGGAAAGCAGGTTAAAAATCCGCAAACAGGAGTTATGGTTGAATTGCCAGGTAAGCAAATAGGAACTGTTAAAGTGCTGGCTTCGGCAGGTGATACACCAGAAACAGAATACTCTTTTGTGGAATATAGTGGTCAAGGCATTGATGCCTCGAATTTGTTAAACTACATTATAGAGGAGATTAAAGAATGAAAACAAAAGTTTTAGCAACCCTATGTGTAATCCTGATGCTTTGTGGTTGCAGAGCTCACATGCCTGTAGCTCAACAAAGTGGTAAGGAAGATATCGCTTATTTGTTGTTTGTAAGTCCAAATGAATACATCAATCAGGATGTAACTGTCACTATAGATGGTGCAACGTCGTTTGAAGCTAAGGTCGTTAGTGCAAAGAAATCAAATCGACGTGGTACTCAGTATGGTGTTGCTACAGGCAAGCATCAATTGACCGTTCGTAGCGATGGTCGTACTATTTACAGTAAACAAGTATTTTTATCACCTCAAGAAACTAAAATTATTCAACTTCCATGAAAAAAATTCTTATTTCAGCCATTTGTGTAATGGCTTTGGCTTCCTGCACAACTACGAAGTCGCTTTATTCTTGGTATGATTCGGAGGATGCAACTTATCAGTACACAAAGAAAGGTACAGAAGAGTTGTTGACAAAGGCCATGGTTCAGTATGATAAAGTGATTAGCAAACAAAAAGGAACGCGTATGGTTGTTCCTCCTGGTACAAATGCAGAGTATGGTTTCTTGTTGTATAAAGCAGGAAAGAAACAAGAAGGTCTTGCTTTGCTGAAGGAGGAAATTAAGCTATATCCTGAGTCAGAACGTTTTATTTCACGAATAATTAATCAGTTAGAAAAATGAAAAAGTATATAATTATTGCAATAGTGGCCTCCATACTCACTTCATGTGCCACATCGTCCGTAAATAGAGGTACTCAGTATGCTCTTATGTATGAAGAAAAGCCTACTTCAATCGTTGTAATGCCGCCCATCAATCAAACTAATCATGTTGAGGCGAAAGATTATTTCTATACGACGATGTATGTCCCTCTTTGTGAAAAAGGATATTATGTTTACTCTCCTATGCTCACGATGGAAATGTTCCAAACAGAGAGTGCCTATGATGCAGAATTGTTCCTTGAAGGTGACTTGTCGCAATTCAGAAATGTCTTGGGAGCTGACGCAGCAATGTTTACTATCATTAAGTCGTGGAAACGAAATAATGTTGGTGGTAAACTGACGGCAGGAGTGGAGTACATTCTTCGTTCAACTAAAACGGGAGAAATACTATATCAACGTGAGGGGTTGATAAAGGTCGATACCAGTGTGAACTCTGGTGGTGGTGGACTGCTCGGATTGGTTGTAAATGCCGTTGCTACTGCTGCTGCTACCGCTGCAACTGACAAAGTTGTGGCAGGAAGAAAGTGTACTGCATTTGTGTTGGCAGATATGCCTGAAGGTAAATACGGCACAATGTTTGATAAAGACCAAGGACTGGCTGCTGGAAAAAAATACATTACTGCCACTGTTAAGTAAATTCTATGCAATTATTAAAGAAAGGCGGCTCACCCATTCGGTGAGCCGCTTTTCCTATTAGTGAAATTCGTGTAATTCGTGGTGTTACTCGGCGCGGAGCGTGTAGCGCTTGAAGTCGGTAACTGTGAGCTCCTTGTCGGCAGGATTTTGTTCCTAAAAACAATAAAGTAGGAACAATATAGGCGTATTTTTTGCGTTATAATGTTAAAAATAGGAATAAATGAGTATGGATAAGAATTATTTGAAAGTAAGTGAGGCTGCCCAACAATGGGGTATTAGCGCAAGGCGGGTACGGGTGCTTTGTGCCGAAGGACGCATTGCTGGTATCGTGCGAAAGGGTAATCTGTATTTGATCCCGTCGGATGCTTTACGTCCGGTCGATGCGCGTTCTCAGCGTGCGAGTGGCGTGTCATACGCTCATTTGCTGCAAAGGATAGATAATCTTAAACAACAGTTGGAACAGGCACGCCCTTTGTCGTCGGGCGAGGTAGAAGCCCTTCGCAAAGAGTTTATTGTTGAACATACCTATAACAGCAATGCTATAGAAGGTAGTACGCTTACATTGCAAGAGACTCAACTGGTACTACAGGGGATTACTATTGACAGAAAACCCCTGAGATATCATCTTGATGCGGTGGGCTACAAGGATGCATTTGAATATATTGAGCAATTGGCAAAAGAGCAGAAGCCTATTACACTGTTTGAAATTTGCGCTATTCATTCTTTGGTGCTTGCTGATAGGGCAGAGGACAGAGGTCGTTGGCGGCGTGTGCCTGTCAGCATTGCCGGTGCTCTCACTGTTCCTGCTCAACCCTATCAGATTGAGCCTATGATGGGAGCCTTGCTTGCAGACATGGATACGACCTATAAGCGCTTGCATGTTTTGGAAAGAATAGCGTTGTTTCATTTGCGCTTTGAAAGCATTCATCCTTTTATTGACGGTAATGGACGTACAGGACGTTTGTTAATGAATCTGCAATTAATCAAGGCTGGCTATTTACCCATCAACGTAAAGTTTACCGACCGCCGTCGTTATTATGAAGCATTTGACAGCTATGCTCGTAGTGGTTCGGCTGAGGCGATGACAACATTGATTGCGGATTATCTGGCAGAACGGATGCAATCAATGTTAGACATTCTGCATCTTGTTGAATAGTGATGAAAAAGTCATATAACAAGAAAGGCGGTTCACCATCGTGAACCGCCTTTCCCATTCGTATAATTCGTTTAATTAGTAGTCTTATTCTGTTTTGTTTCCGAAACCTCCTAATGCTGTGTAGAGGTTAATGACAGCCTGGATGCCTTCATAGTGGTTCTGAACCTCTGTAATTTGGGCGGTGAGCAGGTCTTCCTGTGACTTCAGCACCTCGACATAAGTGTTTGTGCCGTTGTTCATCAGTTCGCTGGTACCTATATAGGCCTCGTTCAGGGAGTGAACAATAGAGGTGAGATAGGCTGCTTTTTGTTCTGTTTTCTTACAGATGCTCAATTGGCAGTAAACCTCATTGCCGGCATTGAGCAATGTCTGGACGAAATGCAGACGTGCTTTCTCCTGCTCAATCTGGGCATTCTTGTAACGGGCACGCAGACGTCCTTGTGCAAAGAGCGGCTGGGTGAGCGAGGCAACGGCCTGTGAGAGGAAACGGGCAGGATTTACGAGACCTTCGCCATTACTCCATCCCAAAGTGGCACTCAGGGTGAGGTTGGGATAGAGGGCCTGATGTGCTTGCTGTGTGTCGTAGTAGGCAATCTCGATGCCTCGTGCTGCCTGACGGACATCGGGGCGTGCATCCAACAGGTGCAACGGCACACCGACATTAAGTTGTGCAGGCATGACGAAGGAACCATAGGGTGAACGGTCAATGTGATGAGGTGTCTCGGAGAGCAGCAGGCACAATGAACTCTCTGTGATTTGAAGTAAGGACTGGACTTCGGCTATGCCACCCAGGACGCTGGCCAACGAGGCTTCCATCTGATGGACAGCGGGACTTTGGTACAGACCTGCTTCATAAAGGACGCGCATGGATTCGAGCGACTTTTCCCAGACCTCTTGTGTCTCTTGCAGAATCTGCAGTTCACGGTCGAGCATGACCAGATGATAATAGGTGGCAGCCACGTTGGCGGCCAGTTGGGCCTGTACAGCCTGTTTATAGTCTTCCTGCATCTGCTGGTAGGCTTTCGCCTTACGTTTCTGGCTTGCCACCTGTCCAAAGATGTTCGTTTGCCAGGATGCCGTGAGAGGTATGGCGTATGAGCGGATGGTCTCACTATTAAAGCGGGTCAGTGAACCGGACGGCTCGAACGAAAGGGTGGGGAAGTAGCCAAGACGCGCACTCGCAAGGTCGTTTTGTGCCTGTTCAATGGTCAGTTGTGCCTGCTGAACGTCGGTATTGTTCCGAAGTGCGCGTTCGATGAGTTGTTGCAGCAACGGGTCGGTGAACAACTCTCGCCAACTAAGAGCGCCTAAACTGGTGGTATCGTCTGGCTGAACAATTTCGCCCATGATGTCGGCAGGAACGCTCGGTACCTCTTCGTACGGCTTATAGAGCGAACAACCGGACAATAGGAGAAGACTCCCCAAGAAGAATATCTTGATTTTATTCGTCATTTTCCGCTGGAGTTAATTGATCATGTAGTTTTTGGAACATCATATAGAATGCAGGTGTGACAAACAGCAGGGCAATGGTTCCCACTGTCATACCACCGATAACAGCCAGGGCCAGTGAACGGTTGCCGACGGCTCCGGCACCGCTACCGACGGCGAGAGGCAACATACCCAGAATCATGGTGAGCACCGTCATCAGGATGGGGCGCAGACGGTCACGACAGGCACCGATGGCTGCATCGCGAATGCTCATGCCTTCACGTCGTTTCTGCACGGCAAACTCTGTGATGAGGATGGCAGTCTTGGCGACCAGACCAATCATCATAATGATACCTGTCTGAACATATACGTTGGCTCCCACGCCCATCGTCTCCATCGGTATGATGAAGAGGTAGGCTCCAAACAGGGCAAAGGGAATGGACAGCATGACTGCCAGCGGAATGAACAGCGAGTCGTAGAGACATGCCATAATCAGGTAGATGAGCAACATGCAGATGGCATAGATGAACAGGGTTTCGTTGGAGTCGGCATTCTCGGCTTCTTCACGCGCCATGCCCGAATACTCGTAGCCAAAAGTCTCTGGGAACACCTCGTCCATCACCTCGTCAATGGCTTGGCGCACATCGTCGCTGCTGTAACCTGGAGCAGGTAGCGTGCTGACGGGATAGGAGGGGAAGAGGTTGAAGTGAAGGTCCATGGCCGAACCGGTGTCAAGTCGCATCGAGACAAACTGGGACACTGGTACCATGTGGCCACCGACGGGCACGAAGATGTTGTTCAGCATTGCCTCAGACATACGGTACTCCTTGCCGGCTTGCACCATCACGCGATATACATTGTTGTATTGAACATAGGAGCCTATATAAGAACCTGCCAGGAACGTCCCGATGGTCTCGAGCACCGTCTTAGGCGATATGCCCATGCGCTTGCACGCAATCTCATCGACATCGAGCCTGTATTTCGGAAAATCTGTGGAATAGGTAGAGGATGCGAACTCTGTCTCTGGCCGTTCGCCTAACTTTTGGACGAACTGCTTTCCCAAGGCTACAAAGTCCTTCTTGTTGGCACTGCGCGACAGGTCTTGCAGGTTGAAACTGATGTCCGAACCATTGCCATAGCCAGGAATCTGAGGCATTTGGAATGCCGTGACATCGGCCTGAGGCAGGTTAATCATAGCCCATTCGGTAATACTGTTCTGTATGTCGGCAATGCTGAAGAACGGTCGTTCGCTCCAGTTCTTCAGGCGTACCATCAGTGTGGCATAGTTGGTGCTGGTGACGTCCTCCATCATGGAGTAACCTGTCAGCGCACCGACCGTTTCCACTTCCTCGAGCGACTTGATGTATTCTTCGAGTGTTACGACTGTGGCTTCGGTTTCGTCCAGATAGGTGCCTGGGGCCAGCATCACGTTGACAAGCAGAAAACCCTGGTCTTCCTGTGGCACCAGTTCGCTCTTTGACCGCATGACCAGCAGGGCTGTCAGCAGACAGAAGACAGCCAACAGAGCCCATGCATAGAGGGGCTTTCGCATAAAGCGTGTGGCAGCCTTCATGTATTGGGCCAATGTGGCATTATAGGATGTTGTGTAGGCCCGCTCAATGTAGTAGCCGACGCCTTTCTTCTGCTCTTCTTCCTTATGATTCTTTTTGGGCCGCATCAGAAGTACGCAGAGTGCGGGGCAGAGTGTCAGGGCTGCGATGGTCGATATGCCGACAGAAGAGGCCATTGTAATGCCGAACTGTTTGAAGAAGGTGCCAGATGTGCCTGACATGAATGTGACGGGAATGAATACAGCCATGAAGACAAAGGTCGTCGAGAGACAGGCGGCAGTTACTTCGCTCATAGCCTCTGAGACAGCACGGCGTATGCTTGTGGCACCATGTTCCAACTTTGTCATTACGGCTTCGACCACGACAATAGCATTATCTACTACCGTACCGATGGCCAGCACGAGTGCGAAAAGAGTCAATAGGTTCAGGGAGAAGCCAGCCACCTTAACCACAGCAAAGGTGCCAATCAGCGATACCACGATGGTGATGGATGGGATGAGAGTTGCCCGAATGTCTTGGAGGAAGAAATAGACCACAAGGACCACAAGGAAGATGGCGACAATGAGGGTTTCGACCACATTTTCCATGGAGGCGTACAGGAAGTCGTCGCTGGTTTCAAGCAGTTTGAATTCCAAACCTGCCGGCAGACGCTTTTCCACTTGGTCCAGAACCTTTTTGATTTCGGCATTCACCTTTGTGGCATTGGCACCTGGCGCTTGCTTCACATAGAACATCACGCCTGGCTTGCCGCTGATGTTCGTGCGGAAATCGTAGGCCTTGGCACCCAGTTCCACCTCAGCCAAGTCACGCAGTCGGAGTATCTCGCCTTTCTCTGAGGCACGGATGATGATGTTCTCAAACTGGCTCATGTCGTCCAGCAGTCCGTTGAACTCGATGTCTATCTTGTCCGAAGCACTTTCCAGACGGCCAATGGGCACTACCAGGTTTTGCTCGTTGATGGCAGCGATGATTTCATCGGGCGTCACACCATAGAGACCCATCAGGTCGGGTTTCAGCCAAATGCGCACACCATATTGTTCCCCCATCACCATGGTGCGACCCACACCGGCGATGCGGCTGATGGCTGGCATCACGTTAATGTCAAGGTAGTTGGAGATGAACGACTGGTCGAATTGTCCGTCGGTACTCTCCAAACTCATTATCATTAGGGTGGCGTTGACATTTTTCTGAACGGTCACGCCCGCCTTGATGACTGCTTCTGGCAGTACGCCGGACGCCTGACTTACGCGGTTCTGTACGTTTACCGTGGCTTGGTCGGCATCTGTTCCTTGCTTAAAGTAGATGTCAATTTCACCTTCGCCATTAGCAGTGGCCGTGGCATCCATGTAGATCATGTCTTCCACGCCGTTAATCACCTCCTCAAGCGGCATGACGACTGACTCCATCACGGCATGGGCGTCTGCACCGCTATACGTTGCTTGAATGGTCACCATAGGAGGTGCGATGTCTGGGTACTGCTCTACAGACAGCGTACTAAGACTAACTGCTCCGATGACAACTGTGAGCACTGCAATGGCAAATGCCGCCACCCAGTGTTTGACGAAGAAATGTGTTTTCATCGTATTTTCATTCCATTCGACAGATTCTGCACACCGTTGATAACCACTTCGTCACCACTCTTCAAACCGCTCTTCACGTAATAATTATTACCGCTATTCGAAGGAATAGCCTCACAAATGACACCTTCCACAGTTCCGTCCTTTTTGACACGGTAGAACAGCAACTGGTTCTGCAGGTGTACGGCAGCAGTCTTGGGAATGCGGAACACACTATCCATCATTGTTGGAAATATCAGCGTAGCCGACAATCCTGAGCGCAACTCATCGTCTGGATTGGGAAAGGTTGCCTTACCAATGACCGTTCCTGTTTTGCTATCGACAATTCCTCCGATTTCTGTGATGACGCCCTCGTGCGCATATACCTGACCATTCTTCAACTGAAGTTGCAAATGGGGCAATTTGGCACTGGCTGTCTGGCCGTCTATATCTTTGAGACCTTCCGACGATGGCTTGAGATTATATCGGTCTAATATCTCCAGTAACTGACTTTCTGTATAGGAAAACCATGCCTGAATCTCGCTGTTGTCACTCACCGTGCAGAGCAATTCTGTCAGGTCAGCCAACTCGCCAATCTTAAAGCCGTTTTCTTTGACGATGCCTGTAATGGGTGACTTCACTGTGCAATATCCTAAACTCGTCTGAGCCATTGACAGTTGCGCCTGCGCCTGTTGAACGGCAGCCTGTGCTACATGGTAGGCGTTCATGCTAGTCGATATCACATAATCGCTCACGATTTTCTTCTCGGCCAACTTTTTGTTCGTTTCGTACTGAAGTTTGGTCGTCTCCATCTGAGCCTTGGCTGCCGCCAGGTTTGCTTGGGCATTCTGGACATTCAACTTATGCTCTGTCTGGTCGATGACCAGCAGCGTTTGTCCCTTCGTAACCTTGACGCCATCCTTGAAGTTCAATTCTCGGATGATACCTGACACTTGTGGATAGACCTCTACCTCGCTCACACCATGAAGCGACGCGGGGATATAGATGTTATACACTCGAGACTCAGGCTTCATAATCCGTGTATCGTACTTTACTTGCAGATCTTCTTTCTTTCGAGAACTGTTGCCACAAGATGCCAGCACACCTACAAAGAACAGGACGGCCAGCAACTACACTATACTTACTTTCTTCATGATGAATCTGAATTGATAGTGCAAAAGTACGAAAAAAAACTGAATTTCAGTGCTTTTGCCCTACATTTTTAGTGTTTGTGCATTCGTTTTCAGTTCTTTACATGAAAACAGGAACAGGTAGTAACAAAAAGCGGCCCACCATGTCGGTGAGCCGCCTTTCATATTAGTGAAATTCGTGTAATTCGTAGTGTTACTCGGCGCGAAGTGTATAGCGCTTGAAGTCAGTAACAGTCAGTTCCTTGTCGGCCTGCTGCAGGTACTGAGCCACGCTGATCTTGTTGTCATCGATGTAAGCCTGGTCGAGCAGACAAGACTCCTTGAAGAACTTGTTGACCATACCCTTGGCGATGTTCTGAATCATCTCGGGCTTGAGGTTCTTCTCTGCCTCGGCAGCCACGGTGGCCTTGATTTCGCGAGCCTGCTGAGCCTGCTCGGGAGTGATCCAACCCTTCGTGGTGTTCGATTCGATGTGGTCTTCGCTGTCCACGTGTGCAGGGTTGATGCCGGCCTTCTTCAGGGCGTTCTCAACAGCCTTGTTCACCTGGTTCTGCTTAGCCTTCTCGACAGAGTTCTTGAGTTCTGTGTCCTTCACGTTCTGAGGAACGCTGGCTTCATCGAGTGCTATAGGAGCCATAGCGGCCACCTGCATGGCAACGCCCTTGGCAACTTCGTCGTCACATTCCTTGTTCAGGGCAACGAGTGTGCAGAGGAAGTTCTGAGCCATGTGGTTGTAGGCAACGATCTTCTCGCCTTCAACGGTTGCATAGCCGTCGAGTTCCATCTTCTCACCTGTAACACCTGAGCGGTCAACGACTGCCTCGGCAGCGGTAGTGCCGTCGATGGTCAGGGCCTTCACCTCGTCGAGGGTCTTGCAGCGTGCAGCCACGGCTGCGTCGATAATCTTGTTGGCCAGAGCCACAAAGTCTGCATTCTTGGCAACGAAGTCGGTTTCACACTTCAGTGCAATCATGGCACCGAACTTGCCGTCAACCTTGGCGAGTACGCAACCTTCAGCAGCCTCACGGTCACTGCGCTTGGCAGCAACGAGTTGACCTTTCTTGCGGAGGATTTCCATGGCAGCCTCCATGTCGCCATTAGCCTCAGTGAGTGCCTTTTTGCAGTCCATGAGACCAGCCTGTGTCTTCTGACGCAGGGCGTTTATTTCTTGCAATGTGATAGCCATTGTGTTAATTTAGAGTTGAAAATTAAGAATTGAAAATGATAAATTCAAGTAACACGGATTTTACTGTTGTGTGAAATCCGTGTTACTGAAAGGGAGTTAGGCTTCTTCTGCAGGTGCTTCTTCCTTTGCCTCTGCTGCAGGAGCCTCTTCCTCAGCCGATGCCTCCTCAACGGGAGCGTCTGTCTTGGCAGGTGCTTTCTTTGCAGTCTTTTTGGCAGGTGCTTTCTTTGCAGGAGCCTCTTCCTTTGCAGGTGCTTCCTCAACAGGCGCTTCTTCCTTCACAGGTGCTTCCTCAGCAGGAGTTTCTTCCTTTACGGGAGCTTCAGCCTTTTTTGTGCGAGTGCGTGTGGTGCGCTTTTTGGCTGGCTTTTCATCTGCGAAGTCCTTTTCTTCAGCGTCGTTGGATTCGCCGGCAGCCTCCATGTCAACTTTCTCGACCTTGCGTTCTTCAAGACCCTCGTTGATGGCTGCACAAACAGCGTCGAGGATGAGTTCGATAGACTTGGCGTTGTCGTCGTTGGCTGGAATAACGAAGTCGATGTTGGTGGGGTCAGAGTTCGTGTCAACGATACCGAACACGGGGATGCCCAGACGATTGGCTTCACGGACGGCGATGTTTTCCTTCAGTACGTCCACAACGAAGAGGGCGGAAGGCAGACGAGAAAGGTCGGCAATCGAGCCGAGGTTCTTCTCAAGTTTTTCGCGCTTACGGCGAATCTGAAGATTCTCGCGTTTGGAGAGTTTGTCGTATGTACCGTCACTGAGGAGTTTGTCAATCGTTGACATCTTCTTCACAGCCTTACGGATGGTGGGGAAGTTGGTGAGCATACCGCCTGGCCAGCGTTCGATGACGTAGGGCATACCAACCGATGTGGCCTTCTCGGCCACGATTTCTTTAGCCTGCTTTTTAGTAGCAACAAAGAGGATTCTCTTTCCACTCTTTGCGATTTGCTTGAGTGCGTCTGCAGCCTCGTCAATTTTGGCTACAGTCTTGTGGAGGTCGAGGATGTGGATGCCGTTGCGCTCCATGAAGATATAGGGAGCCATGGCGGGGTTCCACCTTCTTTTCAGGTGACCGAAGTGTGCGCCTGCTTCGAGCAGTGCGTCAAATGTTGTTCTTGACATAATGTTGAATTGTTGTTTACTTTCTTTTTAAGTTAATGAAACTCAACGTCGGGGTAGTCTTAAGTACAATTTACCAAGTACAAAGTACAAGTTAAGAGTCCGCCGGCGTTTAGATACTAAACCAGATATTAACGCTTACTGAACTGGAAGCGACGGCGAGCCTTTGGACGTCCTGGCTTCTTACGTTCAACGACGCGGGCGTCGCGGGTCATGAAGCCTTCGGCACGCAGTGCCTTCTTGTCTTCTGCATTGATTTTTACGAGAGCGCGTGCGATGGCGAGACGCAGAGCCTGGCTCTGTCCAGTGAAGCCACCACCATAGAGGTTCACCTTGATGTCGTACTTCTCAGCCACGTCGAGCAGGTTCAGAGGCTGCTTCACGACGTACTGAACGAGTTCCGACGGGAAGTAATCCTTCAGGTCTCTCTTGTTGATAGTAATCTTGCCAGTACCTTCAGTCAGATATACTCGGGCAACAGCGGCCTTGCGGCGGCCGATAGCATGTACCATTTCCATATTTCTGTTTCTTATTTAAGTGCTGTGATATCGATTTCCTTTGGCTGCTGTGCTG
>JAIKWU010000006.1 GCA_024684455.1 Bacteroidaceae bacterium | reverse complement strand
TGCGCCTAACGGCAACTACTACCAGGGCACGGTGGAGAATCCGCCGAACTTGCCGTGGGAGGGCATCATCCCGCTGGCACGGATGTTCGAGGATGCGCTGGGCATCCCGACGGCCATCACCAACGACGCCAACGCTGCGGCTATGGGCGAGATGATCTACGGCGTGGCTCGTGGCATGAAGAACTTCATCGTCATCACCCTGGGCACGGGTCTGGGCTCGGGCATCGTCATCAACGGTCAGATGGTCTATGGCCACGACGGCTTTGCGGGCGAACTGGGACACGTGCGCTTCGTACACGACGGCACAGGACGCTCGTGCGGATGCGGACGTACGGGTTGTCTGGAGGCGTACTGCTCGGCTACGGGTGTGGCTCGAACAGCGAAGGAGATCGTCACAACGACGGACCGTCCGACGCTGCTGCGCGACATCGACACAGACAAAATCACGGCGCTCGACGTGTCGATTGCTGCCTCGAAGGGCGATGCGGTGGCGAAGGAAATCTTCGACTTCACGGGGCATATGCTGGGTGAGGCGTGCGCCGACTTTGCCGCGTTCTCCTCGCCCGAGGCCTTCATCTTCTTCGGCGGTCTGACCAAGGCGGGCGACCTGCTGATGAAACCTATCGTCGAGGGCTACGAGCAACATGCGCTGAACATCCTGCGCAACAAACCGAAATTCCTCGTCAGCGCGCTTATGGGTACCAACGCTGCCGTGCTGGGTGCCAGTGCGATGGGTTGGGAGATATAGAATCGGACACAACGATGGACAAGGATTTCTTCAAGAACGACCGCTTCGCTACGTGTGCTGGCATGGAAGTGACCGAAGTGGGTGACGGCTATGCACGCGCACAGATGCTCATCACGCCCGACCACCTGAACGCAGGCGGCTACTGTCAGGGCGGTGCGCTCTTCACACTGGCCGACCTCGCCTTTGCCGCCGCTGTCAACAGCCACGATGTGTTCACTGTCTCGACCTCGTCGCAAATCACTTATTTCCGCTCTGTGAAGGAAGGATATGTCTATGCCGAGGCGGTCGAAATCGTGAACCACCACCGCCTGCCCTTCGCCGAGGTGCGCCTGACCGACGAGCAGGGCGAACTCATCGCACTATTTACTTCGAGCGGATATAGGAAGGGAAACAGGCTATGATGAAAAAGACATGGGGGTGCATCATCCTGCTATTTTTATCTTTTCACTTTTCACTCTTAACGGCTCAGTCGCAGCGTCCTGAAGTCATCAAGTTTCACACCCCCAAAGGTACGCTTTCGCTCCAACCGCTCACCGAAAATGCCGTGCGTGTACGGTTTACTGCAGGCGACTTCGTTCCGCTCGACGAACTCATCTACACCGAACAGGTCGCACAGCCGAAGTGGAAAATCAACAAGGGAAAGACGCGGGTTGAAGTCGTGCTGAAGGGGATGCGCATCGCCTACGACATAGCGTCGCAGCACCTGACCTTCTGCGACGGCAAGGGCCGTGTGCTGCTGGAAGAAATGACTGACGGACGGAGCGTCACGCCGACCGATGTGCGCGGTACGGCTGCACTGGACGTGACTCAGCGTTTTCGTTCGCCCGACGATGAATGTATCTTCGGCACAGGCCAGTTCCAAGACGGCTACCTCAACATTCGTGGTCTGTCACGACGTCTGACGCAAGTCAACACGCAGATTTCCATACCGATGCTGATGTCCAGCCGCGGTTATGGCCTGTTGTGGAACAACTACGGCATGACCGAACTCAATCCGCCCGCCGACCGCCTCTCGCTCACTCCGGCAAATGAAGCCGGCGAAACTTTCTCCGTCACGGCAACAAGCGACCACGGCACCATCAGCGAACGTCGCATCAGCGACACCTTTGTCGGCGAGTTCGACGTAGAGGCTACAGGCGACTACACGCTGTTGTTGGATTGCGGACAGAGTATGAGCCGCCGCCAGTGGCTCTCGGTCGATGGTAAAGTGGTGGTGGACCAGAACAACACCTGGTTGCCGCCAACCACGTCGGTCATCCTCCCGCTGACGGCTGGACGGCACAGCGTGGTCGTGAAAGGTGTGAGGGGCGACCGTCCCTCGTTAGGATGGCGACGTGTAGAGGGAGAGACCGTGCTGCATTCGCCCGTGGCTCAGGCGCTTGACTACACCGTCTTTGCAGGCACACCCGACGAGGTCATCGCCACGTACCGGACGTTGACTGGCCCTGCGCCGTTAATGCCCGACTATATGCTCGGCTACGTCCATTGCCGCGAACGCTACCACACACAACAGGAACTGCTGGACAATGCCCGCAAGTTCCGTGAGAAGGGCATTCCTGCCGACGTCATCGTGCAGCACTGGCAATACTGGGGTAAACACGGCTGGAACGCCATGCAGTTTGACGAGGACAACTATCCAGACCCCAAGCAAATGGTCGATGATCTCCACCGCATGGACTTCCGCCTGATGCTGTCGGTCTGGTCACGCATCGACCCGCAAAGCACGATCGGCAGCGAATTCACCAAGCGTGGCTACTTCATCCCCAACACCAATTGGATTGACTTCTTCAACAAAGACGCTGCCAGTTTCTATTGGCAGAACTTCCGCGACCGCCTCGTCCGTTCCTATCACATAGATGCCTGGTGGCTCGATGCCACGGAGCCCGAAAACGACGACCTCATGGGCCGCAACGTGGCTGCAGGCAAACTACCTGGCGAGCTGGTCCGAAATGTCTATCCGATGAAGGTCGTCAGCACGGTCTATGAAGGGCTGCGCAGCGAACAGCCCAAGGATGCCACAACACCGATAATCCTCACCCGCAGCGCCTTTGCAGGTATGCAGCGATACAACGCCATCACATGGTCGGGCGATGTGGGCAACGACTTCGAGACCCTGCGCCGTCAGATTGTCGGCGGACTCGGCTACAGTGCCTGCGGACTGCCGTGGTGGACCTTCGACGCAGGCGGTTTCTTCCGTCCCAACGACCAATACACCGATGCCGCCTACCAGGAACGTATGCTGCGCTGGATTCAGTGCAGCGTGTTCCTGCCGGTGATGCGTGTGCATGGCTACATCAGCAACACCGAGCCGTGGAACTATTCGCCTGAGACGGAACAAGTCTTCCGCCAGTGCATCGAGCAACGCTACAAACTGCTGCCCTACCTCAAGGAGTGTGCCCGCAAGGTCAGCAAGGAGCACTACACCCTGATGCGTCCGCTCGTGTTCGATTTCGGCGACGACCCCGAGGCCCTGCGCCAGCAGACCGAGTATATGTTCGGTCCGCGCTACCTCGTCTGCCCTATCCTCGAAGCAGGCGTGAAGACCTGGCGCGTCTATCTGCCGAAGAACAAGAAGGGGTGGGACACATTCGACGGCAGTCAGCACTACGACGGCGGACAATACGTTGACGTGCCTGTCACCCTCAGCAGCATACCCGTCTTCGTGCGCCGCTGAAACCACCTTTCCAAGCACTTGGAAAAATAACGCCAAGTGCTTAGCGTAAAATCTCCAAGTGCTTAGCGTGATCACGCCAAGCACTTGGAGATGAATTTAGAGGACAGTTCGACGAGGGTAAAATCACAGAGGATATCCGTCGAAATCGTAGAGCACCGTCGAGAGGTACCGTTCACCCGTGTCGGGCAAGAGCACCACGATGCGTTTGCCAGCATTTTCAGGCCGCTGGGCCACCTGTGCTGCGGCAAAGGCGGCTGCACCGCTGCTGATGCCGACGAGCACACCGTCCTGCTGCGCCAACTGGCGTGCCGTGCGGATGGCGTCGTCGTTCTCGACATCGACAACCTCATCGACGACCGTAGCATCGTAGGTGGCAGGGATGAAGCCTGCACCGATGCCCTGAATCTTGTGCGGACCGCTGGGCTTGCCGTTCAACACCGCCGACGTGGCGGGTTCGGCGGCAATGATGCGGATGTTGGGATTCAACTCCTTCAGCCGACGGCCCGTGCCGCTCACCGTACCACCTGTGCCGACGCCAGCGACAAAGACATCGATGTTGCCGTCCGTGTCTGCCCAGATTTCTTCGGCGGTCGTGGCGTAGTGGCGTGCCGGATTGGCGGGGTTCTCAAACTGTTGCAGGATGATGCTGCCGGCAATGCTGTCGCGCAGTTCCTCTGCCTTGGCGATGGCTCCTTTCATACCCTCTGCGCCAGGTGTGAGGACGACCTCTGCGCCGTAGGCCGCAACGAGTTTGCGGCGTTCGATGCTCATGGTGTCGGGCATGGTGAGGATGAGGTGGTAGCCCTTGACGGCACTGACGAGGGCAAGCCCCACACCCGTGTTGCCGCTGGTGGGTTCGATGAGCGTCGCACCAGGCTTGAGCAGGCCTTTCTGCTCTGCATCCTCAATCATGGAGAGGGCGATGCGGTCCTTCACGCTGCCTCCAGGATTGAAATACTCTACTTTTGCGATGAGGGGGCTCGGCAGTCCCTGAGCAGCAGAGAACTTGCTAAGTTCCACAAGTGGTGTGTTACCGATGAGTTCGGTCAGTTTTTTTGCAATCTGTGCCATAATGTTCTTGTGTTTGTTGGTTGGTTGAATGGTTGTGAGGGTTAGATGGCATCAAAGGCATTCTGGAGGTCTGCAATGATGTCGTCGATATGCTCCGTTCCGATGCTCAGACGGATGGTAGCAGGAGTGATGTGCTGCTGAGCCAGTTCGTCGGGAGTCATTTGTGAATGTGTTGTGGTATAAGGATGGATGACCAGGCTCTTCACATCGGCGACGTTGGCAAGGAGTGAGAAAATCTGCAGCGCATCGATGAACTTCCAGGCATCCTTCTCTCCACCCTTGATTTCGAAGGTGAAAATGCTTCCTGCACCATTGGGGTAATACTTCTCATACAGAGCGTGGTCGGGATGAGAGGGTAGGGCGGGATGGTTGACCTTCGCCACTTTGGGATGCTTGCTGAGAAAATCGACCACCTTCAGGGCATTCTCCACGTGACGCTCCACACGCAGACTGAGCGTCTCGAGGCCCTGCAGCAGAATCCATGCATTGAAGGGCGAAATGGCTGCACCTGTGTCACGCAGGATGACGGCACGAATACGGGTGACGAAGGCTGCCGCTCCTGCCACGTCGGCAAACACGGCTCCATGATAGGAGGGGTCGGGCTTGGCCAGCGTCGGATACTTGTCGGCATTGGCTTTCCAGTCGAAGGAACCTCCGTCAACAATCACACCGCCCAACGATGAACCGTGGCCTCCGATGAATTTCGTGGCAGAATGTACGACAACGTCGGCACCATGTTCCAGCGGACGGATGAGGAATGGCGTGCCGAAAGTGTTATCGACGATGAAGACGATATTGTGGCGATGAGCCACTTCGGCGACAGCGTCCAGATTGGTGACGTCGCTGTTGGGGTTGCCGAAGGTCTCCGCATAGATGACCTTGGTGTTCGGACGGATAGCGGCTTCGAGGGCGGCCAGGTCGTTGACATTCACAATCGTATTGGTTACACCACGTTCAGCAAGCGTGTGCGTGATGAGGTTGAACGAACCTCCGTATAGGTTGTCGGCAGCCACGATGTGATCGCCCGCATGTGCCACATTCTGCAGCGCGTAGGTGACAGCAGCAGCACCGCTGGCCACGGCCAACGCAGCCACACCCCCTTCAAGCGCAGCCAGACGCTTCTCGAATACCTCCTGAGTGGAGTTGGTCAAGCGACCATAGATATTCCCCGCATCGCGCAAAGCAAAGCGGTCGGCAGCGTGCTGCGAATTGCGGAACACGTAACTGGTTGTCTGATAAATAGGTACCGCGCGTGCGTCGGTTGCAGGGTCGGCCTGTTCCTGACCCACATGGAGTTGAAGTGTCTCGAAGTGAAATTTTGTCTTTGCCATAATGTTGAATTTAGTTTTTTGTGTTGTGGTTATTGAATTACTTTTTCGGGTGCAAAGTTACGGACTTTAGAAATAACCACCAAAAAGTTTGCAGAATACGGAAAATAACACTAAATTTGCACCATACAAAGAAAAACGTTCCACAAACAGCACGTTTCCAGCCTGCTGTCAGAAATTTATTCTACAACGAAATATGGAAAATCTTGACGAAATAGACCTCCAACTGCTCAGAACCCTGCAAAAGAACGCAAAACTGACCACCAAAGAACTCGCCGACGCTGTCAATCTGACCACCACGCCTGTGTTTGAACGTCAGCGACGACTCGAACGACAAGGCTACATCCGACGCTACGTTGCCGTGCTCAACCCCGACCGTCTCGGCCTCGGCCTCACCGTGTTCTGCAAAGTGAAACTGCTACAAATGAACCGCGAACTGCACGACGACTTCGCCCGCCGCATCCAGCGACTGCCCGAAGTCACCGAATGCTTCAACACCAGCGGCTCCTACGACTACCTGCTCAAAGTCCGCACCCGCGACATGGCTCACTACCAACAGTTCATCATGCAACACCTCGGCAACATCCCCAACATCGCCTCCATCGAAAGCACCTTCGTCATGAGCGAAGTGAAGGAAGACAGCGGCGTAAACATCTGAGTTCTCTCAATATACATCCTAGCGTTTGAAATTTACGGCTGAGCGCTTGGAGTATTGTTTCCAAGCGCTTAGTGTGTTTTTATTGTGCATTAAAAAGCCATTAGTGTTCAGTCCAGTTTGCAAAATGGCCCCTTTTTGACGATTTTTAGTTAAACATTCTTAACGACCGCCCTGAGTAGTTAACATACGTTAAATTAAAAATGGCTTCTTCGTATAGGAGAATTGTATCATTTTTTAATTTATAAAACGCTATGATTGTAACTACCAACAAACTGCCTATGAGAACGTATCTGGATAGGCTGAAAGTCGAGGGCGAAAAAATCCTCTGTGAAGACACCATCAAGTACTTGACCACCGAGAGCGAATGCTGCGCCTACGAGTTCTTGCAGGAAGTAAGAGAAGACGACCACGAATTTCTGCGCCTCTTTACCGCCTGGCTGCACGAACAACCACAAACCGAAGGCTACATCGAGTATTACCTGTTCCTCGGTATGCGCTACCGCCGACATCTGCGGGAAGAGGAGTTTGAGTTTCTTGAGCGCGAGGTGACGGAATGCTTCGCCAGCAGTCACGGATGGTACTACGAACTGAATCATCGCACACGCAACCATCTTCGTATCAAACTCATCGTGTGTCGCAAGCGGAAATTCCGCCAACTCATCAAGAAAACAATTCAGTAGGGAGCCACCTCCCTACTCTTTTCCTCATTTTATTAACCAGTAAAACAGTACCATTATGAATGTAACATTGAAACCGGGCGAAAAGTGGTTTGAACAATTCATCGTGCCCAGCAAAGAAACGAATGACGGTAATACCCCGACAGAGTACCACCAGTCAGCACCCTGCCCTCCCATCCCTGCGGAATTCGAGTCGGCGATGGCGTATCTGCGACATCTCACGCAAGAAGGGATCAGTCAACGCTTGGGCGCATTGCCAAGCGTGGCTGCGACTGAACGAATAAACAGAGAACTGGCCCTTATTGAGCAGAAAGGCTGGCAGAACTATTTCCTGTTCATCTGGGACCTGGTCAAGTCGGCAGAAGAAACCCTGCCCTCTTGCTTTGTCCATGTAGCCTACGAAGCACCAAGTTGCCTTGTCAATTACCTGCTGCACATTACGGAAGTCAATCCTCTCGACTACAATCTGCCTGAAAACATCTTCATGAGAGAAACGAAGAAACTATTTCCTTATATAGTCCTGCAGATTGACAGCGCAAATTATCCTGATTTCATTGACTTGATGAAGCAGAAATATGGCCGCAAAATCGCTCAAACGGCCTCATTCTCTGAAAGTCATACTCATCCTTATACTCATAGAGAATATCCTGCTCGCATGGGGGGGCCAACTTTTGTCTGGGCTATTGCAGACAGAGACTTGGATAGTTTCATGCCTATGACTGAATGTAAAACAGGAACCAAAGAGTCTTTTTCCTGTCCTATTTATGATGATCGTTTAATCTCACAACATGGTGCAGCACGTCAGAATATACAAACGGCGCCGTATTGTATTGATTACATCACACAAACTTTGGCAGAACTCGGCATATTCTTTACCGACAAAAAAAAGTTTCTGAATACGATACCACTGAACGACGCAGACACATTGCGGTCAATACAATCTTTCAATGAACAGGATGTAAGGGAGGTTTTTGGAGGATGGAGACCCGACCAAGGACTATTGTCACACTTTCCGATGGACACATTCCAAGACTTTGTGATATGTAGGGCCCTGTTCATGGAAGGAGGACTCAAGAACGGATACTCTCATCAACAACTTGAAGAAATCTTCGATATGCTTCGCAACACCTATACCAGCCATAAGTCGCACGATGTCAGCTGTACACTTGCGTACTACAGGGCAGCCTACCTGAAACTTCATTATCCAACGGAATGGCAGCGTGCCGTTCAGTCAGCACAAGACAAACATTGATTATGAAACCAAACGAAACAATCAACGACCAACGAAAGCACTTTCGGTGCGCCCGTCGAAGCATGGCAGAAATCATCTCTGCCATCTCCGATGTACAACGCACGGGACAACTCAGCGGAACGCTCCTACGTCTCCGACTCATTCTCGGCGACTCGGATGCAATGCTTGATGACCTGCCCCAACTCATAATCCCTTTCTCCAGCACGCTACACGCAAAATATCAAGTAGTGAAACGAAAGAGAGAGCGGATACAGGTGGCATATGAATACCTCCCTTCCATCTCAGAGCAAAGTGCCCCAAAAACCGTACCACAGTACACTGACATCCGCACCGCGGTGCAGCCCGACACGAACCACAGTGCGCACGAAACCGTACCGCAGTGCAAAATCAACACTAAGTAACATCTCAAAAAAGACATGAATAAAGAAGAATCATTTCGCAGATTATCAGAGCATTCCGATATGGCAAAACGGCTTATGGCCAATCACTCAATACACATAATTTGCCTTAGGGGTAACGATGACTTTTCATTTCATCCCAATGGCAAATGTGGCTGCATCACCCTCAATGATGAGTCCATGTTTGGCATTCGATGCAATCATCTCATGTGGGCGGAAGGTTGGCTTGAAGGTGCTGAGAACAACCTTGCCATACTGGTATATGGCAACCATAAAGGTGTATTGGAAATCGTTCTACTAACATTCTCTGAGAAAGAAGGAGAATATCTTTGAAAAAGGACGTATTAGTTTTGTCCCTGATATTTTCTTTTGAAAATTTGTAGCAGAATCATTATTAACTTTTAATCTTTTAACTTATAACACAAGACATTATGAAAACAACAATCAAAAACAGAGGTGCTGAATCCACTCTAACAATCAGCGGTGACTTCTATCAGATTTTGGATGAGAATTTTGCTTCAGTTTGTATGGCGATTGCGAACAAGGGCGTAATATTAAAGGAATTAATACATCTTTTTGACAAGGATGATAAGGCGATTGACACCGTGATTCAAATAATAATGAAATCTCATTTTCCACAAGAGGCCACCGACAATCTTCAAGAAAAAGTGGGTATTACAGAACTTACAGCAAAATATTTGTTGCATACATCTTTGAGTAAACTTAGTTCCATGAATAAAAAAGGTATAGAAAAGGAACTGGCAAAGCATAAAAAGCAGATAGATTTGATATTTTCTTCTATTTGTGTCCAATAAATAAGGCAAAAAGATATCCATTCAGCATGGGTGTGATGGAGAATTGCGGTGTTATAAACATGAATTGAGCAAGTAATTAAATCTAAAAATTTAAAGAAATATATTATGAGTAACTTTAATAAACGTGGTATTCACAAATGGTTATTTCTTCACGACATTGAAGAAGGGCCATTAAAACCCTTGGTTGAACTGGTTAAATCTAATGAGGATTTGGTACTCCAAATTCGTGATGATTGCTTTAATGTCTATTATCAAGGAGGTAATGTAGCGAAGGTAAGCTCACGTACAAGTGTGGATTTTGATAAGAATTATTTCAGAACTCACATCGAGAAATCTGAAGAAAATTGGGAAGAAATCAAGAAAAAGAGACAAGATGCAATGGCTCTTTTCAAAAAAGGTCTCTTTAGTGATTATATAAATACGGTAAAAACTGCGATGAAGTTTTATTGGGATAATGTTCTTGAAGGCAAAGGTGTTGCAGAAAAGATGGCTCAACATCAAATATGTATTTTGAATACCAACCAGACTGAATATACTGTTGTAGATTTAGAATACCAAGTTAGTACAAAGTCTATTTTTAAGTATCAAGGACAGAGAAAAACAAAATCTGGAGGCTTACCTTCGCCACGATTTGACATAATAGCTATAAGAAATTCCGACCATCGTTTGTGTGTAATAGAACTTAAAAAGGGTACTAAAGCTTTGAAAGATCCATCGGGTGTTCAGGAACACGCGGAGTCATTTGTACACACTATAGGTTTTGATAAAAAAACAAGGAATGCTTTTCTATCAGAGATGAATGATATTTTACAAATAAAAAAGAAGTTAGAACTCATAGATGAAAAGGTGTTTATAGACACGACTCTTGAACCAGAATTTCTCTATGCTTATCAATACAATCCAAACGAACAAGTTAATAAGAAGGGTATTCTTCTTGATTTTGAGGAACAAAAACGTTGTTTTAAATATTATCAAGAATATAAGAAAAAAGATAATTTTGCAAAAGAGAGAAAAGTCATATGGCTTGATGATAAATGCTATCTCCTTAAAGATTAAATTATGAACATAATAATCCATCGCGTTCTTGAGCAAATAGGAGGTTGCATTACCCTCAATGATGAGTCCATGTTTGGCATTCGATGCAATCATCTCATGTGGGCGGAAGGTTGGATTGAAGGTGCTGAGAACAACCATGCAATACTGGAATATGGCAACCATAAAGGCGTATTGGAAATCGATCTACTTACTATCACCGAACAAGAATGGGTTCAGCGACATAGCAGCGTATGATCTCATAAGCCAGACAAACATAGACGTACAAGAGTTGCTGGCATCGTAAGACAGAAGGACAAAGAAGAAATTCGGAAAGAAATAAGAAGATAAATACAGGATGATTAACAAGTTTTCCGCCACGAAACGTGGTTTTCTCAAATAAAATTCCTATCTTTGTTGCAATTTGCAAAAGTATAAGGATTTAAATAATTCTACAATTATGGGATATATTAAAAGAGGTGATTATAAGGATAGGAGAATTTTAACTCATTTGCAAGCAAGGGGTAAATGGCATAAGCTATTACAATATGCATGTAACAATGCATGCCCTATGAACATAGATAAGGGACTAGACATTCATCTCCGCAGTGATTCCGTTCACATCTATTACAAAGGTGGAAGAATTTTGGAAATAAAGACTGATGTCCTAAATTTGGATCCTAATTATTTTTATAGACTAAAGGACTATGATAACATACCTCGAACTCATATGGAATTGCTTAAGGATGGGAAATATGACGAATTAGAATATCGTCAAGTAACTTACAAAGGATGGACTATGAAAAAAGCCAAAGACGTTTTTGAAACACTGCAAAATCGTAGAGATAATCTGTTTGGTATAGATGCATTTGAAAAGAAAAGCAGAAATAAAGCATTTTGCGATGCCGCTCAACAACCAGAAAGTTATTTCGAATCAGCCATGAAGGTTATGGATGAATGGAGTGAGTCTCTTAAAGGTGTTGCAAAACATGAAGAACGCATGCTTCAACAGAAGATATCTTTGCTTAATCGTGACAAA
Source organism: Bacteroidaceae bacterium (assembly GCA_024684455.1). Lineage (GTDB taxonomy): Bacteria > Bacteroidota > Bacteroidia > Bacteroidales > Bacteroidaceae > UBA3839. Next base: position 10,535 of record JAIKWU010000006.1, on the reverse strand, counting down.
GATAAAACGGATTTCGTTGTAGTAGATATTGAGTTTTCTGTATCCGATGCAGACGATTGTCCTTATCGTGACACAAACACAAAGTATAAACACCCCCGATTTGACATCATCGCCTACCAACCAAAGAAGAACAACAAATTAGCGGTAATAGAATTAAAGAAAGGACTTGGAGCAGTTGGCTGGACTAAAGATGGTTATTTTGATAGTGACACAAAATCTGGAGTGATAGACCATTTAGAAAAGTTCAATGCTACAATAGGTAAAGACAATAACTTTAAAGCCTTTGTTGCAGAAATCCAAGGAATACTAAATATGAAAATTGATTTAGGTATTTTATCTAAGGATTTGGCATGTACTATCAGTGAAGAAAAACCTGATTTCATGCTGGCATATGCAGGAGAAAACATGAATCAGTTTTATGATGCATGTAATCAAGCAAATATGAAATGTATCTGCATTGAAGATGAAGGTAATCCTATCTTATCGATAAAAAAATGAACATCAGAATTCATCGCGGCACTCACCAGATAGGAGGTTGTGTTACAGAATACGAGCATAATGGCTGGCGTTTGTTCGTTGATTATGGTGAAGAATTGCCAGGAGGCCTGAATACAGGGGATTTGCAAGTAGAGGGCCTGACGCATGGCGACCTTTCAAAAAGCGCTCTGCTCATCACGCACTATCACGGTGACCATATAGGCAGTATTATCAAGTTGCCAAAAGAACTACCGATCTATATGGGTAAAGTGGGACGTGATATTCAAAGAGTGTTATCTAACCATCTTAAAAACAGAAATGATGCTCATAAGATGATGCTTGAACGGTTGGAACACGTCGATACATTTACGGAAGGCAAGGAATTAGAAATACCTAATTGTCCCTTTAAGATAATGCCTGTGACAGTTGACCATTCTGCTTTCGATGCGTATGCTTTCAAGATTGTCGCTGATGGAGTATCAGTCTATCATACTGGTGATTTCCGATTACATGGCTTCAGGAGTGGTAAGACTCCTAAGATGTTAAAACAGTATGTTAGCGAAGTAGATTATATTGTTTGTGAAGGAACCAACGTTTCACGCCCAGAGGCGGCTAGCAAGAAAGAATCAAAGCTTCAGACAGACTTTGAAACGCTATTCAAAGAAAACAAGGGATGCGTAGTCTATCTTTCATCGACCAATATTGACAGACTGTTCGCCCTTTATCATGCAGCATGTAAGGCTCATCGTACCTTCTATGTGGATGAATATCAGAAAGAAGTGATGAACACTGTGGTTAATAGCGGCTCCATTTGGACAAATTCGAAGTTATTCCAATATGAAAAGTATAAGCCAAAAGTTCTGATTCCCAATATGAACAATAGGAACTGTTTCTTCGTTTCTGACAGCTTTAAGAAGGCCCTAAGTGAACATGGGTATGTCCTTATAGCTCGTGCTAATCGGCATTTTGATAAGTTGATTGACCAAATACCAGGGGAGAAAAAGAAAGTTCTTTCGATGTGGAACGGCTACGTCAAAGAAGGTTCAGAGGCATACAATGAGAATCTAGCTAAATCGCTGGATGAAGATTTCGATTATATGCACACCAGTGGTCATATTGATATGGCAGACTTGCGTGAGTTCTTCCGTTTGCTGCATCCCAAGGGCATCATTCCAATCCACACAGAAAAGCCAGAAGCATTTGCCAAGGAGTTCAGTGACGAGTGGCGCGTTATAGTTTTGAACGACGGTGATTCCATATCGCTAATATCATCGAAAAGAGTTGATGCTGGCAAACTTGGTTCTTCTATGTAGATAAGCCAAATGATGATACAAAAGTCGTTTCACACGAATGAAAATTCTACATCTCTCTGATACTCATGGCTTACATCACAGGACAAAGGATATGCCAGAGGCTGATGTCATCATTCATAGTGGTGACATCAGCCATAATGGCACAGAGGAGGAGGTACTGGACTTTCTCAACTGGTTTATTGATTTGCCATTCGCGCACAAGATTTTTGTGACGGGCAATCACGATTTGTGCTTGTGGGATGCGGAAGGAATCGAGGATTTACCTGAGAATGTGCATTTTCTGCAAGACAGGGGTGTGGAGATTGAGGGTGTGAAGTTCTTTGGACTTGCTTACAATCATCGAGAGACGCTGATACCCGACGGCGTCGATGTGCTTGTCACGCATGAACCACCCGTTATGATTCTTGACGCATCAGCAGGCATCCATTGGGGGAATGCGCCGCTGCGGAATCGAGTGTTTGAGGTCAAACCGCGTTATCATCTGTTCGGCCATGCTCACGAAAGCAATGGGACAGAGAAACACGACGGCATCGTTTTTTCCAATGCTTCATTGCTAAACGACTACAACCAACTGGCGTATAAACCGCGAAAGTTTCTGATAAATTGACAAAAAGAACTCACCCAGCATCATGACATGCCGGGTGAGTTCTTTATTTATGAAATGTCAGAACCTTACACCCACTTCTCCAGTTCCTCTTCTTCGATGGTGAGGAACTTGTTGTCGGTGATGACTTGGGCAGCCAGTTCGGCATTGTCGGTGCGGAAAATCATAATGCCCTTGCCACGCATGTGGAAGGTGTAGATGTAGGAGAGACTGATGCCAGCGGCACTGAAGGCTTCGACGACATCGGCACCTGCGCCTGGGCGGTTGTCGAGTTCGAGAGCGAATACGTCGCTGAGAGCAACGGCCACGCCTGCCTCTTTGAGCACGTCACAGGCGCGGAGGGGTTCGGCGCAGATAATGCGGAGGATGCCATACTCTGCCGTGTCGGCAATAGTCATGGAGATGAGTTGAACATTGGCTTTTTTCAACTGTTGGAGCACGGTGATGAGTGTGCCGCTGGTGTTCTCCAGAAAAATGGAAAGTTGGTGAATCATAAAGACCCCTCCCCTTCCCTCCCCAAGGGGAGGGCGTAGAATGTTTGTGGGGAGTATTCTACTTGATGTTATGTAAAAATAGTGACCACTCCCCGCCCTTGGGAAGGAGAGGGTCTTCTTGTTAGAACAGTTTTCTCAAATCCTTGACACGCACGGCCTTCTTCTCGTCGCTGACGGCGAGAGTGCCTTTGTTGACGAGGCGGAGGCGGGGCGTGATGAGGATTTCGTCCTTCAGTTGGCGTGTGATTTCACGTTCAAGGTTCTTCAACTGGGCGTAGTCGTCGGTGAAGAGTTGTGAGAGTTCGACCTCGATGGTCATGACGTCGCCCTCCTCCTTCGTCTCAAGCGTGATGAGGTAGTCGGTCGAGAGTTCCTTGAACTTGAGCAGAATCTTCTCAATCTGAATGGGGAAGATGTTGACGCCCTTGAGGATGATCATGTCGTCGGAGCGTCCTTGCAGACGGGCGAGACGACGATGGTGACGTCCGCAGGCACATTCGCCTGGCAGGATGCGAGTGAGGTCGCGGGTACGGTAGCGCAGCAGGGGCATGGCCTCGCGGTTAATGGTCGTGAGGACCAGTTCGCCGAGTTGGCCGTCGGGCACAGGTTCGAGGGTGACAGGGTCGATGATTTCGACGATGAAGTAGTCCTCCCAGATGTGCAGGCCGTTCTGCTGCTGACACTCAAAGGCGACGCCCGGTCCCATCATCTCGCTGATGCCGTAGGAGTTGTAGGCTTTCACACCGAGGTTCTGCTCGATGCGCTGACGCTGCTCCTCGCTGTGCGGCTCGGCACCGATGCAGAGGATGCGCAGTTGTGTGTCGCGACGCGGGTCAACGCCCTGTTCCTTCATCACTTCGTAGATGCGCGAGGCGTAGGAAGGGATGGCATGGAGAACGTTCGTACCAAAGTCGCGGATGAACTTAATCTGACGTAGCGTGTTGCCAGCGGCAGCAGGGACAGTGAGCATACCTACTTTCTCGGCACCGTACTGGAAGCCCAGGCCTGCGGTAAACATGCCGTAGCCGGCAGAGTTCTGGAAGACGTCTTCAGGACGGCTGCCTACCATCCAGAGGCAACGTGCGACTGCGTTGGCCCACTCGTCAAGGTCGCGCTGTGTGTGGAGGACGACGGTGGGATTACCGGTGGTTCCGCTCGACGAATGCAGACGTGTGCAGTCCCTCAGCGGCACGCAGGCCAGTCCGAAGGGATAGTGCTCACGCAGGTCGTCCTTCGTGGTGAAGGGCAATTTTCTGACATCGTCGAGCGACTGTATGTCGTCGGGCGTAATGCCGAGTTCGGCAAATTTCTCTCGGTAGAACTCGGCATTCATGCAGTGGCGCACAGTCTTCTGCAGACGCTCCAGTTGGAGGGCTTCCAACTCGGTGCGGGGCATGGTTTCGAGTTCGGGGTTGAAATAGGGAGACCCACCCCCCTGCCCCTCCCTGTGAGGGAGGGGAGTAGATACTCCACAATCTTGATTCGTATTCATATATATATATTATTATGTGTTCTTAGTTACCACTCCCCTCCCTCCAGGGAGGGGCCGGGGGGTGGGTCTTTACAAGTTTCTCTTATCAATCACATGTGCGCTCTTGCCTTGGCTGCGTTCGATGGTGTTGGGCGCCTTGAGTTGCACCTTGGCAGCGATGCTGAGGACGCTCTTCAGGCGTGCCGACAGTTTCTTTTCGAGTGCATCGATGGCGGCAGGCGTGTCGAAGACGTCAGTGAAGTATTCCTGACGGATTTCGACCTGTACGGTGAGGGTGTCGAGGTTGTTGACACGATCGACAATGAGCATGTAGCGAGGGGCAAACTCCGGCATGGAGAGCACGACGCTCTCGACCTGCGAGGGGAACACGTTGATGCCTCGGATGATGAGCATGTCGTCCGAACGTCCCTGGATGCGTCCCATGCGCACTGTCGTGCGTCCACATTCACACTCGCCGTCGAGGAGCGTGCATAGGTCGCGTGTGCGATAGCGGAGCACAGGCATACCTTCCTTAGTGAGTGTCGTGAAGACGAGTTCGCCGGTCTGTCCGTTGGGCAGACGTTCGAGGGTCACAGGGTCGATGATTTCGGGGAAGAAATGGTCCTCGTTGATGTGGCTGCCGTGCTGCATTTCACATTCGTAACTGACGGAGGGCCCCATCACCTCGCTCAGACCGTAGATGTTGTAGCCCTTCAGTCCGAGGCGTTCTTCGATTTCAGTGCGCATCTGCTCGGTCCACGGCTCTGCGCCGAAGGCACCGACGCGCAGGTTGATGTCGTTCTTGGTTACGCCCATACGGTCCATCGTCTCGGCCAGATAGAGGGCGTAGGACGGTGTGCAGGCAATGCCTGTGATGCCGAGGTCGCGAATCAATTTGACATGCTTCTCGGTGTTGCCCGTCGAGGCTGGCACTACGCTGGCACCGACCATCTCGACGCCGTTGTGGGCACCGAGACCTCCTGTGAACAGTCCGTAGCCGTAGGCCACGCTGAAGATGTCGTTGCGAGTAACACCGTAGGCCGTCAGACAGCGTGCCATGCATTCGGTCCACACGCCGATGTCCTTGCGTGTGTAGCCGACGATGGTGGGGTTGCCCGTCGTGCCCGACGAAGCGTGAATACGGATGATTTCGCTCTGTGGCGCAGCCTGCAGTCCGAAGGGATAGTTGTCGCGCAGGTCTTTCTTCGTGGTGAAGGGCAGTTTGACAATGTCGTCGATGGTGCGGATGTCGTCGGGTGTGATGTCCATCTCCTGCAACTTGTGGCGGTAGAAGGGGACATTATGATAGACGTAGGTGACGATTTTGCGCAACCTGCGTCCTTGCAGTTCACGACGTTCGTCAAGACTCATGCATTCTTTGTTCGGATTCCAGATCATCTCAGATTTTACCATGTTACGATGAATGTTAAAGGGTTTTGTGCTTGTGTACTGTTTTTTCCCTTGCAAAGTTAGCAATAAATCGAAAGATACCGTAGTTTTTTGCAGACTATTTTGCATTTTTCTCGCATCTGCGAATAAAATCTGTAAAAAACGCTGTTCTTCTGTATTTTATTCACTATCTTTGTGCGTGTGAAAGCATGTGGACATACCACGCTAAGCACTTGGCGTGATGACGCTAAGCACTTGGAGTGACGACGCTAAGCACTTGGCGTAGATTTTCCAAGTACTGCGACGTCCACTCAAACTGTTGCATAAAGATATGATCAACGAACAACTTCTCCATCCGCAGAGCATCGTCGTCATCGGTGGCTCGAACAACACCCACAAGCCTGGCGGTGCCGTGGTTCGCAACATCCTCAACGGGGGATTCGCAGGCACGCTCCGCATCGTCAACCCGAAAGAGGACGAGGTGCAGGGCATACGCGCCTTTCGCAATGCCGAGGAACTACCGCCGACCGACCTCGCCATCCTGGTCGTGGCGGCCCGTTTCTGTCCCGACTATGTCGAACTGTTGGCACGCGACAAGCAGGTTCGCGCCTTCATCATCATCTCGGCAGGGTTCGGCGAGGAGACGGCCGAAGGTGCTGCGCTCGAACAGCGCATCCTCGACACGTGCGAGCAATACGGCTGTGCGCTCATCGGCCCGAACTGCATCGGCCTGCTGACACGCCACCACCACTCGGTGTTCACCCTTCCCATTCCACGTCTGACACCCCAGGGCGTCGATTTCATCAGCAGCAGCGGTGCGACGGCGGTCTATGTGCTCGAAAGTGCTGTCACGAAAGGCCTGCCGTTCAACTCGGCCTGGTCGGTCGGCAACGGACACCAGATTGGTGTGGAAAGTGTACTGGAGTATATGGACGAACATTTCGACCCCGAACGCGACTCGAAGGTGAAGTTGCTCTACATCGAAAATATCGCCGACCCCGACCGTCTGCTGCTCCATGCCACAAGCCTCATCCGCAAGGGCTGCCGCATCGCCGCCATCAAGGCGGGGTCGAGCGAAAGCGGAAGCCGTGCGGCAACGAGCCACACGGGTGCCATAGCGTCGAGCGACTCAGCCGTCGAAGCCTTGTTCAGAAAGGCGGGCATCGTTCGCTGCTATTCACGCGAGGAACTGACGACGGTGGGGTGCATCTTCACCCTTCCACGCTTCACAGGTAAGAATTTCGCCATTGTCACCCATGCCGGCGGACCTGGCGTCATGCTCACCGATGCGCTGTCGAAGGGTGGCATGAACGTGCCCCAACTGTCGGGAGAAGTAGCCGAAGAACTGAAGGCACAACTCCTGCCTGGTTCGTCGGTTGCAAACCCCATCGACATCCTTGCCACTGGCACGCCCGAGCAACTGGGCATCGCCATCGACTTCTGCGAAAAGCGGTTTGACGACATCGATGCCATCATGGTCATCTTCGGCACACCTGGCCTCGTGACGCTCTACGAAGCCTACGACGTGTTGCACCGAAAGATTAGCGAATGCAGTAAACCCATCTTCCCGATTCTCCCCAGCGTCAACACCGCAGGCCCCGAAGTTCACGAGTTCCTCAGCCGCGGACACGTCAACTTCAGTGATGAGGTGACGCTCGCCACCGCCCTCACTCAGGTGATGAAGACACCCGAGCCTGCCGACCAGAATGTCGTCGTGCATGGCGTCGATGTGCCCAGAATACGCAAGATTATTGACAACCTCCAGGACAGCGGCTACGTCACTCCATCGACCGTGCATGAGTTGTTGGAAAGTGCAGGCATCCCGACGGTGCCGGAGTTCGTCAGCGAAGAGAAAGACGAGGTGCTGAACTTTGCCGACCGCACTGGTTACCCTGTAGTGGCAAAAGTGGTGGGGCCTGTTCACAAGAGCGACGTAGGCGGCGTGGCACTCAACATCCGCAGTCGCGAGGTGTTGGCTGCAGAGTATGACCGCATGATGCGCATCGAGGGTGCGACCGCGGTGATGGTGCAGAAGATGTTGCGCGGCACCGAACTGTTCATCGGAGCGAAGTACGAACCGCGTTTCGGCCATGTTGTGCTGTGCGGACTGGGCGGCATCTTTGTCGAGGTACTACGCGACGTCAGCAGCGGCCTTGCACCGCTTTCTTACGCCGAAGCCGAAAGCATGATTCACTCGCTGCGTGCCTATAAAATCTTGGCTGGCACACGCGGCAAGAAAGGCATCAATCAACGCAAGTTTGCGGAAATCATCGTCCGCCTCTCAACCCTACTCCGATTTGCGACAGAAATCAAAGAAATGGACATCAATCCGCTCCTCGCCGATGGTGACGACGTGATTGCGGTTGATGCCCGAATAAGAGTAGAGAAATAAGAAAAGAAGTCCCCTCACCGGAGGGGACTTCTTCGTTTAGATCACTTTCTCAAGGCTTGCGATGTTCTTCTGAACATCCTCGTCAGTGATTTCGTAGTTCTGCAGGTTGCCTGCCAGATACTGGTCGTAGGCGCTCATGTCAATGAGTCCGTGGCCGCTGAGGTTGAAGAGGATGACTTTCTCTTCGCCTGTTTCCTTGCACTTCAGTGCCTCACGAATCGTGGCGGCGATGGCGTGGCTCGACTCCGGTGCCGGAATGATACCCTCGCTGCGTGCAAAGAGAACACCAGCCTCAAAGGTCTCGAGTTGTGGAATGTCCACAGCCGACATCAGGCCGTCCTTCAGCAACTGGCTGACGATGACGCCTGCACCGTGATAGCGCAGACCGCCGGCATGGATGTTGGCGGGCATGAAATTGTGACCGAGGGTGTACATCGGCAGCAGCGGTGTGTAACCGGCTTCGTCGCCAAAGTCATACTGGAAGACGCCGCGTGTGAGTTTCGGGCATGACGAAGGTTCGGCTGCGATGAACTGCGTTTTCTTGCCATTCAGGATGTTGTGGCGCATGAATGGGAAGGCGACGCCACCGAAGTTTGAACCGCCACCGAAGCAGGCGATGACCATGTCGGGATATTCGCCAGCCATCTCCATCTGCTTTTCGGCTTCAAGACCGATGACACTCTGATGCAGCGCCACGTGATTCAGCACCGAACCCAGCGTATATTTGCAGTTGGGTGTCGAGACAGCCAGTTCGATAGCCTCGGAAATAGCCGTACCCAGCGAACCCTGGTTCATCGGGTCGCGTGTGATGATGTCCTTACCAGCGCGTGTTGACATCGACGGCGATGCCTCGACGGTCGCACCGAAGGTCTGCATGATGCTGCGACGATATGGCTTCTGGTTATAAGAAATCTTCACCTGATAGACAGCGCATTCCAGCCCGAACACCTTGGCAGCATACGACAGGGCAGCACCCCACTGGCCGGCACCCGTTTCGGTGGTGATGTTCGTCACACCTTGCACCTTGTTGTAGTAGGCCTGTGCCAGAGCCGAGTTCAGTTTGTGGCTACCCACGGGCGACACACTCTCGTTCTTGAAATAGATGTGAGCCGGCGTGCCCAGTGCTTCCTCCAGTCCGTAAGCACGTACCAGCGGCGTAGAGCGGTAGAACTTGTACATCTCGCGGACAGGTTCGGGAATGGGAATCCATGCGTCCGTCTGGTTCATCTCCTGGCGAGCCAGTTCTTCGGCGAAGATGGGGAAGAGGTCCTCAGCCTTCAACGGTTCCTTCGTCTGAGGATTGAGCGGTGGCATGGGCTTGTTGACCATGTCGGCCTGGATGTTGTACCAAGCGGTTGGGATTTCACTCTCGGGGAGGAAAAACCTTTTCTGTCTTTCTTTCATAATGAGTAAATTTTATAAGCCCCCTCCCGACCTCCCCCAATAGGGGAGGAGTTCAGAAGCTTGAGTTAATAATTAGGGTGTTTGTATTGTTGATATTGATTTCATTGTTTTTGGAATTCTCCCCCTATCGGGGGGAGTTAGAGGGGGGCTAAGAAAAGAGGCCGGTCGCAAGAACGACTGGCCTCTTTGTATCTCTGTTCAGCATGACTTTCTGATACGCAGCAATCTTCTCACGACGTTTAGAATCCTGAGCATTGCCACCACCAGAAGTTAGCTGTCATTTTCATCGTTTTTTGACGTTTTTGTTTTTAATTCGACGGCAAAGTTAAACATTCTCTTTCTTTCTGCAAAACTTTTCCCGGTTTTTTTTCATTTTTCAGCAAAAAATAATAATTGCTTCCAAGTACTTGGAGATTTCACGCTAAGTACTTGGAGTATTCTCGCTAAGCACTTGGCGTTTTCACGCTAAGCGCTTAGCGTAAAAACGCCAAGCGCTTGGAGTGTTTTTTCCAAGCGCTTGGCGATATAGTGAAACGTGAGATTAGAGGGCGATTTGAAGCATCGTGAAGGTGTAGGGTGCAAGGTCAAGAGTCATCTGCTTCGCAACCTTCACGGTCTCGGTCTTCGGCGCGATGGGCTGTGCGTCGAAGTTGTTCTCGTCGTCGGGCTGACCGCTGAGGGTGGTCTGCTGTGCCTCTTTCTTCATCGAACGGAAGCGGCTGAGGTCAATCGAGGCTTTCTTCGCGTCGGCACTGGCGTTGCAGAGTTTGACGAAGAGTTGGCGCGTCTTCGTATTGAGAACGACGGAAGCACCCTGCAGGTCGGTGGCATCGGCGATGGTGACACAGTCGCCGTAATAGTACTGACCAGCGGACAGGCCGAACATCTGCTGCACATAGTAACTGCAGGTGAGGAACGGACGATGATTGTCAAAGTAGATGAGGTTGGGGTTCCAGTTGTTGGTGCCCTTGCGTGCGAAGAGCGGTGCGTA
>JAIKWU010000033.1 GCA_024684455.1 Bacteroidaceae bacterium | reverse complement strand
GGGGTTGTGTCCGAGGTTTTCACCCTCGACTGCGGCACGTGCCATGTCGAAGGTAATCGTCATGCCCCACGGCGACTGCTTCAGCGAACCGTTCAGGCTGTCTTCCCAGCGCTGTCCTCGCGGCGCACTCTGCACATAGGTCTTCTCGTCGTAGAGCAGGTCCCAATGGCCTTTCTTCAGGTTCTTCATGTACTTGTCGCCGAGCCGCTGCGCATTGAAGTCCTTTGCCCACTGTGGCAGGTCATCCATGTAGTAGGTGCTGGTGATGAAGTTGGTCGAACGGTCGTCCATCCAGTAGGCCGCATTGGCCGCATGGCCGGCAGGCAAGATGGAGGCACGGTCCTTGAGTGCCACGCCGACGACCTTCGAGCGGAAGTTGGTCGCCAGCCGCAGTTCGTCGCCGATGGTCGTACATTTCAGGTTGCGGGGCGACTCCTGCGATCCGTAGGCACGTGGGTCGGGCCGTCCGTTTCTGTCGAGCGAACCGACGCCCAGTACCGTCGTGTCGGTGGTGCAGTAGGTGCGCCGTCCGTCCTTGTAGATATGGTTGCCAGTGATGCCGTGGAAGGCAGGAACGGTGGCTGTCCACACCGACGAGTGGCCGACGGCGGTGACGGCAGGCAGGTAGTTGATAAAGGTGCGGTTGCAGTTGTAGCCTTCGCGCATGATGCGTCGGAAACCGCCGTCGCCGTATCGGTCGGCAAATCGCGTCAGGTAGTCCCAGCGCATCTGATCAACAACCAGTCCGACGACCAGTCGCGGCTGCTGCAACTCGGCAATGTCGTTGCGTGGCTGGGCCTGCGCCGTGACCGACACGTACAGGAGGCACAGCACCGCCATAAGCACACGGTGAATTCGATTGATTTTAAGTTCCATATAGATGTTTTTTGAGTGTGTTTTATCGGCTTGTCCAAGTACTTGGAATTTTCGCGCTAAGCACTTGGCGTTCGCACGCTAAGCACTTGGCGTGATGACGCTAAGCACTTAGCGTTACATTTGAAGTGTCTTTTGTGCGTGCTTGGTTGCCACAAAGTTAGGTATAAATTTTAACTTTCGGCACAAAAAATCTGAAAAAAGACGAAAAAGCCGCCGCAAGCAACAATTATGCGCCGAAAAGTTCGTAACTTTGCAGTCCGAAAATGTTATTCAAGGAATTTACAGAGAATTTATAGGGGAGTCATAGAGAATTTATAGGGACAATGCTTCGGCCGTTCACTTGGGGTTGACGTTCTTTCGTCTCTATAAACACCCCACACATTCGCTATAACTCCTCCATAAATTCCTGCCACTAAAACCGTCATTGTGAAGAATCAACTCTATAAGACTTTTCTGCTCACACTTCTCGTCGTCGGTGCGCTCATCGGGCTGTTCTACCTGCCGCGCCTCTCGATTGGCGAGACCCTCCTGCGGCGCGTCAACATCCTCGGCGACGTGCAGCAGCGGGACAGCCTCGGGCGTAACCTTGCCGAAGTCGCTGCCGACGAGCAGCAGGGAGTGCCGCCCGAGGAGGTGCTCGACCAGTCGCTGGTACAGGTCGAGGAGGTGGAGGTCGAGGACAGCGTGCCTGACGGCATGGTGCCCATCGAGGACTTCGCCAGCACGGACGGGTCGGTGCGCATGATGGACTTCTTCTACAAGGCTCTCCGAGAATCGAAGAACCGTCCCGTGCGCATTGCCTACTTCGGCGACTCGTTTGTCGAGGGCGACATCCTCACCAGCGAACTGCGCGACCTCTTTCAGACGCGGTTCGGCGGAAAGGGTGTCGGATGGGTGGACATGCAGAGCATCGTGGCCGGATTCCGCACCACCGTCATCCACAGTGCAAGCGGCTGGGCTGACCACAATGCCAACGACCGCTCGGGCTACAACGCCTCGCTGGCAGGTCTGGCAGGCCGCTACTACGTGCCTGCTGCGACGGGCATGACGACGCTGAAGTGCCAGAAGAACTTCTATCCGCAGCATCTCGCCTCGGTGGATGAGGCAACGGTCTATTTCACCGACGGAGGCAGCCTCAGCCTCACTGCCAGCCTCAACGGCGGCGAGACGGAGACTCTGCGCGGAAGCAGTGCCATGCCCGCCAATCCCGAACCCGTCTATGTCACCCAGTTGGTGCCGACCGACAGCGTCGATGAATTCGGCGACACGGTAATGAAAGAAGTGCGCGTGAAGCAGGAAGTGGCAGCACCTGCATCCGACGGAGGAAGTGGCAGCGGTGTTCAGGCTGAGACCCTGCGCGGCAACATCAGCAGCATCACGGTGAGGGCTCACGGCAGCGGCCGACTGTACGGTATAGCGCTCGACGGCACGCAAGGCGTGACGGTCGATAACTTTGCCATGCGCAGCGGAAACGGCTGGTTTCTCAAGAGCCTTCCTATGGAGACGCTACGCCAGTTCAACGCCCTGCGCCCGTACGACCTCATCATCCTTCACTACGGTCTCAACGTAGCCAACAAGAAGTCGAAGGACTACACCTACTACACCCGTCAGATGGACGAAAGCATCCAGCACCTGAAAGCGGCGTTCCCCACAGCCAGCATCCTCGTGGTCAGTGTGAGCGACCGTGGACAGAAAGGCACCGACGGACTGATGCACACCATGCCTGGCGTGGTCGAACTGATGCAGTTCCAGCGCAAGATGGCCAGCGACAACCACGTCGCCTTCTGGAATCTCTACGAAGCCATGGGCGGCGACGGCAGCATCGCACGTATGAAAGAAGAGAAGCAGGCCAACCTCGACTACACACACATCAACTTCAACGGAGGCAAGGCACTCGCCAAGATTCTCTACGACGTGCTCATCAACGGCAAGGAGAACTACGACCGCCGACACCCCTAAAATCCATAGAATGCAACATCTCATCTCCCTCATTTTGAAGTACAAGAAAGTCTATATCAGCGTTATTGTCGTTTACGTCGCCATGTTCGTACTGACAGCCTACACCCTTGTCACCAAGACAGGGGGAATGGCACAGACGGCCTTCCCCACCCGCAGCGCAAGTGCATCTGAAGAGGCAACCACCGCCAGGCCTGCGACACAACTGCCGTCCTCGTTCCGTGGCACAAAGCCCAATGCGCTTACCTACGCCGATGCGCTCGCCCCGCTCTTCCAGCGGATGCACCAAGGCGAGGCAGTCCGCATCCTGCAGATTGGCGACAGCCACGTACGCGGCAACTATCTGCCCCATGCCGTCGGCGCAGTGCTTCAACAGCAACTCGGCACAGGTGGTCTTGAAGGGATTGACCTCGACGTCGCTCCTGAGATAGACGGCGGCATCACGTTCGACTATCTGGCCCAGAACGGTGCACACGCCAGCCGCTACTGCGAGTCGGACAAACTCGACGACATCGCCGCCTTCCGTCCCGACCTGGTCATCATCAGTTTCGGCACGAACGAAGCCCACGGACACTTCGACAGTGACCAGCACATCGCCACGCTGAAACAACTCACCGAAAGCATCGCACGCCGATGCCCAGGCGTCCACTTCCTGCTCACCACCCCACCAGGGTCTTACATCACGACCTACGGACACCGTTGGCGCGACCGTCGCGGACGCTGGCACTACAATACGTCGCACGGCGTCAACCCACGCACAGAAACCGTTGCACGGGCCATCGACACGTTTGCCAAGCAGAACAACTGCGCCCTGTGGAACCTCTTTGAAATCGCAGGCGGGGCAACACACGCCACCACCAACTGGCGTAACGCAGGACTCATGCAGAACGACTGCATCCACTACACCGCCGAGGCGTACACGCTACAGGGTACCCTGCTCGGCGAAGCCATCGTGCAGGCATACGAACAAACAGAGACGAAAGAGTAAACTATGTTCAACATCGACTGGAGCCGAGTGCTCCAACAACTTACATACGACCCGACAGCACCGATGATTTTCAGCAGCGGTGTGTTCCTGCTGCTGTTTCTCGGTTTCTCCCTCGTCTATTGGGCATTGGGCACAAAGACGACGCTGCGGCTCATGTTCGTGACGGCGTTCTCCTACTACTTCTATTATAAGAGCAGCGGCTTCTACTTCTTCCTCCTCGCCATCGTCACGGTGAGCGACTACTACATGGCACGCATGATTGCCGAAGTGAGGGACACAAGCCGCATGACCGCCAAGTTCCTCATCATCTTCTCGCTCACCCTCGACCTCGGGTTGCTCTTCTACTTCAAGTACACCAACTTCTTCGGCGAGATGTGGGCAAGCCTCACGGGCGGCACCTTCTCGGCCCTCGACATCTTCCTTCCCGTCGGCATCTCGTTCTTCACGTTCCAGTCGCTCAGTTACACCATCGACATCTACCGCGGCCAGTTGAAGCCGCTGGACTCGATGCTGGACTACGCCTTCTACGTCAGTTTCTTCCCGCAACTCGTGGCTGGTCCCATCGTCCGTGCCCGCGACTTCATTCCGCAGATACGTCGTCCGCTCTGTGTGACCAACGAGATGATAGGCCGCGGCGTATTCCTCATCATCGCAGGTCTGTTCAAGAAAGCCGTCATCAGCGACTACATCTCAGTTAACTTCGTCGAGCGCGTCTTTGCCCAGCCCGACCTGTACAGCGGTCTGGAAAACCTCCTTGCCGTCTATGGCTACACGCTTCAGATTTACTGCGACTTCTCAGGCTACTCCGATATGGCCATCGGTCTGGCACTCTTGCTCGGCTTCCAGTTCCCGAAGAACTTCGACTCGCCTTACAAGTCACAGAGCATCACCGAGTTCTGGCGTCGTTGGCACATCAGCCTGTCCTCGTGGCTGAAGGACTACCTGTACATCTCACTCGGCGGCAATCGCAAAGGCAAGTTCCGTCAGTATCTCAACCTGATGATTACGATGCTGCTGGGAGGCCTGTGGCACGGAGCCTCGCTCAACTTCATCGTCTGGGGCGGTTTCCACGGACTGATGCTGGTCGTTGACAAACTCTTCAACACATCGTTTCTCAACCGACAGAAAGAAGGCACTTCGGGCGTGTCGTGGTGGCGCATACTCATCACCTTCCACCTCGCTGCCTTCGCCTGGATATTCTTCCGCAACCAGACGTTCGAAGGTTCATTCCTCATGCTGGAGCAGATTTTCACCAACTTCCAGCCGCAGATTTTCCTGCAGTGGGCTACCAGTTACTGGGCCGTAGGTTTGCTCATGCTGCTTGGCTACGTGCTCCACTTCCTGCCGCAGTCGTGGTCCGACCGCAGCCAGCAGTTCGTCACACGATCGCCCCTCGTGGTGCAGGCCCTGCTCATCGTCGCCGTCATCTTCATCGTCATACAGGTGAAGTCGAGCGACGTTCAGCCCTTCATCTATTTCCAGTTCTGAACCCAGGCCTTCACTTCTTGCCTTCCCTGTATTCTTTGGGCGTGACACCAAAGAGACGGACAAAGCACTGACTGAAATAGCGCGGCGTTTGGAAGCCGACAAGCAGACCGATGCGCGACGGTTCGAGGCTTGTCTCGGCCAGCAACTGCGCCGCACGCTTCAGACGGACATTACGCATAAACTCGTTCGGCGTAATGCCCAACCCCGTCTGCATCCGCTTGTACAGATTGGCACGGCTCATGCCGATGTCGCGTGCCAACTGATCGACCGTGTAGTCCGTGTTGTCCATGTTCTTTCCGATATACTTCATCATCCGCGTCACAAGGTTATCCATCTCGTCCGTCTTTTCCTTGTCGCAGTGGGCAGCCACCTTCTCCTGCTCGACACCGGCATTCTGGGCAAACTGGCGGAGAGCCTCTTCACGCAGTTCAAAGAGTTTGTTCACACGCGCCTCGTTCTCACGCTCCAACTTCGCCTGACGACGCTTCAGATAGATATGTAGCAGCCAGAGCAACAGACCGCCTCCCAACAGGAAATACAAGATAAGCGCCCACCACGTGAACCATATCGGCGGACTAATCACAATCTGCTTCTTCAATACGGGTCCCCACTCACCGTCGCCCACCGATGCCTGTACCTCCATCGTATAGGTGCCAGGACGCAGGGCATAATAGTGAATATCTGCTACCGCGCCTCGACTGTATGAATAGGCAGCATCGAGGCCGAGCAGCCGATAGCGGTAGAGCGTACGCTCAGGACTCGCATAGTTGAGCGCTGAAAACTGCATACTGATGTCATTCTGACGATAGGACAGTTCGAGCGAAAGCAACTCCATCGGCATCTCCTCACCATCGACACTCAGGCCGACGAGCACGACCGAAGGCTGTTCAAGCGGCTGTGCAAAATTGTCGGTACGGAACGTGACCAGCCCCTGCAACGTCGAAAAATACACACGTCCGTCCGTCAACATACAGATGCCACGTTCAAACATCTCCACCGAAGGCACTCCCTCGAAGGCACCCAGCCAGCGAATACGCAAATGGCCGTCGTCATCCACCTCAATTCGGTTAATACCCCACGACGTACCCACCCAGATATGACCATAAGGGTCCTCGGCAAGACTCTGAATGCACGTGTTGGAAAGCCCGTCAGCCTCGGTCACACGACGCATCTCCCACACCTGTGGGCTTTCCTGCTGAGTTGTCAGCATCAAAAGTCCGTTCTGCGTGCCCAGCCACAGACGTCCTCTGCTGTCATGCAGCACACAATTATACTTATTACTGTAGCGCATCGCCCCATTCACCGCATCGAAAGGCAGACAGCGGTCATGGCGCGTATCCAGCACAAAGACACCATTCTGCGTCAACACCAACACATGCTGCGTAGACTGTCCCAACGGCGCAGCGCATATCATCGTCCTGTAGTTATCCAAGATCGGGATCTTCTCGTTGAGCAACTCAAACCGCCGTTCCTCGGGATACAGGTAGCCCAGATGGTGCATCAGGTTGCAGACAAGCACACGACCGTCTTCCAAAGGCAAAGCCAGGCGCATATAGTTATGAACCAGCCCCGTCGTCGTCGAAGTGTCATAGAGGTCCAGATTCCCCTCAGCATAGACATAAAGCCCCTGATTCGTACACACCCACACACGGCCACGCACATCCTTCGACATTTCAGTACAATGAAACGAACCCCTTGCCAGCGACTTCACCACCCTGTTGGTGCGCACATCAAACACATAGATGCCCCCTTCGCCACCCACCAGCAACAGTCCGTCACCCAGCGACACCATCCGACGAGCCACATCGTCCCCTATCTCGCACACATTCACACGATGTCCCACAGGACCCATATAGACAATGCCGCTACCCGTCGTCCCCATCCACACACCGCCCTGTCGGTCCTCGCAGAAAGCCGTAAGCCCCTCATCCTCCAGTCCCACCACGCACCTGACAGAATCAAACAAAGGGCGATGCACATCCAGATACTCACGATTCCGCAACTCCAACGAATCGAACTCAGGCTCGACGAAACGGCGCACCAGCCCCTCCGACAACCCCTCTTCGTAGTCATAACGGAACCGACGCTGACGCACATCCAGCAGATACAACGAATAGAAGTCCTTAAGCCACAGTAGCGAATCGCCCTGCCACATACACTGATGGCTACCAAAACCATTCAAGGCACGGACACTGTCAAGACGACAAGAGAGCGGAACGAAACGCTCGCCGTTCTGCAAAAAGAACATACCCTCGGTCGCCACGAAAATCTGCCCATTCGGCAGTTCAACAATCTGGCGCACCTGTCCCGTCTGTAATCCGTCAGCCACTGTGTATTGACGGACAGTCGGCTGAGCGTTGATGCTGCATAGACACAAAAACAGAGCAGCAAAAAAACAAAAACATGTAGAGACGACCCGTGGGGCGTCCATGATGGAAAGGTAAATGAAACGTTTCATCATTGTCTGAGTGATGAGTCTAAGAGGTTTACGTCCTAAATGCTGCAAAGTTAAGAAAAAAAGCGCATTAGAAGAACAACAAGCAGCAAAAAAAGTGTAACAAATGTCTATAAACCAGAAAACAAACGTCTCAATCAATACAATAGATAATTGTTACATAACCTTTGAGAAACAAGTTACATCGACACGCCGACCAAAAATCCTAAATTTGCATCGCAATCCACCCTGCCGAGCAATACAGCACCGCATCCTACTGAAAAATATCAGAAAACAATAACTCACAAACTTATCAACAAACAACAATGAAAAAAACACCCAAACACCTAAGTTTCCTGCTGCTCATACTCTTGAGCACATTCAGCACAAACGTTTCGGCACAGAACCTGCCAACACGCGAGTTGCGCATGATGTTCGACTTTGAAACCGTTACAGACAACGGCATTGTTGACCCCATCTCTGGCACTGTAGCCCGAACATACAGAAAAGCAGAAGTCATAGAGTTGGGAGACCAGCATGTGCTCAGCATCGGTTCTAACAACGGCTACCTGAATTTAACCAGTGCAGCAGGTACGATTCTTGCCCAACTGCAAGACTTCACGCTGTCTGCCTATTATCGTGTCAAAAAGAACACCGACCTTAGCACCGCTGGACATTACTTGTTTACGTTTTCGAACAACTCCAGTTGTACCGAGACTGCCGGCAAATACCTGACCTATCGTATCAACGCCCAGCGCTTAGCCACATCGGCTGGAGGATGGGGTAGCGAAACAGGACTTGAAACAGGGCGTCAGACAACCACTGGCCGATGGGTCCACATGGTCTATCGACAGAAAGGCAAAAGAGGCCAACTCATCATTGATGGCAGACTGGTGGCACAAGCCGACGACCGTCCATTGCTGCATGACATCTTCACGCAAGCACCCAACTATTGCTGGATTGGTCGTCCGGCTTTCGCTGACGACAACTATCTGAAGAACACACTCATTGACAACATCTGTATCTACGGCACAGCCCTCACCGATACGGAAGTGGCACAAATGGCAGCCATCACTAACAGTTTGGAGAATGGGTTCCGATATGGTGTGGCAGGTGATTTCACAGAACTCAGAAGCCTTGCAGACGAAGCCAGCCTTCTAATCAATAGCGAAGGGTACGCACCCAACGCCTTGGCTCAACTGAAAGTTGAACTCGACCAGATACAAAAGGAATGTACAGCACAACGTGCCACACAAGGGTATATTGACGAAATGGTCATCGACCTCAAAGCAGCCATCGATAAAGTGAAGGCCACCGCTGGCTACGCCCCTCATCAGCCTCGCGAATTCATCGCTGGACAACAGGGTTTTATCCATCCAGGTGCCCTCGTCACACAGGCAGACATCAATCGTGCGAAAAAGATGATTTTCGACGACAAAAATGAATATATGGTACGCGCGTGGCAGATACTGTGCGACAATCAGTGGTCGCGGGCAGGAACCGCCACATGGCCCACGGTCTATGTGCAACGCGGACTCTCTGGTGACAACTACATGAATGCAGCCCGTGCCGCTCACTGTGCTTTCCAAAACGCCCTGCGCTGGAAAATCGGTGGCGACCGCGCCAATGCCGACTGGGCTGTGCAGACGATGATGAACTGGTGTAACGTAACCGAAGCGGTGACGGGTAACACCAACATTTCGCTCGCTGCAGGCCTCTACGGCTACGAGTTTGCCAATGCCGCCGAACTGATGCGCGACTACGACGGTTGGGCTCCTGAAGACTTCGAGCGTTTCAAGCGCTGGATGGTCAAGGTATGGTATAATCCTGCCATCGACTTCCTGCGCCGTCGTCACGACACCTGGATGAACTTCCGATATCCTGACTGCGGTGAGCGTCCTGGTCACTATTGGTCTAACTGGGGTCTGTGCAATGCGCTCTGCGTCATGTCCATCGGCATTCTCTGCGACGACGTTCACATGTATAACCAAGGCGTTTCTTTCTACAAGTACGACCACCAGGGCACCTTTGTCGAAGACCGTACACAGACACCCATGATCTACAACGACGGCTGCAACGAGTTTATTGGCAACCTCGTGCCCATTACCATGCCCGACGCTCGCGGCCCCTTCGGATTCCTTGGACAGATGCAGGAGTCTGGCCGCGACCAGGGACACACGGTTATGGCACTGGGGTGTGCCCTCGACATTTGTCAGGTAGGTTTTAATCAGGGCGACGACCTTTATGCCTATATGAACGACCGTATCGCTGCGGGTGCCGAATATGTGGCAGCGCTCAACTTTGCGGGGCTCTCGGGTGCCGACCTCCCTTGGTATCCTTATGAATATGCTGACTGTAGAGGTGTGCGTGGCGCCAGTTGGCAGATGTTCGGGCCGAATGAAGGTGGAAAAGGTGAGCGTCGTCCGATGTGGGACCGCGTACGTGGTTATTATGAAGGTCTGCGCGGCGTAAAGATGCAGTATTCGGATGCGGCAGCAGCAGTCCTTTGTCCCGATGGCGGCGGTGGAAACTACAATGCGAACAGTGGTGGCTACGACCACCTCGGCTTCACTACCCTCACGTCGTGGCGTCCCGCCATCGATAAGGCTGATGCCATCACACCACTTTCAGGCGACATCGTCTATAAGGGTGAGACGCTGAAGAACCAGACCAACCTGGGTGGTCTGAAATACAAATACTGGCGTGGCGAGACGTTTGCCATACCTGCCGACGGAGCCGAAATCACCCTGATTCCACAACTGCCCGAAGGCGTGACGGACACAGGGCTCTGGAAATGGGAGACAGGTGAAACTACGCGTCAGTTGACCGTCCATGCCGACAAGAGTTATATATACCGTGTGACCTATACGGCTGCCAATGGTAAGCAGAGCCAACAGTCGTTTGCCATTGCCGTAGCAGGCGATGCAGAGGCAGACCTGATGACTCAGGAGATTACTGTCGATGGACTCATCGAACGTACGGCGGAGAAGGCCGTACTCAGTGGTTCGGATGTTATTCTTTATGCCGAAGGCGCTACGGGCTGGACAGACGACTATCTCTGGGACGATGGCACTCGCGGTACGGTGACAACAGTGATGAACGTAACCTCCGACTGCGACTACACATGCCAGTTCCGCAACCAAAGCGGTGCTGTAAGTGAAGCCCGTTTCCACCTGACCGTACTGCAAGCCATTCCTTACATCGATGTCAACGGCACCCAGACTGAAGGCACTGAGGCATTGGTATTTGAGCATAGCGATGTCGTGCTGCGCCTGATGCTTCCTCTGACAGCCGACGGTCAGGATGTAGTATGGGCTGACGGCACACACGGTGCCACACACGCCTTCAATGACCTGACCGAGGCCCTTGAATTCAGTGCCACCTATCTCGGCAAGGAGTATCATTTCAGCGTCAATGTCAAGGACACGAATCTCAATTACTACAACATTTTGGCTGAAGATGGATTCAGCCACATTACCGAAGTGTCGGAATTGGATCAATCATTATCCAACAGTTACTTCGTGCTTTGCAGCGACGAAAAGGACCTCATGCTCGGTCTTGCTAACGCTCCAATGAACGGCAACAAGGCACTCTTCTACCAAAAGAGTTGCAGTCCTCTTGCCGACTTCCTGAAACTCTACACCATCGAACCTTTCGACGGGGGCTACTGCCTGCGCAACGTCGATTACGACGGACTGCTCCTGCAGACCGAGATGAATGCGCCGTGGCACCTACGCACCCACGACCAGCCTTACGTTTGCAGTTGGGCTCGCCTGTTGATGTACAACGACGGTGGCAGTTGGACTGTTCAGAACGGCACTTATCCAGGCAACTGGCTAGGACTGTGGGCGCCCGAGAACGGCTACCACGACGGCGAAGAACTCGCCTGCAACAAGTCGGTCGATGCCGAAATCGGACACTTCCAGCTTTTTGCCATCAACAAGGCACAACTGCACAACGAACTTTTGGCCGACGCTACGGAGTCTGCCCCCGTTGATGCCACGGTACTCGTACTCAATCCCTCGTTCGAAGCGTTGAATTGGGCGCTCTGGACCGTTCAGGGTACATTCGGCAACCAGCGCTTCAATGGTGCTGCCGAAACATGGCACAGCACCGACTTCAAGATGCAGCAGACCATGACAGACATGCCTGCAGGACGCTATGTCGTTACGGTTCAGATGGTTAATGGTGAAGGCGTCAACACAGGCTACCTTTTTGCCACCACCAGTACTGGTACCGAGCAGGCTGTAGTCAAACAGAGTTGTGCCGGCTCAGACTTCGACACTCAGCGCAACCGCATGAACGCTGACAGCAAATACGCTCTTCTCAGTGTGGAGGCCAATGTGGGTGATGACGGTATGCTGACATTCGGCATTGCTGAGCCGACCAATGACACGACCTGGCTCGTGTTCGACAATTTTACCCTTACCTACTACGGACAGGAAGCCACGGGCATCAACACGCTAAGTACAAAGGACCAACTACAAGGTACAACGATTTATGACCTTATGGGCCGAAAAGTCAAGACGCCTTCTAAAGGCTTCTACATTGTCGGCGGCAAGAAAGTTTTCATCCTATGAACCCATACAAGAATCTGTTTCTGACCCTACTGTTGCAGGCAGGCATCATCCTGCCAGCAACAGCACAGGTCGAAGTGGCGCTGATGCCTGAGAAGGAAGGACCTGAACAATCGGCACGCTACGACGTGAGTGTGCGTCCGATGGATTCTCCATCTTGGAAATCAGTGCCAGTCCTGCGATGTGACGTCAACACCCGCAGGGTGCAGCAGTCGGCCTATGCCGAGTTCGACATGGGCAGCCCCGTTGTCGTGCGTGTCCGCAGCAACGAGCACGACACCTACAGCCCCATCGTGCGTCCCTCTGCCCGTCGGATTCAGACGCGACGCATTGACGCACGGACTGTGGAGTTCACGCTGACGGAGCCAACCTACCTGAGTCTGGAACAGGACAACGACCGAGAGCACAACCTGCACATTCTCGCCAATGCGCTATTGACCGAACGGCACACAGCCGACGAGCCTCAGACCATCAACTGGGAAGCGCCGAACTCTCAGGACGTCTTCATCCGCAACCCACGCCTCATCTACTTCGGACCTGGCGTTCACCGCCCGAAGGACCTCCCAGGCGGCGACATCAAAATTCCGTCCAACTGCACCGTCTATCTGGCACCTGGCGCTGTGGTCAAAGCACGTCTCATCGTCGATCATGCCGAGAACGTGCGTATCGTCGGCCGTGGTATCCTCGACCATCCGCTGCGCGGCGTCGAAATCACTTATTCGAAGAACGTGCTCGTCGAGGGCATCACGGTGCTCAACCCCGCACACTACACCATCTTCGGCGGTGAGAGCGAGGACATCGTCATCCGCGACATCAAGGCATTTTCAGCACGTTCGTGGACTGACGGCATCGACCTTATGTGCTGTCGTCGCGTCAAAGTGGACAACTGTTTCCTGCGCACCTCCGACGACTGCATCGCCCTCTACAACCACCGCTGGTGGTACTGGGGCGGTACTGAGGATATCGACGTCGGCCAGTGCGTGTTCTGGCCCGATGTGGCACACCCTGTGAACATCGGTTCGCACGGCGACGACCGCAACCCCGAGGGCGAGACCCTGCGACAGGTACGCATCCACGACTGCGACATTCTCATGGGCAAGGAAGAAGGGCTACTGGCCATCAACTGCGGCGACAACAACCACATCGTCGACGTGCGTTTCGACCGCATCCGCATTGAAGGCATTGAACGCGGACGTCTGTTCGACCTTCGTGTGCTCTGGAGCGAGAAGTACAACCGTGCACCTGGACATTGCATCGACAGCATCACCTTTTCCGACATCACCGTCGATGCCCCGTCGGCTGCTGTCTTTCGTCCTTCGCGCATCCAGTCGTACGATGCCGAGCACACTGTCGGCATCGTGCGTTTTGACCGAATCTTGCTGGGCGAACGCCCCTTCAACTCTGTCTCCGACACAGAAAAATGATGTTTTTCTTGTTGAACGGCTCGATTTTTACCTTTTTCACTTCTCATTTTTCACTTTTTTACGTAACTTCGCCGGTGATAAATCCATCATTCCATGAATCGGCTGTTGCTGCGCGCCTCTGTTTTGCTGTGCCTCGTTCTTGCTGCCTGCTCTCAGCAGGAGGACGAGACGTTATCGCTGTTTGAGCACATCACGACGGACGACGGCCTGCGCGACAACGACATCCGTCACATCCTCTGTCTGCCGGACGGCTCGGTGGCGGTGACGACGGCGGAGTGTGTCAACCTCATGAGGGCGGGTGACGATGGCTCGTGGAGCGTCCGCCAGATTCTGCTGTCCGACGAGCCTCAACATCGGCTCGATGCCTACCACGGCTTCTATCACGTGTATGCCGACAGTTCCCGCCGCCTGTGGGTGAAGGACATGGGGCGGGTGTGGTGTGTCAATATGCAGACGGACAGGGTGGAGCCGCTGGACGGGTGGCTGATGGACGACTTCTTCATTGACAGCCAACTCCGCATCTGGACGGTCAACGACTCGACCATCGGCTCGACGACGGATGTCTATGCCTTCGACGGCTCCTGGGGCGAACTGCAGGACATGGAGGCGGACTCGCTGCAGTTGTTCCTCTTCTTCTCGACGAGCATCGTGGCTTGTTACGACCTCGACAGCCATAACCTCCTTTACACTTCGCAGCCGCTCGACTCGGCGGAGGCTAAGTTCTACGACCTTACCTCTCTGGTGAAGCGCAGTCAGGACGGTCGTTTCTATCAACTGCGCTGCGGCAAGCATCGCAACATCTTCCTGCGCTTCGACCCCAAGACTCAAGTGTGGGACACGGTGTTCGAAACGACGAAGGGCTCGTTCCACACGCTCTGCATCCCTTCGCCCGAGTTGGCGCTGATGACTTGCCCCGAGGGCCTATGGGAAATCAACCTCGAGACGGGACAGATGCGGCTCCATTCTGAAATGGTCACCGAGCAGGGCGACTCGCTGCGCACGGGATTCAACGCCATCGACGTAGGCGACGACGGCCATCTCTGGCTGGGCAGTTACCACGACGGACTGCTCCATGCGCCCTCGCTCCACGCCTCGCGCACGTACATTATTTATTATATAGCAGCCTTGCTGGCTCTTGCCGCGCTGTGCATCGCGTTTGCTTTCTGGTTCTACGCCACACGCATGCGACGTCGAGAGCAGCGGCTGATGAACCGCCTGCACGGGCTGATTCAGGCTTCGGCACAATCTGAACCTGAAAATGAATCCCTGCCGAATCCCGAATTTCTCTTTTCCGACATGGACGCCCCACGGGGCGTCCCTACATGGAAGGAAGCGGATACCGATGCTTTTGTGGCGCGCGCCATCGCTCTCGTCGAGCAGAACCTGAACACGCCTGGCTACAACGTGGAACAACTCGCAGCCGACCTCTGCATCGAGCGTACGGGGCTGTACAAGAAACTGACGGCCATGCTCGACCAGACTCCTACCCTCTTCATGCGGCGCATCCGGATGGAACGTGCGGCACGCCTGCTGCGCGAAGGACGTCTCTCCATCGCCGAGATAGCAGAGCAGACGGGGTTCCAGTCGGCCAGTTACTTCAGCAGACTGTTTCAGGAAACCTACGGTCAGAAACCATCGGAGTATGCCAAACAATGAACAATTTGAAAGGATGTTATAGGGAACTCTGTAGGGACGCCCCGCGGGGCGTCCCTACATTGAAGGTGTATCAAACTAAGAAAAAAGCCAACCTCACGGCTGGCTTTTTCCACCTTAAACTAACTAATACTAACTACCTAACTAAATGAGTATATTCACACAAAGGTGATGCAAAGTTCGCTATAATTCGGGACAAAGCATACCAAAATTATGTCAATTCTTTCCAATAATCTTTCAATGCAACATTTGTGATATATTTTTACATTATATTTGCACCTTACCTCTTGTCGAAAGCAATATATTCTCACAATAAAAACAACATTTGCAACATATGTAACATTTGAATCAACATATGTGTGGATGGTTTTCAGATAAAGTATCGTAACTTTGCCGTCGAAAACAATAAGTTTCACATCACTTCATTAACTAACACATGAAACGAGCAATCTTTTTGGCTGTGATGGTCTGGTTGACCACCCTCAGCATGAACGCCCAGGAGCACTACCGCTTCAAGTGCCGAGACTATGTTTCGACAGATAACGCACGTGCACCCCAATCGGCATTCTCTTACAACACTGAAGCCAACACGTTCAGCATCGCTGCCAGCGGTGCGAACAATGTCGCCTTCAAGATGAACGACGGCATGGACGGCGAGTACTACATCGACAACGACGAGACGATGCTGCTTATCTGCGCCTCGAACGTGCAGACCACGCAAAACGCCTCCTACGTCTGGTGGCTCAACGGCTACAACAACCTCGGTCAGACTCCTGCCGACCAGCGTCTCACAGACGGTTCGGATGCAGTCTTGCTGTGGAATCTGAAGACTAATACGGCCATCAACCCCAACTTCGACTGGACGAAGGAGCGCATCAGCATCAGCGCCTTCGGCAACGGTTTTATCCTTGCAGTCGGTCTGACGGCAAACAACGGCGCACAACCTGGCGTTATCAAGGACTTCGGTTACTATGCTCCGTGGGAAGTGGCTGCGAAGCATCCTTCGCTGATGCGTCGTCTGAGCCTCAACGCCACATCTGTTACGACGGCTGCCAAGGCAAAAATCCTCAAACTCGATGCTACACAGCAGGAGGCTGTCGATGCCATCGCTGCCGACGACTATGAGGCTGCCTATGCTCTGTATCTCACCGTTCGTCAGCACAAGGACGACACAGAGACACAGTACGAATGCAGTTACGAAAGGACTTCGGACGGCATCTTGGCCCGACTCGACAACCAATACGTGCGCGTACAATTTTATAACGACTCGACCGTGCGCGTGAGCAAGGCCTTCGACACACAGTTCGGCTACCCAAGTTGGGCTGTGATTGCTGACCCTTCGGGCAACGTCAACTTCAACGTGACTGAGGATGAGAACATTGTGACGCTGACCACCGAAAAGATGAGCATTGTCTTCAAACTTGGCAAGGGCACCATGACCTTCTACAATGCCAACGGCGAGCAACTGTTCAACGAGGTTCGCCACAAGTTCGTCGCCACAAAAGACGGTCCTTTCGACAGTTATACGATTTCCCAGTATTTCCAACTGGCCGACGACGAACGAATCTACGGCATGGGCCAACTGCAGGACGGACTGCTCAACCGCCGCGGCACCGTGGTCAAACTCGAGCAGGAGAACCGCTCCATCTGCATTCCTTATTTCCTTTCGTCGAAGAACTACGGCTTCTACTGGGACAACTACTCGCCGACAACCTTCAACGACACGGACACCGAAACCTTCTTCCGCAGTACAGGCAAGGCCATCGACTACTATGTACTCGTCGGCAGCAACAGCCACGAAGTGCAGCGCTCGCTGCGCCATCTCACAGGCAACACCGAACTGCCGCCGCTTTGGAACTTCGGCCTGTACCAGAGCAAGGAGCGCTATGCCAGTGCCAACGAGGTCATCAACGTCGTCAAGAAGTACCGCGACCTGCACATTCCACTCGACTGCATCGTGCAGGACTGGCAGTACTGGGGCGGCAACGACTACTGGAACGCTATGGAGTTCCTGAATCCCGACTACAGCAACTATCAACAGATGATCAACTACGTCCACAACAACAACGCCAAACTGATGATCAGCATCTGGGCTTCGTTCGGTCCGCAAACGCAACAGTTTGCCAAACTGCGTGACCGTGGTCTTTTGTTCACAGCCGACACATGGCCTCCAGGTGCAGGTGTACGCCCCTACAACCCATACAGCGCCGAGGCACGCGACATCTACTGGAGCCACCTCTGGAATGGACTATTCTGCCATGACATCGACGCCTACTGGATGGACTCGACCGAGCCCGACTTCTTCGGAGGCGAAGGCGACAAGGACAACGTCGCTCTGTCTGGTCAGACCTGGCGTTCGCTGCGCAATGCCTTCCCCTTGGCTACTGTTCAGGGCGTAGCCCAGCACCATCGCGCCCAGAGCGAACTGAGCAACAAGCGTGTTAGCATCATGACTCGTAGCGGATATGTTGGCATGCAGCGCACGGGTGCCTACGTGTGGAGCGCTGACATCGACGGCAACTGGGAGACGCTGGCCAAGCAGATTCCTGCGGCCTGCAACCTGTCGGAATGCGGTCTGCCCTACTGGAACAGCGACACGGGCGGCTTCTTCGTCAACAACAACGACATGTGGCACCGTCTGTACACACGCTGGACTCAGTTCTCCACCTTCACGCCCATGCTCCGCTTCCACGGCACCAGCACGCCGCGCGAACCCTGGCAGTTCGGCAGCGAAGGCGACGGTCGCGGCGAGTTCGACAACCTGCTGCGTTACATCAAGATGCGCTACAGCCTGTTGCCCTATATCTACTCGACCGCCAACAAGGTGCGCACCGATGCACAGGGCTTCATGCAGGCCATGCCTATAGCCTTCCCCAACGATGCACAGACTTACGACATCACCGACCAGTACATGTTCGGCCGTTCGTTCCTCGTTGCCCCGGTTGTGACCGACGGCGTCATCGGCCGCAATGTCTATCTGCCCGCCGACACACGTTGGCTTGACTTCTGGACAGGTTACACCGTCGAAGGCGGTCAGCAGGTGTTCAAGATGGCTCCTGCCGACATCATGCCGCTCTATGTCCGCGCCGGAAGCATCCTGCCGTGGGGACCTGAAGTTCAGTACAGCAGCGAAAAGAATTGGGACAACCTCGAGTTGCGCCTCTATCCCGGTGCCGACGGTTCGTTCACGCTCTACGAAGACGAACTCGACGGCTACAACTACGAGAAGGGCCAGTGCACAGAGATTCCGATGACATGGAACGAAGCCACGAAGACGCTGACGATTGGCGCACGCCAGGGCAGTTTCCCAGGAATGCTTGCCGAGCGTACCTTCAACATCGTCGTCGTCACTCCTGAAAACGGCTTCGGCGACGGTCACGCCACGACTTTCGATGCTGTCGTCAACTACACAGGCGAGGAAGTGAGCATCCAACTCGAAGTGAAGAACGTCACCGAGCCCGTTGCTGAGGAAGTGCCCGACCAGATTGTCAACCCGAGTTTCGAAGCCGACGGACGTGCCCTCACGAAAGTGGCTCCGCAGGGTTGGACGGTCACAGCCTCGACCGCTTGGTGGGGCGTGAATGAGGTCAGCGCAGGTGCCACCGGTGACCCTCAGCCCACCGACGGCAAGTTTCTGTTCGGCGTATGGGACGGAGGTGTCCAGTCGGCCAGCATTTCGCAGACCCTCAGCGCCCTGCCCGCAGGCCAGTATCGTCTGGCCGTCGATATGCATGCCTCCAACCGCGACAATGCCGTCCGTGTAGGCGACCAGTGCGTATTTGCCGGCGATGCCCGCGGTTATTTTCGCGACCAGGTCAGTGCCCCTGGCATCGGCGACGCTACCCCTATGCAGACCATCCACGTGGATTTTATGGTTGAGGCCGACAACGACCCCGTTACAGTAGGCGTGTCGACCGCCAACGCCCCAGCCGAGACATGGTTCAAAATCGACAACTTTCGTCTCTACCGCCTCGAAAGCGGAGAGACGACAAGCATAGAGGAAAATACCCAGGACCAGATACAAAGTACAAAAAACGGCCCGTGGTACACGCTCAGTGGCCTGCGCGTGAAGAACCCCACACAAGGCATCTATGTGCATGACGGGCAGAAAATCTGTCTGAAATAGTATCCAACCCAACTAAATGAGAATATGAACACAAAAAGAAGATTGACATTCCTTGCGCTGTGGCTTGGCATCCTGCTCGGCACACAGGCACAGACGGTCGTGCAGACCAAGACAGGTGTGCGCGTCAACCCCACCGACTGCCCGACTGCCACCGAGGTGCAGTGGTACACCCCATCGGCCGCACGCATCCTGAAGTACCCGAAAGAACTGAAGGAAGCCCCCGAGCACAAAAGTTACAGCATCATCGCCAAGGCTGCGCAAAATTTGGCAACGAACACTGTAACGGACGGCTCTGTCAACTCAGAGACGCCCTGCATCGTTCTCAGCATTGACACACGCAACGGCAATGTAACGTTCCGCAGCAAGATTGACGGTGAACAACTGCTGTGTGAAACAGCGTCGAGCCTCAGCCTCATCGCTGACGGCGTAGATAAAGGGCAGTACCGCGCCAGCCAGACCTGGGCTGTCGGCAAAGACGAGTTCCTCTTCGGACTGGGTCAGCGTCAGACATCCGAACTCGGAATACGCGGTATGGACGTGAACATCTGGACCGACTACAAAATCATTACCATCCCCTACTTCAGCAGCGAGAAGGGCTATGGCCTCTACTGGGATAACGCCGGCGAATCGAAGTTTACGGACAACGCCAACGGCACAACCTTCTCGTCGAGCGTGGCACGTCTCGAAGACTACTACTTCATGTATCGCGACGGCACGCAGGACGGTGTCGTGGCTGCCATTCGCAACCTGACGGGCCAGGCCACCATGTTCCCTCTCTGGACGCTCGGCTACTGGCAGTGCCGCGAACGTTACAAGACGAGCGACGAACTGTGCGACGTGCTCGATTACTACCGCCAGCACCAGATTCCGCTCGACGGCATCGTGCAGGACTGGCAGTACTGGGGCTGCGACTCCAACTGGAATGCCATGCGCTTCGACAACCCCTACTATTCCAACAAGGTGGGCGACCCTGTTCAGATGCGCTATCTGCCGCAAGACCTTCAGAAGCAGGCCGACGAGATGATCCGTTCTGGACGTCAGCCACGCATCAAGAGTCCGCAGGAGATGGTCGATTACGTACACAAGAACAATGCCCATCTGATGATTTCCATCTGGCCCGACTTCGGTCCGTGGACAGAGCCGTACGCCGAACTGAAGAAAATCAACGCACTCTTCCCTTTCGAAACCTGGCCGAAGAATGCCGGCGCACAGGTTTACGACACATGGAACCCAAAGGCACGCGACATCTACTGGAAGTATCTCAAGAACCTCTACGAAATGGGCTTCGACGCCTGGTGGACCGACTCCACCGAGCCTGACCATACGGAACATCCTGGCGACCGCGACTATCTCACATACGACGGGTCGTGGCGCTCGGTCAAAAACTCCTTCGCTCTCGTCACCAACCGAGGCATCTATGAGCACCAGCGTGCTACACGTGGCAGCGACCGCAAACGCGCCGTGCAGATGACACGCTGCGCCACTTTCGGCATTCAGCACTACGGTTCGTTCTCATGGAGCGGCGACATCGTCAGCGACTGGAATGTGTTTGAGGCACAGATACCAAGCGGACTCAACTACATCGCCTGCGGCATTCCGTTCTGGAACACCGACATCGGCGGATTCTTCGGATGGGACATGAACAACGACCCGAAGTCGCCAGCCATGCAGGAACTGCAAGTGCGCTGGATGCAGTTCGGAGCCCTCTGTCCGCTTATGCGCAACCACTGCTCGTCGCCGATGGTCAGCGAGATCTATCACTTCGGCCAGCCAGGCGAATGGGCCTACGACGTGCAGAAGCAATACATCGAACTTCGCTACCGTCTCCTGCCCTATCTCTACTCGACGATGGGCGATGTCGTGCTCAACAGCGGTTCGATGATGCGTCCGCTCGTGTTCGACTTCCCCAAAGACCGCCGTGCCGTACGTACGGGCAATGAGTACATGCTTGGCCGCTCGCTGCTGGTTCGTCCCGTGACAGAGCCGCTTTACACCTACCGCGACGCCAAAAAGAACGGCCATGCCATCTACCCCGAAGTGGATAAAGCCGCTGCACCCGTAAGCGTTTATCTGCCGGCTGGTACAGTATGGTACGACTTCTGGACTGGCGAACGTCATGACGGTGGACACAGGATACAGCGTCTGGCACCCATCGACATCATTCCCGTCTATGTCCGTGCCGGCAGCATCCTGCCGTGGGGTCCCGCCGTTCAGTATGCCGCTGAAAAGGCTTGGGACGACCTTGAACTGCGTATCTATCCTGGAGCCGATGGACACTTCATCCTCTACGAGGACGAAGGCGACAACTACAACTACGAGAAAGGACAGTTCAGCCTCATCCGTATGACGTGGGACGATGCCGCACAATGTCTGATGTTAGACCAACGCGCTGGCAAATTCCCAGAAATGCTGAAGAAGCGCACCTTCCGCATTCATCTTGTCGGCACCGACAAGACGCAGACCATCCTGTACGACGGGAACTCACAGCGCGTCCTAATGTAACGAAAAAAGGCCATACGCTAAAGCAATGCGGACAGCACGATACATCATGTGCTGTCCGCATTGCTTACGGTAGGTACAGGTCACTTCACCCTTACCTTCTTGCCGTCAATGATGTACGTTCCGCGTGAGAGATGCTTGACACGCTGCCCGCTGAGGTCATAAATGGAACTTTGTACATTGTTCTTTGTACTTGGTACGTCCTCGATGGCTGTGGGTACCTCTTCAAAGTCTGTAGTGACGGACTTGACCTGTTGCGAAGGTATCTGGAAGTAGGCACGGAATGCCTTAAGTTTCGTACCTCCAGGCGACTTCCAAATCTGGTTAGCCTTAAGATAATAGTTAGAGGTCGAGAGTGTGAAACCTGGGGTATAGTTTCCACAGAAACTGACAGACGACAGTTCGGTAACAGGTGTACCTGTGGGTGGAACAATGGCAGTAGCGGCGACACAGTAGAAGTCCTTCACTTGGTCCGACTTGATGATGTAGGGGACATTGGGCTCCACAGAGGTAACTTGTGTGAAGTAGAGTCGGAGATTGTCTGTTCCTTCAGCACTGGTAAGCCGCTTGATGACAGCATTCTCACCGAAGGCGTCGGTGACTTGCGCTGCACTCATGGCAAAGGGGAGGCACAGGGTGTTCCACTCTCCAGATGCCAAAGGGCGATAAACGTGTACGTGCGCATCCGAGAGTGTCTCCATCGTACCTGCAGCGTCTTCACGCATGAGGATGACAGTGGCGAGGGCGTCCTGTGCGGCATCGACGGCTCGGTTGAGACGGTCGAGTTGTGCAGCGACAATACTGTAGTCTGTGGCATCAACATCGACGGCTGCCACAGCCTGCTGGAGCGGAGTGAGCAGGGCTGGACAGAGTTGAGGATAGAGTGCTTCGGCACGCGCCACATAGTCGAGTTGCATCTGTCGCAGTGCTGCGTGGTACTCAGTTTCCGTTCCCACGAAGTAGAGTCGGAAATTGTCGAAACCCACCCAGTTGGCGGTAGTTTCGGCTGTAGTGTTCATTCCCAGCGACGTGGTGTAGTCGTCGGCTGCGGTGATGTCGAACATAAGCGTGTAGCGTTCAGGCACACCGTTGCCCGTGTGTACGTCGGCTGTCTGGTCATCGGCAAAGAACGTCACCCCTTCGACCGTGACCGAGGCATCGGGCTGCCACGTCGCGATGCAGGATGCCTGCAGCTTGTAACTGCCTGCAGGCAGATAGCGCAGCGTCTTTGAAGCCATATTGTACTCGATGCTGCGTCCGTCGCGCCAGTGTTCGAGGAAGGTTCCGTTGACGACGGCTTCACCGTTGATGTAGGGAGAGTTCGTGACATGGGTGCGAAAGCCAGTCATTTCGTTCCAGCCGTCGGTCGATTCGCACAGCCCAGAGATGCGCTCCTTCGTCAGGTTCAGGTTGCCGTCGACATCGGGGTCGGTCTCTGCGGTCAGAGCCGGACAGGGAAACGCCTGAAGCAGGGCTTTGTACTCCTCCTCGGTGATGGGGAGCACGTTGCCATGACGAGGTGTGAACGAACCGCTGGTGGCGGTGTTCTTCACAAAGGTGAACGTGCTAAGGTCGGGACTGGAGCAGAACTGATAGTGTCCGCTGCCATAGCAGTCGTACATGAGTATCCAACTGTCGTCGTTGATGAGACGGAACACACCTGCGCCTTCGACAGCCTCGTTCGTCTGTTGCAGCGTACCGCTGGGATGACTCCATTGGCTGCCGTCGGGCTGGCCTGGGGCAGGAGTCAGCCGTTCGGCCGTCACCTTACAGATGCCACCGCTGCCTTCGTTCTTGTAGAATCCGTGGTACAGTCCGTCGGCCTCGTTATAGACGATGTTCATGTCGATGGTAGCCGAACCGCGGTCGTAGAAATAGACTGGTTCACCCTCGAGGTCGGTGAAGTCGGCATTGGCATAGCAGTAGAAGTCCTTATCATAGGTGACCATGCCGTCGTTGGTGAGGATGGAGAAGTAAATCATGTACTTTCCCGCCTCGCGGTCGTAGATGGTCTCGGGCGCCCACACACGGGTGACATTGGCGAGATAGGTGCCGGCATACTTTGTCGGGAAGTGGACTGTGCTGCTGGTCCAGTGGATGAGGTCGGGCGACTTCATCAGCACCATACCACGGTTGCTCGCCCAGCCCAACGCCGAACGCATGTCGGTGGCGACCATGTAGAAGTTGCCGTCCTCGCCACGCAGGATGTGAGGATCGCGCAGTCCGCCCATGACCGTGTTGCCCTGGGCGAGGAACACAGCCTGGTCGTTGTTGATGGTGGTGTAGTTGTAGCCGTCTTCACCCACGGCAAAGTAGATGTTCTCGTTGTCGTTCGAGGGGAAGAAGGCGAAGAGATAGTGGCTGTAGGGTTCTGGCGTCTTCACCTTCACATTGTAAGTCTTTGTCTGAGTGACAGAACCCCGTGTGAAGGTGGCCGTCAGTGTGACAGGCACGTCGCTGTCCGTCTCCTGCTTCACCACCCTGCCGTCGGCAGTGAGATACTCCACGTTGCTGGTCTGCCAACTGATGGTGCAGTATTCGCCCTGCGTAGGGAGGTTAATCTGCTTATAGGCCACTTGCGGCACAAATAGGTTCTCGATATCGTAGGCCACCGCCTGCGCATCACTAAGGGCGTTCATGTTGTTGACCATCGTCACAAGGTCGGCACGCTGCGAGCCTGTAAGTGCTGTGTTATAGACACGCAACTCCTTGTAGAGGGCGTTCCGGAGATAGGCATCACCATTGTACGGGCTGCGGCCCAGATAGTTATTGTTAAGGGCTTGCTGGATGCCCGACGGAAAGAGCGTCATGGCAGTGTTCTGCGCCTTCTGCTCATTGTTCACATACACCGTACCCGTAGCACCGTCCTGTACGTAGATGATGTTGACCCACTTGCCCTTCGGGAGCGACTGGGCGGAATTGACGCTCTGCTCCTGCGTATAGGTACGGTTGGTAATGGCATAGCGTGTCTCCTTCGCATTGAGGAACAGGTAGCCACGGTCCGAACTGAAGGAGAAGCACCAGATAAAATTGCCGTTGCCGCTGATGTCGGTAGTCGTCGGCACGAACACATCGACCGAGATACTGAACGTCGAACCCAGCCCCTTGACCATCGAGCCGAACTGCGAGCCAAGGTTAAAATAGCCATTCGACCCGCCCAGGTCGAGCACATTGTACGTCGTGCCGCCAGGCGATGTCCATGTTGAAAGGGTGGCTCCGTTTTCGAGAGAACCCGTGTAGCGGCTCTGTGTGTCGCTCACCGACGTGAAGTCAAAGACGACGGGATACGTCTGCGCCTGCATCCCCACACAGAACACAAGGGAGAGGAGTAGTGACGATAGTCTGTTTTTGTTCATTATTGATAGTTGATTAAATAGGTAGCCAAGCACTTGGCGTTAAGACGCTAAGCACTTGGCGTGAAATCTCCAAGTGCTTAGCGTGAAAACGCCAAGTATTTATCAGGTCATTTCAGCAGGACTTTCTTGCCGTCCACAATGTAGAGTCCGCGCGACGGACGTGACACGCGACGGCCACTTAGGTCGTAAATGGGCGAATTGTTACTTGTTAATTGTTCATTGTTCATTTCCTCAATCGCCGTCGCTTCGTCGTCATGGAATCCGAGCGACTTGATGCCCGACGATGCCGGCACGTGGAAGTAGGCGCGGAAGCCCTTGATCTTCGTCTTGCCCGACGAGTGCTTAAACTCGTCGTTGAGGATGTAGTAGTCATTGCCGTTCGTGTTCGCCAGGAAGGTCGGATAGGCGTAGTTGCCGACGAACTGCACGCCATCGACGGTGACAGCAGGATTCTCCGACGGAGTATATCCGATGCCCTTGAAGATATAGTTCGACCCAGCCTGGTCGGTCTTCATGATGTACGGCACGTTGGCTTCGATGGCGTTCACTTCCGAGAAGTAGAGCGAGGCACTGCTGCCGTCGTGGGCCGTCACGCTCGCGAGTTCCTTCACGACAGCATCCTCTCCGAAGGCATCCTCAATCTGAGTACGGCTAAGGGCGAACGGGAAGCAGATGGTGTTCCATGCGTTGTTGCTCGAAGCATTGTCGTTGCTCACAATCGTGCGGGTCATGTCGATGTTGAATGTGGTGCTGCGCACGCCGCTGGGCAGTACAGGCAATGCAGCAGCCGTCTCGTTGAGCGTGACATAATTGCCGAGGTAGTAGAGCGAGAAGTCGCCGAAGAACGACCAGTCAGAACCGACGGCCACTTCCTTGAGCACACCGACGGTCAAGTCGCCGCCTTCGCTGTAGGAAAGCGTCACGGTGTTCATGCCATTCTTAGGTACATAACGTCCGCGCACGTCGATGGCTTCGCTGGCTGCCTGCATGTTGTCAGGAACCTGGGAACCATTGTAGGTTTGTGATGACCATGCGCCCCACTCGTGATAAGGTGTCGGGTCGTCGCTGATGGCCATGACATCGGCTGTCTTCGTACCTTGTCCGCCGGCTGCATCGATGATGTAAATCTTCGCATTGCGCTGCAACGTGCCGTTGTTGTAAGCGGTGTAGTTCTCAGGCTGTCCACCATAGCGGTAGAAGCCGCGCGTCTCGAAGCGATACGTACCGGCTGGCATGCCATAGAGCACCTGATACATGTTGAACGTGCAGTTGAAGAACTCGGCACTGTCGTAGCCCATGCCTGGTGCAGGTGAAGCTGTCCAGCCTACATAACTATCACTCGTGAAGGTAGGATTATCAACGACGAGTGCCGTCACGTTAATGGCATTAGTCTCGCGAGCATTCTCCACGGCATCGGCCATGACGTAACTATTCGCAATGCGCTTCGTCTCGATGACAGCCTCTGGAATCTGTGCATCGGTATAATTGCCTGCATTGTAATCTGCTTCAACGTCACCGATTTCACTGTTGAAGGTCGTCAACGCACCAGCGGTTGTCTGTGGATGAGCCGTAGCCTTGGCTTTTGCTGCGTCGATGGCATCCTTCAGCGTAGCGTAGGCAATGGCAGAGTTCTGGGCGTTGGTTACGACTGTGCCGCTGTTGTCGAGGGCGTCGAGGGCATCGATCCACGTATCAGCAATAGCCTTCGTCGCAGTACCTCCTGTCACAGCACTGGTATAGGCATTGAGCGCATTGGTTACATTCGTGACAGCAGCCTGCAGCGCAGCCTTCACATCCTTGTTCATCGGCTTGGTCAGCAGACTTTCAGCATCTCCAATGATACCGTAGGTGATATCCTCCAAGCCTTCAGCAAATTCCTCAGCCGTGCCTTGATAGACAATCTTTACGTTGTCGATGGCAAGGTTAGTAGCGTATGAATTGCTGGTGGTGCGATAGCCGAAGGAAAGTTGATAGTCTGTGCCGACAGTGCCACTGAGCGTGCGCTCCGTGCCTGCGCGGTTGCGAGCAGAATTGATGGTCTGTGTAGCAGTGTTCAAGAAAATCTGCTGATTGTTTCGGCTACCTATAAGCGAACTATAGTATGCATAAGCATTGGCTGTCATCGTGTAGGTGCCTGAAGGCAGATATTTGAGCGTCTTACTAAGCGTGGCTGAAGTATTACCTGCACGAACGTAGGGAACACTCATATAAGTGGCACCACTCTCTGATGAAGTCTGATTGGACCAGTTTGTATGTGTATCCCAGTTGTTCACATTGTCTGCAATATTGGGCAAACGCTCGGCGGTAATGTTGTAGCCAGAAGAGGTGTTGTCGGTAATGGCGGCAAGGGCAGCCACTTCGCTGGCAGTGAGTTCGTAGTTATAGATGCGCACGTCGCTCAGCATACCGTTGAAGGCTGGGTCTGCGTCGAACATGGAGCGACCGAGGTAGCAGAGCGTCGGAGCCACGTCGGAAGGACGCAGTGTGATATCCGTTGCAGTGGCATCGAGCGTACCATTAACGTAAATCTTCACGGCATTTGGTCCGATGGTGACAGCGATGTGCTTCCAAGTGTTGGTGCCTAAAGTGGTCGTTGCGTTCAACCCCTGTGTCGTTCCGTTTGCCTTTATCTCGAAGCGCAGACGGCTACCATTGGTAGGCGTGAGGAAGAAGTAGGAATCTTCGCCGTTACCAAAGTCGAAGATGCGCTGCCAAGACGTTGTGCTTCCGCCACGAGCCCACGTTGCAAAGGTCATTTCCTGGAAATCACCCACGTAGTAGGGCAGTTCGACATAGCCCGTCGAGCCGTTGAACTGGAAGGCTGCGTGCGTTCCGTTAGTAGTGTGGCTAACGCCTGCCGGCGATGCGACAGCGTTGAGTTTGTTCTTCGAGGCATCATTGAGGTTGTTGCCGTTCCACTTCGCCACCATCGCATGTTCTGCCAAGAGCGTAGCCGTCACTTCAGCACTGGGCTGGCTGAGGTTGTACGACTTGTCGAGCGCACGGATGCGGTAGCGCAGCGTCTGGCCCTTGCGGCAGGTATTGTCGATGAACGACGTTCCGCTGACCTTACGTCCGATACATTCCCAGAGGCTGTTGGCCGTGTTGTAGCGGTAGATCATGTAGCGATAGATGTCGGCATCTGTGTTGGCAGTCCACGTGAGTTTCACGCTGCCGCTCTGTCCCTCGGCAGTCAGACCTTGAGGCACGTTGGGGGCCGTCTGGTCCACCGCATGGTCGGCAGGAACGAACTTCCACTTCTGGCAGTCGTTGCCGTTGTTTGTCCATTGCTGCACATTGGCACCATTGGCACTGCTGGCACCAGCCACTTCGAGGTACAGACCTGTGTTGTGGTTGATGATGTAGTAATAGCCGTCGCCAGCATAGCGCACATGCCAGTACTGCCAGTCATTGTTCGGGTCTGCCCAGTCACCGTCACTCCATGCACTGACATTGGCTCCTGGATCCATCGCCCATGCCTGTGCATCGAGATAGAGATACATGGTCGATGTATTGGCATTGCGGATAGTAACATAACTGAAGTCGGAATGTGAGGTCGCTGAAGGTGTCACATTCCAAGCCTGGTTAGACAAACCGCCATCGGCCCACTGATAGACATTGTCACGTACAGTTGCATTGCCGTTGGTGAGCGAGAGCACCTTGCCCGAAGCCTTGTTGACAATCTTGTAGGTACCGTTGATGGGTTCGACGGGAACGTCTTCACCGAAGTTGATATTGATCATGCGCTCAGCATTGGTCTGACCGCTGCTATAACTGCCGCTGGCTCCGCCTGGCATGTTCTGAGTGTAGTCGTAGAACGGACCTTCGCCGTCGTAGTAGCCCAAGCGACCGCGCGACACGAAGGTGAAAGCCGTAGCCACGCCCTGACGCTCAGACGAACCGATGAAGGCCTGAGCACGGTTGGTCTGGTTCTTGTACTTATTCACAGTAGCCACCATCCATTCGCTGGGACGCTCCTTATAAGCAAGTTGCACACCATCCTGGAGGATGTTGGTGTATTCGCCACGGGTGACACCATTGTAGCCCCACCATGTGCCGGCTTCACCGCCGTAGTAAGCACAAACCATGGCTTCCATGACGTTGTGCATCTCGTCGGCAATGAGGCGTTTGCCATCGTTCTTGGCCGTCTGCCAGAAACTCGTATATTGAGCAAAAGTATTGCCTGCCAACTGGTGGGTGTTGACAAAGTTGATGTTGTTTTTTACTGTGGAGTACCAGTTGCCTGCCTGAGTCGAGTTCAACGTGCTGGGGCCATAGACCTTACCAGCGAGGATGGGACGCCCCTGCATAATCTGTGCCACAGCACTATAGTTGGAGGCATTGCCTGTGTAGGTCGTCTCGAAGTCGGGCTCGTTGAACGGTGCTACAGCCATGATGGTGTAGCCCTTGCTTTCGACATACTGAGCCGCACGCACGATGTCATCGACATAGTTGGTGCGCTGGGTTGTGTTCCACGAAGGTGTTCCCCCTGCGCTGCCCTGTTGATCACCGTCATTTCCGATGCCGCTCAGCAGGAATACCTTGACTTCGCTCGGACTGCCTATCCAGCGAATGTTCTGTAACTCTAAATCCAATTCAGAGGTTTGCTCAGAGGAGAGGCTTGTATAACTGGCAGACCAACGGCCCGTGAACCCGACGCGAGCCACATGGATGCCAGGGGTGCCAGAATAGTTAGAACCGCTGTAGTTACGCATCTGGAGTCCGAAGAAGTCCCAACGCCAGCCGCCCTGACCACAGATAAACTGGTATTCTGTGCCTTGATTACCTAAATCGTAAGGCACACGCACTGCCCACGTGCCAGCTTTCATTGCGCTGGAGGACGTAGTTGCCTGCTGCGCAAACGCAAGGAAAGGCAGTAGGACCATCCCTGCAATGAGAATGATTTTCTTGTACATAATTGTGTTTGTCTTGTTGTTAATACTCTACCACAGGTCGCCCCAGTGGCCGTTTTCAGAGTCGTTACGATGCTTGGCGGTGGGGTCGTCTTCGTCATTACCCTCACCGCCGTCATTGATACCCTCATCGGAGGCAATGACACCGAAAAGGCTGTCGCTCAACTCTGTCGGCGCAGTGTGTTGCGCCGGTTGAAAATAGGTTTTCTTGTTCATAAATGTTAATTGTTAATTATAAATTGTTCAATGCTCAATGTTCAATGCTTAGCGTATCATTTCAGCAGGACTTTCTTGCCGTCCACGATGTAGAGTCCGCGCGACGGACGTGACACGCGACGGCCGCTCAGGTCGTAAATGGGCGAATTGTTCATTGTTAATTGTTCATTGTTCATTTCCTCAATTGCCGTCGCTTCGTCGTCACGGAATCCGAGCGACTTGATGCCCGACGATGCCGGCACGTGGAAGTAGGCGCGGAAGCCTTTGATTTTCGTCTTGCCCGAAGTCGATTTGAACTGGTCATTGAGAATGTAATAGTCCGTTCCGTTCGCCGATCCGGCTTTGTTCTCCATCACCTTCGGATAGACGTAGTTACCGATAAACTGTACGCCATCGACCTCGACGGTCAAGTCTGTGCTCGGTGCGACGTTGACATTGCGAATGGTGTAGGCATTCTGGCCTTCGGCCACCTGCATGATGTAAGGCTTATTGGCCTCGATGGCGGTCACTTCGGTGAAGTGGAGCGAAGCACTGCTGCCAGCCGCATCGACGCTCGTGAGTTCCTTCACGACGGTGCCGCTGCCGAAGACACTGCTGATCTGGTCGGCACTGAGGGCGAAGGGGAAACAGATGGTGTTCCATGCATTTCCACTCTCAACGCTGCTGCTCGCCACCATCTTGCGGCGGAAGTCGATGTTCACGTCGCTAACGGCTTTGGGTGCCGTTCCTGACTCCTCGTCCAATGTGACAGTATTGCCGAGGTATTCGAGTTTGAAGTTGGCAAAAATAGTCCAGTCATACTGCACGGCTTCGCGCTTAATGCCTCCGACTGTGAGGGCAGAATGTGTACCTTCATCAACATAGTGCGCTTCGACCGTGTTGTAGTCGGTCGTAGGCTGATAGTAGTGCTTGGTATCGAATGCATTGCCTGCCGACTCCATTCTGTCAGGAACACGAAGGTTGGCCGAGGCATCGTAATCGTACCATGTGCCGACCTGATTGGTGACAGCAATGCCATCGGCAACAATCTGAGAGATGGGCATGACGTTGCCATAGATATAATTACCCTGGGCATCCATCATGAACACCTTGCTCTTGTGCGACAGCGTGCCTGCCTCGTAAAGGGCCTTGTGTTCAGGCTGTCCTCCCTCGCGATAGAAGGCCTGCGTCGTCACGCGATAGTAGCCGCTGGGCATTCCGTAGAGTGTCTGAGAAAGTCCGAAGGTGTTGTTGTAGATTTCGAAGCAGCCATATTCCACAGCACCGCTGTAGCCACCACCGACCGTACCGCTAACGTACCATCCGTCGGCATTCGTGTCGAAGGAAGCATTGTCGAGAATAAACGATGTCACATCAACCGGATTGGTCTGGCTGGCAGTGTTGTTGGCCACGATGTCGGACATGAGGTAACGGTTTGTAAACTCTTTCACATCGATGATGGCTTCGTTAATTTCGTCATTGGTGTAGGTGCCATTGG
Source organism: Bacteroidaceae bacterium (assembly GCA_024684455.1). Classification (GTDB taxonomy): domain Bacteria; phylum Bacteroidota; class Bacteroidia; order Bacteroidales; family Bacteroidaceae; genus UBA3839. Next base: position 24,537 of record JAIKWU010000033.1, on the reverse strand, counting down.
TATAGTTGCCGTTGATGCTACTATAAGTGGAATTGTAAGCCACAAGCCCAGCACTTCTGGTATTGTTGTTTTTCTTTGTCTGCGACCAACTGAGTGCTGCACCCAGATTGGCATAGACATCAGCCGAAGTACGTGCCACAGCAATAGCGGCATCAAGCACATCTAGGTCTGCGAAAAGGGCATCACCATTATTGTTGGCATAGTCTGTCTCGCATTGTGCCTTGGCGGCCAGCATGTTTTCCTTTGCCACATGGTACATCGGAGCGTCAAACACTTCCGCAATGAGTTCGTCCATGTATTCTTTGAGGGCCGCGGCCGACTTACCTTTGTAAATCAGGCGGAAGTTGTCGAAGATGGTCCAGTAGGCACCTCCGTTCTTAGTCGATTTCACACCGACCTGCATCGTCGAACCGTCTTCGCGGACAAGGAACGAAAGTTCGTTCTCGTAGAGACCTTGCGAGAAATAGACGTTGGCAGTGTGCATGTCGTTGGGGACATACTTGCCAGTACGTGTATTTTGATATTCGCTACACCCAGACTGGGACGATGTGAGTCCATCGTCCATGACGCTACGCAGTTTCTTCTCCTTATCACCCACGTAGAGATAGCCCTCGATGTTGGTTTCGGGAGCAGCAGCATAGTGCGTCTGGGCTTCAGCATTACTGCCAGGACGCTGGAATGCCTGCACCTTCAGTGTATAAACACCGGCTGAGAGGTTGGTCAGTTGACGGTTGAAGTCGAAGGGAGCAGCATTGTAGTATTCTTTGGTTGAGAAGGCGGTAGTAGGCGTGATATTGTGCGCCCAACGGTCATCGTCGCTGTAGTAGGTCAACACGTTATTGCCTTGCGCCTGCAAGGTCAGGTTTTCCAAACGAGCCAAAACTTCGCAGTAGTCGGTCACGGTCGATGTCGCAGCGTCGCGAACGGTCTGTGCCTCAGTGACAGCAGCGGTAATGGCTTCCTGCACAGCCGTCGTAGCACCGCTTTTGGCATTGTTCGCCGCTGTGATGGTTGTATTGATTTTGCTTTTGAATATATCAGCAGTACCACCATTGTACGTCAGTTTCACATTGTCAAAGGCAATCCAGTTATCACGTGTGAAGTCAGTCATAAAGCCGACGGTCAGCGTGTTGTCATTGACGTATGTGGTAACGCTCTGATGGACCGGTGCTCCGTTGCCTGTCGTGAACTCTACGCGGTTTGAACGATAACCTTTGGCATAGAGATACACGCCCTTCTGGTCGTTGGTATAGGTCATCGAATTGTTCTGGTTGCAGGCCAGCACATCGGCTTCAAGCACATAGATGCCGTTCGGCAGTCCTGACAAAGCCTGGCGAGCATACGAGTCGGACAGAGTGCTGGGATTGCCTGAGTCCTGCCAACGCTCCAGAAAACCACTGATAGTAACACTGCCGTTCGTATAACTGGCACCTTGCTGCTGCCATGCAGCCTGAGAAGCATTCCAGCAATCCCAGCCTGTTATGCTGCCACAAGCAGGATTTGCCAGCACACCCGTCACATCGACATTGGTGCTGCTTTCGCTGATATTGGTCATGATGATCTGCGACTCCACATTGCTGTAGTAGGTTGCATTGGCAAAAGATGTCTGCTTGATGCGGAATTGGAAACTGGTGTTGGACGTGTTGCTTGGCAAGGTATAGTCGTATTGATAACTGCCGTCTTCTACAATCGATGTAATGGTACCCACTGTTGTCCAACTTGAACCGTTGTTGCTGCTCATTTGGACTTCCAACTTGTTGGACAGGTCGCCATTGGGGTCTGTCCAGAAAAGTGTGACGGTCTGTGTGCCGAAATTATACGATTTCGACAGGTTGGTAATGGCTGAATAGACGGGAGTGGGGAAGATCTCTGTGTAATTCTTGTTGTAGGCCAGTCCCATGTCAAGATTGGCATAGTAAGTTCCGATTTGTGTCGGTGCTCCGTTCAGATAGAAGTATCGGCATTCCTGCACATTGTTATAGACAGCGATGCGCTCGATGTAGCCCGTGCTGGCCAGACCATCGAGGATAGGCTTCATGTGGTCGTACTCTATCTGCTGATTGGCAGCCGAACCGCTTGTGCCTGACCCTGGCCAGCCGGTCCAGTTGGCACCATAGTTCATCTCAGTAATCCAAATAGGGCGTTTATATTTGTTGTAGATACCGTCGAGTGTGCTCTTCCATGAACTCCAATCGCTATACCAATAGCAATGGAGAGCCACAAAGTCGCATCGCCAACCACGTTCTTCAATACCATTCATGAATGATTCCAGCCATCCGTTGGCATAGTTTGACGGAGCTGGCGAACCCAGTCGTTTACCCGTCTGCATGAGTTTTACCCAGTCCTGGTCAAGAACCTCTGCAGCACTACGGGCATACTGAGATTCATTGGCGTCTCCTGTGTTTTCAGGTTCGTTTTGGCCCAAAATACAAGTGGCGGTGTTGTTGTCGCATTCCTCTGCAGAAGGCCACCATCGCTGACGGAGCATCGTCACGTATTCCTGATTCATGGCTGTAGTGCCCGTAGCATCCCAATTGTACATCCACGTCGTTTCAAGCGCATCGTTTACAGTCTTGTCATTGCCGGCCAATCCCTTCTTCGAGACATTGTTCCACTGGGTGATGCGCAGCCACGATACACGACCGGCCAACTCGTTGGGCAATGCTACGCTGAGATCCTCGTCGGCAGCCACCCAGAGGCGGTTCACACCGAGTCCGTCAGCACGGTTCGACATGCAGACCATGTAGCCACGTTTCAGATGGAAACTCTTGATTTGATTGTTCAACTGAGCCGTTGTCAGGTTGTACTTCGTACCTACATTATAATTGCTGTATGAAGTTCCGCCATAGGATGCCGTCGTATAGCATGTGAGCGGCTGGAACGAATCGCCGTGGGGCATGATGATGGTACCCTTATTGTAAATCTTTATCTGGCAGTTCGTGTGATTCACCGCTGCAGCACCGTTAATTTTAATGAAAGACAGATAGGCTTGCGATTCATACGGCTGCACATTGTCGAAGATGACAACAGCATCGGCATTGGTAATGTTCACACTACCTGTTGTAGCAAAAGGTGTCGTTGAGGTGATGTGGTAATCCCATGCCTGAGAGATGGTTACTGTGCTCGTCACTTGAGTTACTGTCCGTTGGGTGTTTGCTGCCTGCATTGACAAAGTCATCAGCAGAGACACCAATAGTATTTGTAAGGGCTTCATTTTGTTGTTAGTTAAGTAGTTTTCCGTTTATTAGGTTGTTCATAAAAAACAATAATCGGACAAAGATAAGCAAAAATGCACAAAACAAAGACACAATTACAACAAAATCTGTTTTTTTTGTATAAATGATTCGTTTTGCGCGCGCGAGGGATGTGGTTTCAGAGCAATGATTTTCAAGTTTACAAATAATCGACCAAATGGAGGGGTTTTAATTTCACAGAGTACAGAAATAATGACACCGCAGTGCAACTGAAAATGCACTGCGGTGTCAATGTTGTGATGTTTTATCGGACTGACCGATGGTTACCAAAGCCCTTTCTGCCAAGGATCTTCAGTATCGGGCATCTGTTGGTCACGCACTTTGGCATCGCTCCATCCACCGTGAGGGTCGGTGCCGACAGGGAAACTGATGTTCTCAAAGAACATACCTCGGGCTTCCACAGTCGTTTGATGAACTGTGGGAACGGTATATTTTGGCTTCATGCGGCTAAATTATTTGATTAAGATTTTTCGGGAATTCTGGATGTAGAGACCGTGTACAGGCATTGTTACTTTGCGGCCTGTAAGGTCATAAATCGTACTTTGTACTTGGTTCTTTGTACTTATAGCCACCATTCCTGTCGGTTCCTCTTCCCACTCGGCACGCACAGCCTTCACTTCGTCCGTACCGCTGTAGTGGATATAGGCACGCAGACCGTTGGTCATAGCATTCTCGGCGCCAAGCCAGATGGTGCCGTCCTGCAGGAAATACTCGTTCCAAAGGCTCTTGGCGGGTGTAAAGTTGCTGACCATGGACCATTCGGCGCTTTCGGGGGCAACGTATGTCTGCGACTGCTCGGCCACAACGGTCACATCGCTGAACGAGGGTGTGTAGGTGTTTTCGGCAACATAGAGGAAATAAGGCTGGTTAGCCTCTATGACATCGCTTGGCGCAAAATGAAGGATGACGGTGCCGTCGGAAGCAGTCGTTGCCGACTGGATCTGGGCCACGTAACTGCCCTCGCCTCCCACGGCTGCTGGTGTCGTGCTAAAGGGAAGACTGAGCGAGTTCCAACCTTGCTTGAAGTTGCGTGTCAGCGTCACGGTTTTGTATTCGACGTCGGGTTCATAGCCATTTTCAGAGACATCGCTGAGCGAAAGTGTCAGACCACCCAAATACTGAAGACGAAAATGGGTCAGGTCCACCCAAGTACCCTGGTCATACTTACCAACCTCGTCCTTCACACCAATGGTAAGAGGTTCTTTGCCGTAGTAATCAAACTGCAACTCGTTGGGATAAAACCCTTTGGCGAAATAGACAAACGGAGCCTCAGTGCTGTACCACTCGGGCATATAATACGTCGTGCCGTCGATGGTGTAGGCTCGTTCCGAATCGCTCACACGCTCGGTGGTCGCGCCGTTGTGCATTTGCTGGATGGGCGTCGAGGCGTCGTTGGCATAGAGGTAGGCATTGACGGTAGTGTGGTCGTTGTCGTCGCCATTGCTGTAGTAGCCATCGACGGTGAGACTATAACGACCTGCAGGCAGACCTTCGAGGGTCTGGCTAAGGTTGAACGTGCCTGGAGTCTTGTCAATCAGACGGAAAAGGCCTTGGTAGGCGGCATTTTCAACGTGCGACTTGAGTGTGCCATTGTCATACACAAAGTCGTTCCAACCCGCATTGTAGTCGTGGTAGAAGTCAGGATTGACAATCATGAACGAGGCATTGCCGCCGTTGTATGTCTTGAGAGCAGCCAGACGGTCGCTCTTCTTGACTAGTTGCCACTTGGCATTGTTGGGCGTGCCGTCGCTTTGCAGCCACACAATCGTGGGATAAGTGGGGTCGTAGGCGAGATACTTGCTGCCATTACCTGGGAACTGGATGGAATAGACGTTGTCAATGCCTGGCACGTTGGTTAGCGTAAAGGACAACGATTCTTTGCTGCTCGTGCTGTTCAGGTAGTACTGGGCATCGATGCCGCTGGGCAATGCAACGCTGCTGCGAGGACTGACATTGAGCCAGCCGTAGTAGGTATTCGAACCGATGGTGGCGGTCTTCAGGACGAAGTTGCTGCCGTTGGCCTCGAGCGTGAACTCCAGACCGACGTCGTCCAGACCCATCTGCGTACCATAAGATCCGTAGCCGATGTTCACAAAACGATGCTGACCGATGTTATACAGATAATAGGTATCGCCAGCCACTGGAGCATTACCCTCAAACTCACTGAACGTGCCCGTGGCTTTCACCATCTCCATCGCCTCACGCAGTTCTGTAATCAGGTCGGCAAAAGCAACGGGGTCTTGCAAGGTTTCGATGAGAGTTGCCTGAGCCAAAATCACCGAATTCAACGAGGTTTTTGCGCTCTCTTCATAGCGATTGTCAACGTCATCAACGAGTGTCTGGGCTTCAGCCTTTACCACATCATATTGTGCCTTCGCCTCTGCCAGACGCTGTGCCAAGGCTGCTGCCTCGGCTGCCTCGCCTTCGACATCCTCACCCAGCCGATACAGTTGGAAATCGGTCACGGCAAACCAGCCCGACTGACCACCGTTCGACGTCGAGCAATAGCCAACACGAAGGTTCTGACCTTCCTCGATGGTGATGCGGCCAGTCGTCTGCAACTCCCAACTGAGTGCATCCCAGGCGTCGTTCGTCTTGACAGGTGAAACAGCCTTGTTTTCAGAAGTTTCCGCATCGTCATCATAACCGATGATATAGACATGTTGGTCGGTGATAAGACCTTCGCCACACACACTGCGACAGGTCAGCCAATACGTGCCTGCAGGCAGGTTCAGCAGATCTTGATGGACATCCATCGACGTGAAATTGGTCGAAAAACTGTTGTAAGCGCGTTGTTCCAGCACATTCATCGCACTGGCATCAACACTGCCGACATTCTCCTTCGTCCAACCAGTCGTGCTGGCAAACGTTGGATTCTGAATCAGGCTGGTGCAGTTGGTAATTTCCTCCGTCGTTTCCACCAATCCTTCATTTTCCGCCATTTCATCGATAGTTTCTGCATCTCCAATAACGAAAGTATTGTAGGATTTGGCGGGCACACACACACTCATGTATTTGTCATCGACTGCGAACGTCAACGTGCGCTCGCCACCACTCTCATTGCCTACAACTACCACAATCGTGCCGTCGGGCTGCTGGGCTGCAAGGACAAGCGGCTGGTTGCTGCTCTTTTTCAGGATTTTCGTGCCGTTGCCGATAAAGTGGCTGTAGTGCTTATAAGCGTAAAACTCAGGCGTGTAGTAGGCCACACCTTTGTTAATATCGAGGTGCAAAAGACCGTTCTGCCACCAGTTCATGAACGGACCACGACCATTACCACCGAGGATGCTGTTCCAGTTGGTATAGGTCACGCAACCGTTGTTCAGATAGTGGTGTATCAATTCAAACGTATGCGCGCCTGCACCCCAATCGAATGTGCCATTTCCGCACTCGCTCTCCGTCTGTATGAACTCCAGGTCGGGATAACGCTGGCGCAACGTACCGATGGCGTCACGACCTTCCCATTGGAATCCGATTCCATCGAAGAGTTCGCTCAGTTTTTTCCCGTTGAAATCGGGGTTTTCGTGCTTCGAGCGGTAGTTCAGAATGACTTCATAAACATCATCCACATGGTTCGTATTCATCGTACCAAGCCATACCTTCACACCAGGATGATGCTCACGCATGAAAGGAATCAAATAGTCAGCGTTGAAGATGGCTGTACTCGTTGCCTCCCACGACGTATTGGGATAGTAGTTGCAGGTATAGGCCTCATTCTGATAGCACATGCCAGTGATGGGAATACCCTCTTCGCCGTAGGCCGTGATGAACTTGCTGAAGTAGAGGGCATGGGCACGCAGATAATCGGGTTCCATAATGAACTGTGTCGATGTATATGACGGATAGGTCGTATCAAGTCCGTTGCCATAGCCAGCACGGTTCGAATAGTGGTGACTCTTCTTCATCCACTGCGGGGGGCTCCACGGTGAGCACCAGAATGTCATATCTGGGTTCTGCTCCTGCGCCTTCTTAATGAAGGGAATAATGTGCTTCTTATCGCGCTCGATAGTAAAGTGTTCCATGTTGAAGTCGGTCTCACCTACTGGCATCTCGTCGCAGGAATACCATGACTCTGCCAAATTGATGGGTTCGTTACGCTGATGGAACACTGCAGGGTCATAGAAATTTTCGGGTCCGGCATAGTCACTGGCACCAACAGGAATTCGCCCCAAAGCAAAACGAAGGTCGCCGGTCGGCGAAAACATACGCTCGTAATACGCTTGTTGTGCTTCAGGCGTCAGACACTGAAGGGCATACCAGTCCAGTTCGTTGAAGCATGTGCCCCACGCCTGGAAGGTACTCATAACGTCACTCGTCGAGAACACCGCCTGCGGTTTTCCAACAACCGTCGTCTTCACTTCAGCTCGTTTTACTGTCCACGCTTCTTTCTGCGTCGAGGTAAACTGTAACGCTTTCAACTGACCTTGAGCCTGTGCTGTCGTTCCCAACAAACACAATAGCGCACCAAGGCACGAACAATTCAAATAAGTTTTCTTTTTCATACGATATAAAATAAATTTGCTGTCGATACGATTTCGGCGGCAAAGTTATAGCGATTGCTATGTATCAAGGAGTTATGGTGTAACGAAGAAGTGTCCGAAATGTAACAAAAACAAAATGCGTTACATTTAGGGCACTCGTTGACTACGAAAGTCTTTGGGCAGCACACCGTACTTTTCCTTGAAGCAACGGGCAAAATAACGTGGTGTTCCGAACCCTGTTCGGTCGCTTACTTCGGACACAGACAACTGAGTAGTAAGCAACAATTCGGCTGCGGATTCAAGGCGGACCGTACGGATAAATTCGTTAGGAGTGACGCCTGTCGTCGATTGTAAACGACGGTACAAATTCATGCGGCTCATGAACATGCTGGCACTGAGTTCGACGACGCCGAAGTCGGTATTGTCCAAATGTTCCTTCACTTTCTGGCGCACCTGTTCGACAAACTCAGCATCTGCCTCAGCCTTGGTCTGCTGTTTCGCTCGTAGTTTCTCCAAATGTTCTTTGGACGAGAATGCCAAAGAAAGGCGACGCGTCATGAGCATCTTCGAAATCTTGGTCAAACGCATACGGTAGCGCAAAACCAAGAAAAGGAGCAAGGGCAGAATAATTAGCAGAAGCGTCCAATGGACCCAGGGCATTCGCCACCAGTCGTCCATCTGACGAACGGTCAGACAGCGCGTTCCCTCAGTCCAACGCCCATACTCATCGGTTGCACGCACTTCAAGGTCATAATCCCCAGGATCGAGCGAGCGAAGATAAATGCGGTTCTGGCCTGGTTCTAAATCGGTCCATTCCTCGCTTGAAGACAATCGATAGGAAAGACGCAGTTGGACAGCATGGAGAGGGTCGAAGGTCGAGACGCACAATACCGCCTCGCGCGTACCTTTAGGTATCTCCACCTCGTCTGTTCCACAAAAATACTCGATTCCATCGAGAAAAAACGTGGTTACACGGGGGCGAACTTCTGCATTCGCCGTTTCTAGTTGTCCGGAAGGAGCAATTACGCAAAAAGCACCGATTCCACCGAGTAAAACACTGTCTCCATCCACTTGCAGCGTATGGAAATAGTCCATATCGACCTCCTTGTCGGTATTGCGAATGACCCGACTCGCCTCATTGGCGGGGTTAAACTCTTTCAGATATTGGTCGGAAAGTATCCAAAGATGCCCACGAACATCGACGATGAGGTCCTTCACCGTATCGCCGTTACCATTGGTAGCATGTTTGGACAACTCTGCTTTGAGAGAAGAAACTTTCTTCGAGGGCATCACACAATACACACTGCCGCCCGATGTGGCTGCCCATACCGTATTGTCAGCAGTAATGGCAACCGAAGTGAAATCTCCCTCGGGTTGGAGTTCTTTCACGTTACCATCAGTATCGACACAACAGAATCCAAGTTTTGCAGAGACAAAAAAGGCGATTCCAACGGAAGATTTCACGATTTTGCGCACGGTCCCTGTCTTTTCGACCAAAACCTTACCATTTCGCGTTTTCTTATCAAAAAGGGCGATTCCATCGGACAATCCGACCCACAGCACATCGCCAGCGTCGCAGATACAAGTCACATTGGATGTGGCTGTTGCGAACATCTCGTTACGAATGGTCATACCTTCGTGCCAAACTCGAAGAATGTCATTACCACGGGCCACCCAAGCCGACCGACCGTCTGCACTGACGACTAAGCATTTAGAGGTGGCAAAGGAAGGTGCAATGGTTTGTTCTTTGGAGAAAGAGAGTTCGTTGGTTGCAGCATTGTAGAGCGACAGGTTCGTGCGGCCCTGCCAAATCCAATAGTAGTCGCCGTCGGCATGTAGAATACGGTCCACCATTACGCGATAGCCCGTCTTGTCCGACATCGGAGTTACAGCATCGCGGCGAATCTGTCCGTCGGCCGAGGTGATGATGAAAGTGTGGGGTGAATAGCCTGGAACCCAGAGGTTTCCACGGCGGTCAAGAATGGCATTGTCAATGATTTTCTTTCCCTGAGGCAATGCTTCTGCAATGTTGAGGGCGCGCAGCGAATCGGCAGCCATGCTATAGGCATAGATATCCTCCATCGTGGTGACCCAGAGGATGTTGCGGTTCTGATCGACCACCACATTGAGAATCTGGCTCTGGAACGTGTCGGCACCCTCGTCGCCCATTGTCTGAAACAGGCGCTTGAAATCTTTCTGGTAACGCACCACTCCCAAACCCCAAGTACCAATCCATAAACCGCCACGAACCGTATCGGCTGCCAAATAGTTGGCACTCTTGTTGTAGGGCCAGTTCAGCGGTTTCAACTCATGTGCCATCTCGTCAAGACAGTAGATGTCGTCGTTTACGACGTTCACAAACAGGCGATGGTCCTTATCTTCGACAAAAGAGGTAGCCCATGCGTCCCTGCGTCCAGGTGCCGTCGGATAGGTATAGAGCAACTTCTGTTCGGATGAAAAATGATAGATGCTTCCTACCACCGACACAAGCATTTCTCCGTTGAAACGGCGGAAAATGTAGGACACACCCTTACCATTCGTCTCCTTCAGCGGACGTATCTTGTAGTCGCGCTTATCGAGAATGTAACCGCCCTTGGTCGTACCAAACCAAATGCGCCCCTGCGCATCTTCGGCGATACAGGTGATGTCGTTGCTCGCCAACACATCGGGATGGTTTCGGTCGCTGCGAAACACACTGATTTTATATCCATCGTCGCGGCAAAGTCCCCCACCCTCCGTGGCATACCACATATAGCCCTCCGAATCCTGCATGATGCGATGGACGTTGGCCACGGGCAGTTGACTCTGCGTCGGTAACTTCTCACAACGAAACTCCTGTGCCACAGCCAGATGGCTATAGCACACGAGGAGCATTGTGAGGATGACGCCCTTGATATGACGTGTCTCTATGGTATCTTTTCTGAACATCTTCTGTTATCCGAGCGTACCACTTCGGTGCGGCTTTTCAGGATACTGGTGTACCTCGGTCTTAGTCCTTTCGACTGCGCCACACATTGACACCGAGCCAAAGCGTTCCGAGCAGGAAAAAGAGGGCATACCAGTAGAAAGAAGCGTCGTTGGCCCAACTGGCCATCACGATACAGGCAGCAAGGCAGCACACGCAGCAGATCAGCGAGACGATGAGAGTGACGCGGTTCAGTTTGTTCATACGCTGTTACTTGTTGAGTTTAACGTTCGACAAATCTCAAGCAAACTTGGGTTTGTGCTCACTTAATCGCAAGTTTCCAGGTAAAGCCGTCCTTCGTGTCCTTCACCTCGAAGCCGAGTTCAGCGAGACGGTCGCGGATAAGGTCGCTCGTTGCCCAGTCCTTCGCGGCCTTAGCCTTCATGCGTTGCTCGAGCAGCATATCGACCACCTTTCCGAAAGCCTCTTCACGGGCAGCAGAGCCACCTTCTGCCGATGCATTCGCCTTTTTCAGTCCGAGCAGGTCGAAGGCAAAGAGTTCGAAAACATCGGTCAGAGCCTTCAAAACCTCCGATGAAATCGCCATTTTCTTATCCGCGATGCTGTTGATGACACGGCTTGCATCAAAGAGATGACTGATGACATTGGGCGTGGCGAAGTCATCGTTCATGGCGTCATAGCACTTCTGGCGCAACTCCTTCACATAGTCGAGGGTGACAGCCGGCAGGTCGGTCTGCTTAGGCAATGACGCAGCCAACTGAACGAGGATGTTGTAGGCGTCGAGCAGACGTTCCAGCCCCTTCTCGGCAGCCTGCAGGGCATCGTTGCTGAAATCGACCGTCGAGCGGTAGTGAGCCTGCAGGATGAAGAAGCGGATCGTCATGGGCGAATAGGCACGTTCCAGTTTCTCGTGCGTTCCGGCGAAGAACTCCGGCAGTGTGATAAAGTTGCCGAGACTCTTGCCCATCTTCTGCCCGTTGATGGTGATCATGTTGTTGTGAATCCAGTAGTGCACCATCTCGTCACCCTGGCTTGCCACAGCCTGAGCAATTTCACACTCGTGGTGAGGGAACACGAGGTCCATGCCGCCACCGTGAATGTCGAAATGGCTGCCGAGATATTTCTTACCCATCGCCGTGCATTCGCAGTGCCAGCCAGGGAAGCCGTCGCTCCAGGGGCTCGGCCAGCGCATGATGTGCTCGGGCTGGGCCTTCTTCCACAGGGCAAAGTCAGCCTGATTGTGCTTCTCGTCCGTACCTGCCAGTTCGCGGCTGTTGTTGATGATGTCGTCGAGGTTGCGTCCGCTCAGCACGCCGTAGTGGTGTGCCTCGTTGTACTTCTGCACGTCGAAATAGACCGAGCCGTTCGATACGTAGGCAAAGCCGTTGTCCAGAATCTCGCGCACCAGTTCAATCTGCTCGATGATGTGGCCCGTAGCATGAGGCTCGATGCTCGGAGGCAGGACGTTAAGCGCAGCCATCGCCTCGTGGTAGCGGTTGGTATAGTACTGCGCCACTTCCATCGGTTCGAGTTGCTCCACACGCGCCTTCTTGGCGATTTTGTCCTCACCCTCGTCGGCATCGTGCTCCAGATGTCCAACGTCGGTGATGTTGCGGACGTAGCGCACCTTGTAGCCCAAATGCTTCAAGTAACGGAAGACGACATCAAACGTAATCGCCGGACGCGCATGGCCGAGGTGGGCATCACCATAGACCGTCGGACCGCACACATACATACCCACAAACGGGGAATGCAGCGGCTTGAAGAGTTCCTTGCGGCGTGTCAGCGAGTTATAAACCAATAAGTTCTGTTCCATAGACAAATTGTTAATTTTATTTGCAAAGTTAGCAATAATCTACGGAACATTCACAAAAAAGTCAAGAAAAAACGCAGAGCAGCCCTGCACGGTAGATGCAGGGCTGCTCCAGAACTGCATGACTTTGCTTATACCGAACTCGCGTGTGGAATTAACATATTGCTGCGCAATAATGGAACGAATCAATTTGTTTCATTCGTTTAATCTGCCCGAAGGGCGATGTTGAATAGAACATATTGCTGCGCAATAATTAAACGAATGGAACGAATCAATTTGTTTCATTCGCTTAATCTGCCCGAAGGGCGATGTTGAATAATTAACATATTGCTGCGCAATAATGGAACGAATGGAACGAATGGAACGAATCAATTTGTTTCATTCGCTTAATCTGCCCGAAGGGCGATGTTGAATAAATAACACATTGCTGCGCAATAATGGAACGAATGGAACGAATCAATTTGTTTCATTCGGTCAATCTGCCCGAAGGGCGATGTTAATAGTTAAAAAATCCGTGACATCCGTGTTATCCGTTGTTAAGACAAAGATAAATCAAAAGGCGCAGATGCACACAAATGCATCTGCGCCTTTACTTGAGCATAAAAAAGGGTGATTACCAGAGGCCGTCGTTCCAGGCATTGGACTGTTGTTCCTCTAATTCATCTTCATCGCGGAGTTTGGCGTCACCTGCACCACCGCTGCCACCGATTTCTCCTTCTTCGTCGCTGGCAGTGAGCATATAGGTGTTCCATGCGCTGAGAATCTCTGTCTCAATGGTAGGTTGAATATATTGCTTCATATCTTTCTATTTATTGAAGGGGATTCATTACCAGAGACCGCCGTCCCAGCCGTTGGGCTGCGGACCGAGGAATTCCTCTATTTCTTCTTCGTCGTCGCGGAGTTTGGCGTCGCCTGGACCACCGCTTCCACCGATTTCACCTTCTTCGCTGGCAGTGAGCAAAAAGGTGTTGCAGGTGCGAAGCATCTCCTTCTCCATGACGGGTTGAATGTATTTCTTCATATCTTTCTACTAATTTTGAGAGTTTGTATCACGAATTTCAGAATTGTTGAATTTCCTTGTCCCTGCCTGTTCAGTAAGGTAAGTGCGATGAAAAATTCTCCAATTCTAAAATTCGTGATTAACTTAAAAGATTTACTTCAGGAACACTTTCTTTCCGCCAATAATGTAGAGACCCTTTGTCGGGTTCTTCACAGCACGGCCGCTCAGGTCGTAAGCCTGACCGTCAAGAACCTTGAGTTCACCGTTTTCAACAACTGCGATGCCAGTGGCCTCGTCGTCGAAGTCGATGGTCAGGCCCTTGATGCCGTTGGCTCCTGGTGTCCAGCCGTTCAGAACGATGTAACCACGGGTAGCGTAAACGTAGCCAGCGCCATCCACGTGGGCAGTGCCTTCGTTGTAAACGAGTTTGCCGCCCTGAACGAAGAGGCCATAGTCAGGAACGAAAGTCTCTTCAGCATAGCAGCCGTACATCACAACCTCGTCTCCACTATAAGTCACTTCATTATTGTCGGTTAAGACAGTTGCAGGAACGATGGTACGTTCTGGAACAATGATAGTTCCGGCAGCAGAAGCCTGAGTAGCCTTGAGCAGGCAGGGCTGGTTGGCCTGAATGCCTTCACGAGTTTCGAAACTCAGGTGTTCCTTCTCGATATTGAACGACTTCACGATCTTGACAGTAGATCCTTCACCAAAGTAGGTCTCAACTTCGGCCTGAGTCATGCTGAAGGGGAAGACAACAGCGTTCAGCGCTGCGTTGATAGAACGGGTGATGGTTACGTCGCCAGCACCTTCGGTTGCAGGATTCCATTCTTCACCACCTACTTCGAAGGTCTGTGCAGGAACCTTGAAGAGTTGTACATAGCCGATACCCATCCAACGGTACTGGTTGCCTGCGAGCGACTTCAGACCAATCTTCACATCCTGAGTACTATTGTTCACGAACTCAACATTCTGCAGAGCAAGAACTTCGGATGTTACCAGTGAGCCTTGTGTGTCGTTGGCATAGAAGTACACCTGATTGTTCGTTGCACCTTCAACACCGTTTGGACTTGCAAATGCATAGCAACTCATCTGATAGGTACCCACTGGCAGATTAACAGTGGTATAGAGGTTGAAGATGCCATTGTCCTTAGCAGGATCGCTCCAGTACTCGTAGCAGTACTTATGGATTCCATCGGGGTTGGCAGCATCTTCAGAAGGAATCACCTGATAGTTGCCATCTGCTTGTTCAGTTGCCCAACCGTCGGGATGTACACCGTGTTCACCTGTGTAGAACGGAGTCAAGTCTGGGTTGGTCAGCATGAAGGTCAGGTCGAACTTGTTGCCATCTGTAGGAGTAGCAATGGTTGCGTACTCAACCATGGCAGCCTTGAGGGCAGCGTTCACTGACTCAGCTTCATCAGCCGAAGTAGCAGCATTGATGCCGGTCACGGCAGTGCCGATGGCAACAGAAAGGTCTTGCTGAGCGGTGTCGTCGTCGCTTTCAACAGATACGAGAGCGTCAGCATAAGCCTTCAGTTCAAGGTAAGCAGAATACAAAGGAATGACATTCTGAACATCCATGACAACAAAATTCAATGCATCGGTAGCGTCAGCGATTTCTTGAGCAGTAGCGTCAGCGTCAGCGTAAACATCCTGTGCCGTAGTATTAGCATTGTTCAGAGCCGCCATCATTGCCGTAGGAAGTGCTTCGTTCAAGTAAGGTGCAGCACCAGCAATAGCAGCAGCAAGAGCGGTCTTGTCAATGGAAGCGACAACGGTGATGGTCACGTCGAATGCCGGCATCTGGAAGGTGTAAGCACCATTTCCGAGGTCGGTCGGAGTGATAGTCTGAGTGTTGTTGTCACCATCCACGTAAGTCACAGTGAGGGTCTGAATTACACTACCGGCATCTGGAGTAACCGTGAAGTTCACAGCATCGAGTTTCTTGGCAGCAGCGGCAGGAGCACCTTCAACGGTTACTTCTACGGTTGCATGCGTAGCATCGACACCAATGGCGTATTCCGTATTCTCTGTCGGAATCTTGTAGAGTTTAACATAACCAATACCCATCCAGTTACATGTGTTTCCAGCATGTGCTTTCAGACCAATCTTCACACTCTGCTCAATCGAATTGATAAACTCAATCTCATTAGCCGCCAAAAGGTCAGAGGTGATGGCGTTTCCGTCAACTTCATTGGCACTGAAAGTGATGTTCTTCATACCTCCTTGAGCAGAAGCACCACTACCCCAGCCTGCCTTACATTCAGCAGTCATCTGATATGTACCTTCAGGGAGTGTTAATTGCTGATAAAGTACAAATCCGTCCGTGGCGTTAGAACCTGCACTCCAGAATTCCATGAACATCTTACCTGTTTCTCCTTCGTCCATAGTCTGGAAGTTCTGCGTACCGAACGACTGGTCGGTGTACCAACCTTCTATGCCACCCGTCCACGCATTAAAGCTGCTGAGGTCAGGATTAACAAGAAGGAAAGTGAGGTCAAACTGTGAGCCTGCAGCGGGATCGGCATTAGCCACATAGGTCATCGTTGCATCCTTGAGGTCTGTGTAAGCCTGGTCGATGGCAGCGGCTGTGGTCAGGCTGCTTTCGTCCGTGCTGGCTGCCTCAAGAGTTGCGTGTGCTCCACTGACGAGTTCTGTATAGTCAACAGCAAGGAGGGCGGTTACATAGCCCTTGAGTTCCGTCAACTTTGCATACGAAGTTTCAGCAGTCTGTCGTGCAGCAAGAACAGCCTGCAGGGCCGTGATGGCTGCTTCGTATTGGGCTGCTGTGGTAAAGGTAGTAGGATCATACGAGTCGAGAGTCACCTCGTCGGCATCGATGAGAGCCTGCGGAACAGCCGTGATGGCACGAATCTGAGCCTTCAGGTCGGCAAGTTGCTGAACGAGTGAACCGAACTTAGCCTCGTCGATGGTACAGTTACCGTAGTAGGTGAGGAATACGTTATCAATACCCATCCAGTTGGCTGTTGCAGTAGTCTGTTCAAGACCAATCTGAACGGCATTATTAGTTACCTCAACAAACACTTCGTAAGCAGTCGGAGAGCCTGTGGTAAGAGGAGTCTGAGCAGAGTTGGCAAAAACGTACTGTGTACCACCAAAGGTGTTGACAAAGGCGCAGATGCTCAGTTTGTAGACACCGTTCGGGATGTTGGCAACGTCCTGGTACATTTTGTTCACCTTTGCTGAAGGATCCCAGTTCTCGAAGAAGTTGCCAGTAAAAGCACCCTGCTGGTTAGATGCTGTATTCTGATTTTGGAAACCGCCTGTGCTCTGCCAAGGAGCAATGTCACCGGCTGTATTGAAAGTACCGTTAACTACAAAGTCTGTCACAATGGGATTGCTGGCGCTGGCACCATCAACCGACTGTGCGTTCTTAGCAACAGCGATGAGGGCAGGAAGGGTTGCGATTGATGCCTCCATATTGGAGATGAGTTGCTGGGCAGCAGTTGCATCGCTCGACACGTCGGTGTCAATGTAACCCTGAGCGGTCTCAAGAGCGGTCTGAAGGTCTGCGCTATACGATGCGTATGGAGAACCTTCGTTAACAATCGCCTGCAGTTCTCCCTTCTTGGCAGCAACGAGGTCGCTGAGATCGACCTGAGCAATCACACTCTTCAACTGGATAACATGCCAGTTGGTCGAGGTCGAGGTCTTGGTCATACCTATCTTAATCTGACCCGAAGTACCTACGACAACGCCTTCGACTGTAACGGTGGCAGCACCATCGGGGAAGTTGGTAGCGTAGTAGATGGGGATTTCACCACCGTATGTCACGCCTTCCGACTGTGCATAAAGCGTTACGCCTGTGCCTGGAGGGTCAATCTTGTCACCTGCATTCCATGTACCTGTCGAGAAGGCAGTCGATGAGAAGCCACGACCATACGTGTAGGCAGCACCACCGTAAAGTTCGATCTTGTAAGTACCGGCGGTCAGGCCCGTGACGGTAGAATAAAAGATGTCACCTGTCTCATTGCAATTGCTGACATAACGTTCGCACACTTGCTTCTGACCAATACCGCCACCAACCGTTACCATCGGGCAGAAGTTCGTGGCCGTGTAACCACTTGCTCCTGTCCAATTACGATAGTTGGTCAGGTTCGAGAACTGACTGGTCATGTCAGTCTCGACAATTTGTGCGTTGGCACTAAGCGACCACGCACCGGTGATGAGTGTCATCACCGCGAAAAGTAGTTTCCTTTTCATTGTTAATAAATTTAGTTAATAATAATGTTAGTAATACAATTGTTTCAAACTATTGTGTGTAAACACAACCTTCGGTGACGGGTGGTCACCATAGGCATTGTCACAATTCGGGGGCAAAGATAAGGAATCTCGCGCACGTAAGGATTGATAAAATTCATAAAAAATGTTAAAAACGCGGTGTTTTTGTCATTTTGATGTTTTTTAGGGGGTAGCAGATAGCAACGCAGCCAGATTTCTTTCATCAACATTTCGCTATGCATACGACATTGATTCATGCTATTGAATTCGGTTCATTCGTTCAATCTGCACGAAGGACGATGTATCATATAAAACATATTGCTCCGCAATAATTGAGCGAATTGAACGAAAAAGAATTCGGTTCATTCGTTCAATCTGCACGAATGGCGATGTATCATAAAAAACATATTGCTCCGCAATAATTGAGCGAATTGAACGAATTGAACGAAAAGGAATTCGGTTCATTCGGTTAATTTGCCCGAAGGGCGATGTTCTATGTTTCACGCAGAGACGCAGAGACGCAGAGAACTACCTTATAAAATAAGGGAACATTTATATCATTCCATAAAAAAATAAACCTGCGCAGAGGAGCGCACGCTGACGTGCGCGAGAACGCTGAGGGCAATTCAGTATCAGACATGTTAATAGTTAAAAAAATCCGTGCCATCCGTGGTATCCGTTGTTAAGAGTTATAAGTTAAAATCCTCATCATCCCCAAAATCCTGTTTTTTCAAAGATAATTGTTAATTGTTAATTGTAATATAATCCGTGACCGTGTGTGGCGCGTTTTTCCTCCCCACCCCACGTACCCCTCCAAGCACTTGGCGTGATGACGCTAAGTGCTTAGCGTGACAACGCCAAGTGCTTGGCGTAGTTTTTCCAAGTACTTGGCGTCAGTCATGTCGCGCGTCATAGACGTGGGTGAAAGACAGCGCGTTAGCAGCGGCTTAGGTCTGCTTCGATAAACTGGATGAGGCGGTCAACGGCTGCATCGGCTGGGATGTTCTTCTCGATGCACTCCTTTTGCTTGTACAGGCTGACCTTGCCTGACGCAGCACCGACATAGCCGTAGTCGGCATCGGCCATCTCGCCTGGTCCATTGACGATGCAGCCCATGATGCCGATTTTCAAGGTGCGGAACGCGGGATTGTCCTTGGCCCGCGAGAGCACAGCCTGCTTGATGCGGGCAATGGTTGACTCCAGGTCGTACAACGTGCGGCCGCAGCCAGGACAGGAAATGAATTCTGGTTTGGTGAACTTCACACGTGCCGCCTGAAGGACAGAATCAGCCAACTCATCGAGACTTTCACGGCTGAAATGCGGGTCGTGAATCTCCAGGTCGGTGGCGACACCATCAATGAGCAATGCTCCGGTCGCCATCGTCACTTTCAGTTGAAGGGATTCCCAGTCGTTTTCTTCGATTTCAACGGACAATTTCCCGTTTTTCACCGACTGTCGCAGTTGGTGGCGCAAGGCGGCACATTCCTCGATGAAATCGACCATTTTGCGTGCCACGGGTATCTCACGCTCGGGGGCCTCACTGAGGGACACGCGGATGGTGTCGCCGATGCCTTCGCAGAGCAGGGCTCCGATGCCAACGGCACTCTTCACCCGACCGTCCTCGCCTTCTCCTGCCTCGGTCACGCCGAGGTGTAACGGGAAGTCCATGCCTTCGCGGTCCATCTGCTGGACAAGCAGCCGCACCGTGCGCACCATGACAACGGTGTTGCTTGCCTTGATGCTGATGACGACATCCTTGAAGTCTTCGCGGACACAGATGCGCAGAAATTCCATGCACGACTCGACCATGCCCTCGGGGGTGTCGCCGTAGCGCGACATGATACGGTCGGAGAGCGAACCGTGGTTGACACCGATACGAACGGCTGTGCCGTGGTCACGGCAGAGGTGCAGGAAGGGCACGAATCGCTGCTCGATTTTAGCGATTTCATCGGCATATTCGGCATCGGTGTAGTCGATCTTCTGAAACTTGCGGGCGGGATCGACGTAGTTGCCTGGGTTGATGCGCACTTTCTGGGCGTAGAGGGCAGCGACATCGGCGACGTGGGCATTGAAATGGACGTCGGCGACAAGGGGCACGTCGCAGCCGAGCGAGCGCAGTTTTTCACCGATGGATTGGAGGTTTTTGGCTTCGCGGTCGCCCTGGGTGGTGAGGCGGACGTATTCGCCGCCGGCTTCGACGATGCGCAGCACTTGTGCGACGCTGGCGTCGGTGTCCATCGTCGAGGTGGTGGTCATGGACTGTACGCGGATGGGGTTGGTGCCGCCCAGGGGTGTGTGGCCGACGCGCACTTCGTGTGTTTTTCTGCGACAATAAAAATCACGCAGAGGCACAGAGTTATTCTTTTCCATATTTGTATCTTCATTTGCGCGACCCTGAAACATACATACATTTTCGTATGCGAGGGTGCTAAGCACAAAAACTATATAACTATTTAACAACGGATTACACGGATGTCACGGATTTTTTTACTATTAACATCGCCCTACGGGCAGATTAAACGAATGAAACAAATTGATTCGTTCAATTCGCTCAATTATTGCGCAGCAATATGTTCATTCCGTGCAATTGTGTGGAACATAATCAGTTGGTCTTGTATGAGTAGTGAACTTCTGCGAGTTCGCGGTTGGCCTTTTCTATTTTCTGTGCGAGGGCGGCCTTGTAGTTGCGGAACTTTGCGGAAAGTTCGGGGTCGCTGAGGGCGAGCATCTGGACAGCGAGTATGGCTGCGTTGAGGGCACCGTTGACAGCGACTGTCGCCACGGGAATGCCTGGAGGCATCTGAAGGATAGAAAAGAGGGCATCGAGCCCGTCGAGCAACGAGCCTTTGATGGGTACGCCAATGACAGGCAAGGTGGTCTGTGCAGCGATAACGCCTGGCAGGGCGGCTGCCATGCCGGCTCCGGCGATGATGACACGAACACCTCGCTCGGCGGCGGTGCGTGCAAACTCTTCGACGGGGGCGGGGGTGCGGTGGGCGGAGAGGGCAAGGAGTTCGAACGGAACCGCCATTTCATCGAGGAACTGTGCGGCTTTCTCCATGACGGGCAGGTCGCTGGTGCTGCCCATGATAATGCTGACTTGAGGGGACATATCAATGAATGATTAACAATGAATAATTAACAATTAACAATGAATAATTAACAATTAACAATGAACAATGAATAATTAACAATTATATCCAGATGAAGAGGGTGAAGGTGATGGCACAGACGAAGCCGACAAGGAAGCCGACAAGGACTTGCGCCAGGCTGTGCTGGCGCAGAATCATGCGGCTGGTGCCGAGCAGTCCTGCCAAAATGAGCAGTCCGCACGTGGGCCAGAGAGGGTTGTAGTAGAAGATGTGGCTGAAGGCGATGAGCAGCCCGACGAGACCGCCCATACCGACCATGTGGGTCGATATTTTCCAGCGCAGGTTGATGAGCATCGCCAGAATCTGTGCGGCGATGGCTGCGGTAATGACGCAACGGAAGAAGGTGGCTGTGTTCATCTGCAGGAGTAACAGCAGGCAGGTGCCGTAACTCATGAGCGAGAGCACGTAGGGCATGTGGCGGTGCTGACGGTGCGACAGTTGCCAACGGCTCCAGCGGTTCAGACGTCGGAACACATAGATGCTGGCCATCGGGATGAGCACGGTGAAGGTGACGACAATGCCCAGCACCAACAGTTTGTAGCCCATCGGCAACAGGCGCAGGTAACTGAAGAAAAGAAGCCACAGGAAAGCCCATGTCGGTGCGTAGAAGGGCATGAACAATGCTGAGACAACCCGTGCGATTTGAATGATGCGTTTTTCCATATTATACTCTGCGCCGCAGGGCAGCGGTCGGTATGTTCATTTCGTCACGATACTTGGCAACGGTGCGGCGCGAGATGGGCTGACCGTGCTGGCGCATCAGTTGGGAGAGTTGTTCGTCGCTGAGGGGGTTGCGCTTGTCCTCGTCGTCGATGAGTTGGCGCAGCAGCGGACCGACATGCGTCTTGAGGATCTCTTGTCCCTCGGCATTGGTCTTGGCGCGAAGGAAGAAGTGTTTGAGCGGATAGAGCGTGCCGTCGAGCAGGGCGTACTTGCTGGCGACGACGCGGCTGATGGTCGAGATGTTGAGACCTGTTCGCTGCGCCACGTCGTCGAGGCGGAGGGGATGCAGTTGGGTGTCGTCCTGACTGAGCATGAAGTCGTGCTGCAGGGCGACAATCGCCTTCATGGTGACGATGAGTGTATGGCGTCGCTGCTGGATGGCCTGGACAAACATCTGTGCGGCCTCCACTTTCTGCCGTGTGTAGGTGTAGGCATCGCGCTGCGAACGGGTCATCTGGCTGTCGGCGGTCTGCTGATAGGTGCGCAGTTGGTCGAGATAGTCGCGGCTGACGCGCAGAGGGGGCACTTCGCCTTGGTTGAGGGTGAAGGTGACCTGACTCTCGTGGTCGGTCTCGATGAGAAAGTCGGGGATGATGGTCTGTGCGCGGTCGTCGGCTGCTTCGTGGAGCGAACGGCCAGGGTGTGGGTTGAGGCGTCCGATGGATTGGATGGCGGCACGGAGTTGGTCGGGCGTGACGCCGAGTTGCTGTGCCATGCGTTCTGTGTCGTTGCGTTCGAAGAGTGGAAAGGCTTCGGCGACGACGCGACGGGCGAGCCGGAGCGACGATGATGTGTCGGACTCGGCGAGCAGGCGGTCAATCTGCAACAGGAGGCACTCCTGCAACGAGCGTGCCCCGATGCCTGGCGGGTCGAACTGCTGAAGGATGCCGAGCGCTCGTTCGAGGTCGGCATTCGTGACGTCGATGTTGTGGTTGAAGAGCAGGTCGTCGGCGATGTTGCGCAGTGGACGGTCGATGAAGCCACGGTCGTCGAGCGAGCCGATGAGGTAGCGGATGAGTTGTCGGTCGAGCGGCGTGACGTCGTAGTCGGCAATCTGTGCCTCGAGGTCTTCGATGAAGGAACGTGTGTCGCCGATGGGAATTTCCTCCTGCGGCTCGCGTCGGCCTGTCTGATAGACGGGCAGGTCGTCGGTATCGTAGAGGTTGTCGGCGAAGTTGTCGGTCTCGGTCTGTTCCCCGATGTCGTTCGCATCGTTCAGGTCGGCGGGTTCGTCGTCGCTGTGTCCTTCTTCGAGGGCAACGTTTTCGAAGAGTTCGTCACGCACGCGCTGCTCGAGGTCAGTGACGGGCAGTTCGATCAGTTTCGTCACGAGATACTGTTGTGGCGAAAGTCGCTGCACTTGGATGCCGCTCTGTTCCTGAATCTGCCCTTGCTTCACTGCGAATGGGGTTTTTTAACTACGAATTTAACGAATGAAACGAATGAGTATTTTAGCCATGACATTTTTACACGTCAATCCTCGTCAATCTCATAAAAAAATTATTTTGAAGATTGACGTCAAGATTTTCGCAGATTGACGTGTAAAAAACAAATCGTTTCATTCGTATAATTCGTAGTTTTTACAAGTCTTTGTAGTTTACGCCTCTTCGTCCTGTTGTTCGGAGAAGTCCATCTCGGCCTGTACGACGAGCAGGATGTCGTCGTGGTCGTAGTCGGCCTCCTCTTCCTTGCGGGCCTGACGGCAGACGTAGTCGGCAACGGCATCGAGATCGACGTCGATGCAACCCTCCTCGTCGGGCTCCTGGTCGAAGATGCCATGCGAGGTGTAATAGTCGATGATGAGGTCGAGGATGTAGTAGAGTTCGTCGTCCGAGAAACGCTCCTTGAGTTCCTGCGGCAATTGCTGGCGGATGAAGGCTATCTCGCGGGCATCATCCTCGGCATCCAGCAGAATTTCGTTATCGATTGACATAAGATTTGAATTCCCGAAGAAAGTTACAGCATAGCCTTGATTTTGTCCTCGTAGGCACTCTTGACGGTGGCACCGACGATTTTGTCAACCACCTGTCCGTCCTTGATGAACAGGACTGTGGGGATGTTGCGGATGCCGAACTGGAAGGCCAGGTCGTCCTGTTCCTCGACATCGACCTTGCCCACGATGACTCGGTCCTTATACTCTTCGGCCAACTCCTCGATGACGGGAGCCACCTTGCGGCACGGTCCGCACCATGTCGCCCAAAAGTCCACTACTACCGGCTTGCCGGCGTTGAGAATCTCACTGAAATTGTCAGTTGTAATTTCCATAATGACGTGTTTTAATAGGTTCTACTTATTCTCTTTGCAAAGTTACGATTAAGTGAGCGGAATACAAAACGAAAAACAATGTTTTTTGATTTTATTCCCGAACGTGAGCAATTGCGCGTTCGCGTTCAAGCAATTGGGGCGAAGCCAAAGTTACGATTAAGTGTGCGGAATACAAAACGAAAACTAAAATTTTTGTTGGAAACGAGATGGAAATTGATCTGGAAGGGTTAACACATGATGGTGGAGCGTTCTAAAGAACTTCTAAGGGAGGTGTTTCAGTCACGCGCCTTGTAGGGACGACCCGTGGAGTGCCCATGAAGGACCGGTAAAAACAATCGGGACGCACCGTGGGGCGTCCCTACAAGTGGTAGTTGAATGTGCGTCCTGTAGGGACGACCCGTGGGGCGTCCATCATTGCCTTGTAGGGGCGTCGCTGTCTACGCCCTTCAACGATTTGGGCATAGACGAGCTATGCCCCTACAGGTGACCGAATGGCTGGACACAAAATCTGCTCCCAAATATCATTTTAATAAAAATTTTGGGCCTATAGCTCAAATATACTCCTAAAATCGTTGTAATGTATTGAAATTCTTAACTTTGCAGCGGTTATAATATTATAGACATGAAAAACGGCAAAAAAAGTGCCCTAAATGTGGCAGTGGAACGGTAATCCGCAAG
>JAIKWU010000003.1 GCA_024684455.1 Bacteroidaceae bacterium | reverse complement strand
ACCGGCAGTGGGCGAAGAACCTGAAAAGGCTCCTGCGGCTCCCGTTTTCGACAATGACGAAAAGCGCAAGCGTAGAAAACGCGCTCGCCGCAATCTGTTGTTGTTCTGCTTGTTGTTGATAGCCATGCTGTTGCTTTGGTGGTGGTTGAGCAAAAAGTCCGAAACCGGGGAAACGATAGATGAGAAGAAGCCCGCTTTGGTCGAAAAGAAGGACAGTACAAAGATTGAAAAAACCGATACAACAACGACGAAGCCTGTTGATTCTGCATCGGGCAAACCCACTAAGCCCATCGAGGAACTGGTGGCAGAGAACCCGCAGATTGAAAACGGCGAATGGTGGATTGTAGGCACAAAGGCCACGCATGTCTTGGACAAAGGCGAGGACCTGTCGAAACTGGCCCTTAAGTATTATGGGGACAAGCGTTTGATAAGCTACATCATCCGATACAACCATTATACAGCCGCACAGGCAAGCAACCTGTTCGTAGGAGCGGAAGTGAAGATTCCGGAACTGGTGAAACGCGAATAAATGCGGTATTCATATCTCATAGAGAAGAGTGTGTGTCATAATATCGTGAATGATGAAAACCACAGATTACGCAGATTACACAAATTTTTAACTATTTGAACATCAATAGGAATAAATCTGCGAAATCTGTGAAATCTGTGGTAGAAATAAAAAGCATGGGCAGTGTTGTTCGTTCTGACACACCCTTCTTCTTAACTTTGTTTAAGACTTCTTGTTTGGTTGTCACGCTGAAAAACGTTAACTTCGCGGTCGGAAATCCGCAAGTTGTGGTTTCAGGCGATTGAATTTATGAGAAAAAGATAACAAAATTATAATATAGAACAAAACTATGGCAGAAAGTATTGACATCCGCGAACTGAACGAGCGGATAGAACAGAAGAGTGCCTTCGTCGTGAACTTACAGACGGGAATGGCGCAAGTGATAGTGGGACAGAAGCACCTTGTGGAGTCCTTGTTAATTGGTTTGCTGAGCGACGGACACGTGCTCCTGGAAGGTGTGCCAGGCTTGGCCAAGACTGAGGCAATTAAGACATTGGCCGCGCTGGTAGATGCCAAGTTCAGCCGCATTCAGTTCACCCCCGACCTTCTACCTGCCGATGTCATCGGTACGATGATTTACAGTCAGAAGGACGAAAAGTTCATGGTGGAGCAGGGCCCCATCTTTGCAAACTTCGTACTGGCCGACGAAATCAACCGTGCTCCGGCAAAGGTGCAATCGGCATTGCTCGAAGCCATGCAGGAGCGTCAGGTGACCATTGGCAAGCAAACGTATAAGCTGCCGGAACCTTTCCTCGTACTGGCTACTCAGAACCCGATTGAGCAGGAAGGCACCTATCCCCTGCCAGAGGCACAGGTTGACCGTTTCATGCTGAAAGTGGTCATTGACTATCCGAAGCTGGAAGAGGAAAAGAAGATTATCCGCATGAATATCGGCGGCGAGCGCGAAGCCATCCGTCCCCTCCTTAAGACCTCGGACATCAAGGAAGCACGCGAGGTGGTTCGTCAGGTCTATATCGACGAAAAGATTGAGCAGTACATCACGGACATCGTCTTTGCCACCCGATTCCCCGAGAAGTATAACTTGAAGGACCTGAAGGACTACATCGAGTTCGGCGGCTCACCACGTGCCAGCATCAACCTTGCTTTGGCAAGCCGTGCATTTGCCTTCATCAAGCGTCGTGGCTATGTCATTCCCGAGGACGTACGTGCCGTGGCTCACGATGCACTCCGCCATCGCATAGGCCTGACGTACGAAGCCGAAGCCAACAACGTGACAAGCGAGGAAATCATCAGCCAGATTATCAATAAAGTGGAGGTTCCTTGATTGTATTTTACAAGGCATAATTCATAGTTGATAAGATGGAAACATCTGAGATATTAAAGCGCGTCAGGCAGATTGAAATAAAGACACGCGGGCTCTCCAGCAACATCTTTGCGGGCGAGTACCATAGTGCCTTTAAGGGACGTGGCATGGCCTTCAGCGAAGTCCGAGAATACCAGTATGGCGACGATATTCGCGACATCGAATGGAACGTAACGGCCCGATTCAACAAACCTTACGTTAAGGTATTCGAGGAAGAACGCGAGCTGACGGTGATGCTGCTTATCGACGTCAGCGGTTCGCTCAATTTCGGTACGGAAAAGCAGTTGAAGAAGAACATGGTGACTGAAATTGCCGCCACGTTGGCTTTCTCTGCCATTCAAAACAACGACAAGATAGGTGTCATCTTCTTTTCCGACCGTATCGAGAAGTTCATTCCTCCTAAAAAGGGCAGAAAACACATTCTGTACATCATTCGCGAGTTGTTGGACTTCCATGCCGAGAGTCCTAAAACGGATGTCGGGCACGCCGTGCAATATTTGACGCAGGCCCTGAAGCGTCGCTGTACGGCCTTTGTGCTCAGCGACTTCATGGACATGACGGATTTCCGGCAGCCCCTGACCATAGCAAACCGAAAACACGACGTCGTGGCCATACAGGTCTATGACCGTAGGATTCAGGAATTGCCAAATGTGGGTCTGATGAAGGTGCGCGATGCAGAAACTGGATTTGAGCGTTTCATTGACACGAGCGACCGCCGTATGCGCGAAGCCCAGCATCGGTGGTGGAAACAAAGGTGTGAATATTTGCATGATACCTTTACCC
>JAIKWU010000001.1 GCA_024684455.1 Bacteroidaceae bacterium | reverse complement strand
TCATTCCTAACTTCTTATCTTGATTTGATTCGTTTTCTCTCCTTCGCCGCACACGACGGCACATAATTCGTGCAAAGTTACGACAAATAATTGAATTTTGAAAATTGAAAATTGAAAAAGGACACGCTACGCGTGTATTTTGAGCGAGAAGCGAGATTTTTGGGGCCTATTCAGGTTTTATTTCGCGTCCGTAGGGGCAGGTTTCCATGCCTGCCCGAAGAATACGATGCAAGGAATATTCTACCTTCATCATGGACGCCCCACGGGTCGTCCCTACATGGCGCATACCCAACTACCCCTTATAGGGACGCCCCGTGGGGCGTCCATCATTGCCCGTTTTTTGAGTTTCACGCAGCCCCCTGTTTTCCAAATTCTCAACCACCAATTTTTCAATTCTCAATTAAATATCGTAACTTTGTAGCCAAAATCACCTGTCAGATTATGGAAAAGACCCAATACATCTACGAACTGCGCATGAAGGTGCGCGACTACGAATGCGACTTGCAAGGCATCGTCAACAACGCCAACTACCAGCACTACACCGAACACACACGCCATGAGTTCCTGCTCAGCCACGGCGTCAGTTTCGCCGACCTGCACCAACGCGGCATCGACTGCGTCGTCGCACGTGTCACGATGCAGTTCAAGGTGCCCCTCCGCAGCGGCGACGAGTTCATCTCGCGCCTTTGGATCAAGAAAGAAGGCGTGAAGTACGTGTTCATGCAGGATATCTTCCGTGCATCAGACGAGACACTGTGTCTGCGCGCCCGCGTCGATACTGTCTGCATCATCAACGGACGTCTTGCCGACTGTCCCGAACTAAATGAAAAGTTCGGACCCTATTTTTCCTGAGGCTACAACGGCTCTGTGCGCCCACCCTCGACACTGATGGGCACCTCCTTCTTAATGCTTTGGTCGAGAGAGATGAGCGTCTCGGTCGAGTCAACACCCTGAATTCCCTGAATGCGCGTGTTCAGCAGTTCCATCAGTTGTTCGTTGTCACGGGCATAGAGTTTCACCAACATGGTGTAGGGTCCCGTCGTATAATGACATTCCACAATCTCGGGAATGTCGCGCAATTCATCCACCACACGCTTGTACATCGAGCCTTTCTCCAACTTGATGCCTACATAGGTGCAGGTGTTGTAGCCCAGACTCTTCGGATTCACATGGTAGCCTGATCCGACGATGACGTTCATGTCAATCAGGCGCTGCACACGCTGGTGAATCGCAGCACGCGACACACCGCAGGCAGCAGCCACGTCCTTGAACGGAATGCGGGCATTGCTGGAGATAATCTCCATAATCTGTTTGTCAAGCTTGTCAATCTTTTCCATGGTCTTTTTTCTGACTAAGTGCTACATTTTCGGAGCAAATATAAGCATTATTTGTGTTCGTTGTACCGTTCTTGCAGGAAAAATTAAAGAAAAAGTGCCAGAAAGATGTCTTCTGGCACTTTTTCTTGACTTTTGAGAGGTGCAAGACTACTTTTTGCCCTTCTTGGATGTCTTGGCTCTGAGCGTCGGTTCAGGACGCTTTACAGGTGTGGATTTGGTCTTCTGCTCTTCCTTCGCTTTGCTTGCATCCTCTTCGATGCCGAGGAGCTCGACTGTGAAGATAAGGGCAGAGTATGGCTTTATCTTCCCTGTTTCACGCTCGCCATAAGCCAGTTCCTGCGGGATGTAGAGTTCCCACTTCGAGCCGACAGGCATCTTTGTGAGCGCTTCTGTCCAGCCTTTGATGACCTGGTTGGCCTGGAACGTGGCTGGCTGACCACGCTTGTACGACGAGTCAAACTCAGTACCGTCGATAAGGTGTCCCTCGTAGTTCACCTTGACCTTCTGTGAAGCGGTGGGTACAGGGCCGTCGCCTTGCGTGAGGATTTTGTACTGAAGTCCGCTGGGCAGGGTGACGACACCTTCCTTCTTCTTGTTGGCTTCGAGGAAGGCTTCGCCTGCTTTGCGGTTGCCTCCATACATGGCCTCGCTGTTCTGCTTCTGACGTTCGTTCATGATGGTGCGGAACTTCTGCATGGCACTGTCGGCGGGCATTTCGTTCTGACCGTAGAGACCGGCGACGATGGCTGCGGCAACGATGCTCGCGTCAACTTTTTTGTCAGGGTCGGCAGCGTAGTAGTCCTTGGAGAACTGGCTGGCCATCTGCTCGATTTGTCCACCTATCTGCTGACCGGCGCTGTAGGCGTGAGCCTGTTTGTCAGCGGGGTCGATGGCGACGCGTTCCATGATGCCGCGGGCGAAGTCGTCCATATAGGCAGTGTCAACGCCAAGTTGTTGCTGCATGTAGGAGCGGAGTCCTTGCGACTGGCTCAGCCCGAAGATATAGGCGGTGGAGTCGCCGTCATTCGCCAGCACAGGCTTCTCGACGACATACGCCTTCTTGTCCTTTTTCTTCGGTTTTTTCTTCTGGTCGCTGGCGAGGGCAGGGCTGGCCAGCACGATGCTGAGCACCACTGCCGTCGCAGCATAAAGCAGTTTCTTCATCGGTACGGTTGCTGATTACTTGGTACGTTCAATGGTAAAGATGAGGGTTGAGAACGGCTGAATCTGGCCCATGTTTTGCGAGCCGTAAGCCTTCTCCTGCGGGATGGTTACTTCCCATTTCGAACCGACGGGCATCAGTTTCAGGATTTCTGTCCAGCCTTCGATGACGCGGGGCGCACTCAGGTCAACGACGAACGGCTGTTCGCGGTCCATGTTGCTGTCGAACACAGTACCGTCGATGAGTTTGCCTTCGTACTTCACTTCCACCTTGGTAGAGTCGGTAGGCAGGGCACCCTTGCCTTCGGTCAGCACCTTGTACTGAACGCCGCTGGGCAGTGTGGTCACGCCTTCAGCCTTGGCGTTCTTGGCAAGATATTCCTCGCCAGCCTTCTTGTTGTCGCCGTACTGCTCGAGCATACTCTTTTCCTTGAGGGGCTGCAGGCGTGCCTCGAACTTTTCGAGAGCCTCCTGCGAGGTCATCGTGGCATTGCCCTTCAGACCGTCGGTCAGACCAGCGAGCAGGTTGTTCACGTTGAGCGTCTTGGTCGAGTCGTTGCCATAGACTTCCTGGGCCAGACCCTTGATCATCTGCTGCACCTGCTTGCCCACTTCGAGACCTTTGAGGTAGGCATTCTGCTTAGCGTCCTGCTCGTTGAGGGCACCTTCCTGCATACCGCGGATGAACTCGTCGATTTGTGTCGAGTCAACACCCAGTTGCAGAGTCATGTACTGCTTCAGACCGTCGGCCTGTCCGACACCGAGTTCGTAGGTCAGCGAGTCAACGTCTTCTTTCAGGTCAGCCTGCACGTTCTTCTGGCAGGAGGTGACCATCATGGCAGCAACTGCGGCTGCCAGAAACATCATTTTCTTCATTGCTTTGATTTGTTTTTTAATGGGTTATAAAAATTCAACGTTCAATTCTTAAAGCACGTCCATCAGTTCGACGTCGAAGATGAGCGTGGCATAGGGCGGAATCATGTCGCCGGCGCCGCTCTCGCCGTAACCGAGCAGGTAAGGGATGTAGAAGCGGTACTTGGCACCTTCGCTCATAAGTTGCACACCCTCGGTCCAGCCGGCAATTACCTGGTTGAGGCCGAACACGGCAGGTTCGTTACGCTTGTAACTGGAGTCGAACACCTGTCCGTTGATGAGTGTGCCTTCGTAGTGGCAGCGCACCTTGTCGGTGGCCTTCGGCTTTTTGCCCGTGCCTTCCTTCAGCACCTCGTACTGCAGGCCGCTCTTCGTCGTGACGATGCCTGGACGGTTCTTGTTGTTCTCCAGGAACACACGGCCTTCCTCCAGAGCCTTCTTGCCCTGTTCGGCCTTCTCGGCCTTCAGTTTCTTCTCCTGCTCGGCAAAGAAAGCATTGACGATGCCCTGTGCCTCCGACGATTTCACTTTCAGTTCGTTGCCCTGTAGCATATCGGTAATCGACTGTGCAAAGTCTTCAACCACAAGCACATCCTTCAGCCCCATCTGGCGCAGTTGCTGACCGATGCCCAGACCGAGCGCATAACTTAATTGATCCATTTTTTAACTTTTTACTGATACTAAATAACGGGCGATGTCGCAACAGGCCCAAAATCGGTGCGAAGGTACACATTATTTCTCTGAACATCAGCACCGGCACCGTGATTTTATGTTATTTTAACGCGCACAACGCCTTTTGTCAGGAAAACATGCCCTCTTCGCGGCACTTTTCTCCCCACTCCAGCATTTCCTCCAAGTGCTTGGAATTTTCACGCTAAGCACTTGGCGTTCGAACGCTAAGCACTTGGCGTGTTTTTTCCAAGTACTTGGCGTCGCATTTTCTGTTCTCTAGAATTTTGCGTAAATTTGCAACCAAAATCCAACGAAACACTATGCTGACAAAAGAAGAATGCGACCTGATGCACCGTTCGATGCACGGCACGATGGTCGAAAACATGCAACTGCACTTTCTCCCCTCCGACGACGATGCGGCCCGTGTCGAGATGCCCATCACCGACCGTGTTCGACAGTATCGCGGCGTGCTCCACGGGGGTGCCTACCTGGCGCTGGCCGAGACGCTGGCGGGTGCCGGCAGCCTGCACGTCATCGGTTTCGACATGACGGCATCGGTGATTGGCACCGAGGTGAGCGGCACACACCTGGCGATGTCGCCGACAGAGGGCAAGGTCTTTGGCGCGGCACGACTGCTGCACGCCGGACACAGCACACACGTCTGGGAGGTGCGCATTACCGACAAGGACGGCACGCTGCTCTCGGTCGAGCGAGTCACCAACAGGATTTTGTGGCCGCAGAAAGGATAATCCCCTACTTCAGAAAATCGTCGAAGTAGCGACTGATGTGCTCGTGCAGATGCACACGGTCGGTACCCATCATGTTGTGTCCGTCGCCAGGATAAGTGAAGAGGTCGGGATGCGTGCCAGCATCGATGCAGGCACGGATGAACGACAGCGTATGCTGCGGGACACAGGTCGGGTCGTTGCCGCCATAGATGATGAGCAGGCGGCCGCGCAGATTGCCTGCCTTGTTGAGGAGCGACGTCTCGGCATAGCCTTCTGCATTGGTCTGCGGCGTGTCCATATAGCGTTCGCCGTACATGACTTCGTAGTATTTCCAGTCGATGACAGGACCGCCAGCCACACCTACCTTGAACACATCGGGATAGGTGAGCATGAGATTCGTGGTCATGAATCCGCCGTAACTCCAGCCGTGTACGCCGAGGCGTTCGGCATCGACATAAGGCAATGACTTCAGGTAGTCGATGCCCTTCATCTGGTCCTTCATTTCCTCGACACCAAGGCAGCGGAAAGTGGCTTGTTCGAAGGCCAGTCCGCGATGCTCCGAACCACGGTTGTCGAGGCAGAACATCACGTAGCCCTTCTGTGCCATCCAGATGTCCCAGCCGCGTGCCCCGTAGTGGCGGCTGCTGTCGATGTTGTGGGCATGAGGTCCGCCATAGACGTAGATGATGGCGGGATACTTCTTCGTCGGGTCGAAGTTGGTTGGCAGAATCAGCCTGTAGTAGAGGTCAGTAACCCCGTCAGCAGCCTTCAGCGTGCCTACCTTGATTTCGGGTACGGCGAAGTTTGTCCAAGGCTCCGGGGCTGTCATCAAGTTTGTCACCCTCGGTTTTTGAGTCGTGACGAGGTCGATGCGGCGTCCGACCTTTGTGTCACCGCCACACGTCCAGTTGTCCACAACCATTGTTCCGCTTTCGCTCAGCGAACCGTTGTGCCAGCCTTCGCGGCTGCCGACAATGTGGCGTTTTCCCTTCATATCTACGCTCCAGAGGTTCTGTCCGATTGTCTCGCCTTCATTGCTGGCATAGATGAGGGTCTTGGCGGCCGTGTTGAAGCCCAAGACATCGATGACTTCATATTCGCCCTGTGTGAGGCATGTGAGTTTTTCGGGTTTTTCGAGCGAAACGAGGAACAGGTGATTCTGTCCGTCGCGGTTGCGCGTCTGATAGATGAACTTCGTGTCGTCCCAGGGCAGGAACTGTATCGGGTGGAGCGGTTCGACGTACTTGTCGCTGCGCTCTTCCAGCAACGTGCGGATTTTCTGGCCCGTCGCAGCATCGTAGGCGTCGAGCGTGGCATGGTTCTGGTCGCGGTTCAGTTCGATGAGATACAGGGTCTTCTCGTCGGGACTCCACGCTAGGTTGGTGAAGTATCTGTCTTTGGGATTGCCCGTCTTCAGATACACTGTTTTCTGCGTCTGCACATCATAAATACCGACGCTGACTTCGTGGCTCGTCTCGCCTGCCATCGGATAGGGGTCGGGGTCGAGCACGGCACAACGCGCGCTGATATCGACCTGAGGATACTTCGTCACCATGCTTTGGTCCATGCGATAGAAGGCGAGTTTCGTGCCTTTAGGGCTCCAGAACGTGCCTTTCGTGATGCCGAACTCGTCGCGGTGAACACTTTCGCCATATTCAACGTCGAGGCTGCCGTCGGTGCTCACTGCGCGTGTCTGTCCACTGCTGTCCGTCACATAGAGGTTGTGCGCCTTGACAAAGGCGAGGTTGCGCGAAGGCGCGTGCCAGTCCTCAGCTGTGGCAAGGGTGTCACGCTGTTGCGTCCACACGACAGAGCCTTTCGTCCAGTCAATCAGTGCCTTAGCGGCTGGCTGCGACAACAGTACCAACGTCTCGTTGGCATAGGGGAACTCCACCGTGTACAGATGCCTCGTGAGGGGCAAGTTGGCTGCGCTGAGTGCCGCGTTGATGTCGGCGAGAGTAAAAAGCGCACCCTTTTTCGTGCCGTCCTCCGTTATTTCCCGCACCTCGTCCATGTCCTGCTCCATGAGCCGTTCGCCCCACCACGTCGTGTACATCGTCTCGGGATAGGATGCCTGGTAGAACGTCGCCCCACCTGGTATGAGGTCATCGAGTGTGAAGGGGCGGTTGTTTCTGATTGTTTCCTGTGCCATAAGTGTCTGGGTAGTAAGCAGTGCCACAAGGGCTGCCATCATGGTTGTTTTTGACATATTGATGTTGATTGTTTTTATGGGTATGCTGATGATTGGAGAGTTAGTGACCCCTCCGCCCCGTTGGGGCACCTCCCCTTTCCGGGGAGGAGTGCGGAAGTCGCTATTTTCTCCGCAAAATTACGTAAAATTATGCGGTAAAATGAATTTTAGCGGTTTTTTCCTTGCAAAATGCAAAAGTTTTCTCTACTTTTGCCTGTGAAATCGCAAAATTTAGAGAGTTTTACATTTTTTTATTCATTAAATTTTTACTACGCTTATGAAAAAGTACTTAGCAGAGTGCATCGGTACGATGGTACTGACACTTCTGGGCTGCGGCACGGCCGTGAGCCTGAACTGCGGTGTTGACACTGCGTCGGTTGTAGGTACGGCCATCGCATTCGGTCTATCGGTTGTTGCCATGGCTTACACCATCGGCGGCATTAGTGGCTGCCACATCAATCCTGCCATCACACTCGGTGTGTGGCTGAGCGGACGCATGACGGGCAAGGACGCCGTAGGCTACTGGATTGGCCAGTTCATCGGCGGCATCATCGCGGCTGCCATCCTGTTCGGCATCGTCAGCGTGGCTCCCGAACTGGCTGAAGGCACGAAGACGGGTGCCAATGCTTGTCCGAACGGCAACATCGCCCTGGGCATCATCGTCGAGGTCGTACTGACCGCCCTCTTTGTGTTCGTGGTTCTCGGAGCCACTGCCAAGACCAACGGCGCGACGAACAACTTTGCCGGCCTGGCCATCGGTCTGAGCCTCATCCTCATCCACCTCGTAGGCATTCACTACACGGGCACCAGTGTCAATCCTGCACGCTCGCTCGGCCCCGCCATCTTCGAAGGTGGTGACGCCCTGTGTCAGGTTTGGGTGTTCATTCTGGCTCCGCTCGTAGGCGGTGCCATCGCTGCCCTGCTGTGGAAAATGGTAAGTTGCGACAAAGAAGCATAAGGCACAGTACGAAAAGCCAAAGACAAGAGGGAGGCGCACAGGTCCATGAGGTCTGATGCGCCTCCCTTTTTCTTTACTCTGTTCCTGTCAGACAGTGACGGCAAAGTGTCACCGACAGCGGGCCACAGTTCGCTGACTTTTGAAAAAA
Source organism: Bacteroidaceae bacterium (assembly GCA_024684455.1). Taxonomy (GTDB): domain Bacteria; phylum Bacteroidota; class Bacteroidia; order Bacteroidales; family Bacteroidaceae; genus UBA3839. The sequence continues at coordinate 58,876 of JAIKWU010000001.1, read as the reverse complement.
ATCTTTTTTCATTTTGAAGTGCGCTCGCTTATTCGTAACTTTGCAAATTGAATACACCTTATAATATATGTGCGTATGGCAGACATCGAACAAGAACACGTATTACCCGATGTAGTGGCAGAAGAGCCGAAGGACGTTGCTGAATCCTTGGAACTGATGACCAAGGAAGAGGAGGCACGGCTGCCGAAAATGCAACTGTGGGAACGCAAGTTGCTCGACTTCTCGCTGCGCAACAATTTCCTGAATCTCCGCATCCGCGGCAAGGTCATTCCCCTCGTCTGCGATGACATCGCCGCCCTGGAGGACCTATTGCAGGATGGCGGCAGCCTGACCATCAAGGCAAAGACCGACGAGACGGGCCAGGCCAAGCCGAATGTGCTGATGACGGGGCTGGACGAACGCGAACTGGAACTGGCGCTGAAGAACCTGCACCGTGCCGCCCGTGTGGCCATGGAGGAGAATGGTGCCAACACGCTGTTTGTCGTGCTGGGCATGCTCCACTGGTACGAATCGCCGAAGACAGAGACGCCGCGCCTCGCGCCGTTGCTGCTGATGCCCGTCGATATCGTTCGCAAGATAGGCGGAAAATACGAGGTACGTATGCGCGACGAGGACGTTGTGCCCAACACGACACTCATCGAAATGATGCGCCAGCAGTTCGACGTCGATTTCTCGGCACTCAAGCACCTACCCCTCGATGAGCACGGTGTAGATGTGCCTGCGGTCCTCAACATCGCACGCGAGGCTGTGAAGGAGAAGTCGCGCTGGACGGTCGAAGAGGAAGCCGTGCTCGGACTCTTCTCGTTCAACAAGTTCGTGATGTGGAACGACCTGCACAACGGGGCAGACAAGATGAAGCAGAACCCCATCATCCAGACACTGGTGGAGGGAAAACTTGCCGACGCACTGATACAAAATAACGAACAGCCTGGCAAGGAGATCGACGCAAAGAAGGTCGATGTGAACGACGAGCCACGCACCTATGCCGTGCCCCTCGATGTGGACAGCAGCCAATTGGAGGCCGTCATCGAGTCAGGCGAAGGACGCTCGTTCATCCTCTATGGCCCTCCAGGCACAGGTAAGAGCCAGACCATCACCAACATGATTGCCAACGCCCTCTACCACGGGCGTCGTGTGCTGTTCGTAGCCGAGAAGATGGCAGCGCTCAGCGTAGTTCAGAAACGTTTGGAGAAAATCGGCATCGGTGCGTTTTGCCTCGAGATGCACTCCAACAAGGCGACAAAGACCCACTTCCTCAATCAAATGGAACAGGCACTGGAAGTGGCTCACAAGCAGTCGCCTTCGGAGTATGCGGCGCTGTCTCAGCGTCTGTTTGAACAAAGAAAGCAACTCATCGCCTACATGGACGCACTGCACACACCGGCAACCGACGGCCTGTCGCTCTACGACTGCATCACCGGAGGCCTCGCCATTGCACTCGAGCCCATGAACATAGGCTCCTTTGACACCTCGCTGACGAAGGAACAACTCTTGCAGAAGGCTGACCAACTGCGCCAACTCGACGCCCTGCTCGACCTGACAGGACCTACCAGTAAACATCCGCTCAAAGAACTTTACTTTACTGACACAAGCGTCGGTGCCAGCCGGACGCTCTCCGCACAAATTACCAACGCACAGGCCCGCCTGGCAAACATAGGCTCACTCACCCAGACTTACCAGCAACTTAAAGAAGTCAGCACACGGGCAACAGCATTGAAGAATGCTACCAGTGCCGTCACAACGGCATATGGCAACCAATCCCTCGCTCTCGACCCTGTGCTCACTCGCACTCAGTGGCAACAGACGGAACTGAAGTGGTTCCTGCCGAAGATATTTGCCAAACGCTCTATGCGCAAAATGCTCAAGACGCAAGGCTGCAACATCGACTGGGACGGCATACCCCAACTGTGCGACCGCCTCGATGCCTTCAAAGCAGCACAGCAGCGACTGCAGGAAATGAGTGTGACAAACGTGGATGATGTCTGCGCCTTCGTCGCTGCCACAGAACCACTCAAGCCCTCGATCGACACACTTTCCGTACCGGAAATCGCTGAAACCATGAACCGCTGGGCACACCACACCGACCTGGCACACGACTGGGCACTGTGGTCGGTGAAGCGTCAAGAACTGGAACAGAACGGACTCCAGTGTGCCGTCAACTACATCATGCAGCGGGGTGCGACGGGTTCTGAAGCCGCCGACGCTTTCCTCCGTGCCATTTACGAGCGAAAGGCGGAAAGCATGATCGACGCCGACCAGCAATTGCAGATGTTCAACGGACTGCTGTTCGAACAGATGATTCAGCGTTACCGCGACATGGCACGCCAATTCCAGGAACTCACCAAGCAGGAATTGTATGCGAAACTCGCCAGCCGCATTCCTAATCTCACGTTAGAAGCCGCAGCCAGCAGCGAAGTCGGCATCCTGAAACGCAACATCAAGTCGAAAGGACGCGGCACGACGATACGCCAACTCGTCGATCAGATTCCGACGCTCTTGCCGCGCCTCTGCCCTTGTATGCTCATGTCGCCCATCAGCGTTGCACAATACATCGACCTAGAGCGCGCCCCCTTCGACATCGTGATGTTCGACGAGGCCAGCCAAATGCCAACGAGCGAGGCAGTGGGTGCCATCGCCAGAGGGCGTGCACTCGTCTGCGTCGGCGACCCCAAACAGATGCCGCCGACATCATTCTTCACCACTCAGGTGAGCGACGAGGAAATGGCAGCCTACGACGACATGGAAAGCATCCTGGACGACTGCATCACCCTGTCGCTCCCGGCACGTTACCTCACCTGGCACTACCGTTCGAAGCACGAAAGCCTCATCGCCTTCAGCAACAAGCAATACTACGAAGGCAAACTCTTCACTTTCCCCTCGGTCGATGACCGCCAGTCGAAGGTCAACCTCGTACACGTCGATGGCGTCTATGACATGGGAAAGACGCGCCAGAACCGCTCCGAAGCCGAAGCCATTGTAAAGGAAACCCTGCGCAGGCTCAGCGACGATGAACTCTCGAAGCGCAGCATCGGCATCGTCTCTTTCTCGAAGGTGCAGCAGGACCTCATCGAGGACATTCTCGAAGAAGAGTTGGCCAAAAATCCGAAACTGGAAGAGAAGGCATACGGAGGCGAAGAGCCTATCTTCGTGAAGAACCTTGAAAACGTGCAAGGCGACGAGCGCGACGTAATCCTCTTCAGCGTTGGCTACGGTCCCGACAAAGACGGCAAAGTGTCCATGAACTTCGGTCCCCTGAACAATGCAGGCGGTGAACGCCGTCTGAACGTGGCCGTCAGCCGTGCCCGCTACGAGATGATGGTGTTCAGCACCCTGCGTCCCGAACAAATTGACCTTAACCGCACACAGGCAGAAGGCGTCGTCGGCCTGAAGCGTTTTCTGGAGTTTGCCGGCGGCAGCACCCTTCACACAAGTGGCACGCAGCAGACAGGTGAACAGGCAACAACGTCGTATATGGTTGAAGCCATCGCCCACGAAATTGAAACGCTGGGCTACAAAGTGGACAGGAAGGTGGGCCGTTCGAACTTCAAAGTCGATCTCGCTGTCGTCGATCCCAAAGATGAAGGCACTTACTGTCTGGGCATCATGATTGACGGACGCACCTATTATCAGACCAAGACACAGCGCGATCGCGAAATTTGTCAGCCCTCCGTGCTCAACATGCTTGGCTGGCGAATTATGAAAGTATGGTCGGTCGATTGGTTCCTCCATCGCGACGCCGTGCTCGAACGCATCCGACAAGTGTTGGAGGGAGGTGCTCCTGCCGACACGCAGGCAGCGACAGCCTCTGTCGAAGCCGCACCCGTTGCCGTGGTAGCCGACACCGATGAAGAAGCCGTTCCGCAGGACTGGCAACCCGTCTCTGTCGATAATTATGCACTGCCCTACACCCGTGCCAGTGTCGCTGTTCAGCAGGGCGAATGGTTCATCGAAGAGATTGAGCGGAAGAAGAAGACTCTCGACACGCAGGTGGCGAAAATCATCGAGACGGAGCAGCCGATAACGTTTTCGTTGCTCTGTCGCCGCATGGCCGACGTATGGCAGCAACCACGCGTGACACCTCGCTTCCAGAAACTCATCGAGAGCCACTTAGGCAATGCCTATCTCGACCCAGAAGACCGTCAGGACGCACCCTACTACTGGGCATCGTTCGAACAGTCGCTCGGCTACGAGAAGTTCCGTACAGGCTCGGGCCGCGACATCGCCGACATCCCTCTCGTCGAGGTGAAGAACTGCCTGCGTTGTGCCGTCGAGCAGATGGTGGCCTGTCCTGTCGAAGACCTCAAACGTCAGGCGTCGCGTATCCTCGGCTACAGCCGCATCACTCCGAAACTCATCGCCGTGTTCGACCGCGCACTGTCGCAATTGCAGAAGACCGGCGTTGTCGTCATCACGGACAACATGGTCAAGATGCGCAGTTAAGACATTTCTGAAGTTTTTATCTTTATTCACTTATCATTTATTTATCATGTCAAATCCATTTTCACTCGAAGGTAAGAATGCGTGGATTACAGGCGCATCTTACGGCATCGGCTTCAACATTGCAAAGGCATTCGTTGCCGCCGGCATCAAGAACATCATCTTCAACGACATCAACGAGGCAGCCCTCGAACGCGGTTTGAACAACTACAAGGAGGCTGGTATCGAGAACGTCCACGGCTACGTGTGCGACGTAACCGACGAAGTGGCTGTCAAGGCACTGGTCGAGACCATCCACAAGGAAGTAGGCCAGATTGACATCCTCGTCAACAACGCCGGCATCATCAAGCGCATCCCCATGCACGAGATGAAGCGCCAGGAGTTCCAGCAGGTCATCGACGTCGATCTCGTGGCCCCCTACATCGTCAGCGCCGCTGTCATTCCCGAGATGATGGAGCGTCGCGAAGGCAAGATCATCAACATCTGCTCGATGATGAGCGAACTGGGTCGCGAAACTGTCAGTGCCTACGCTGCAGCCAAAGGCGGACTGAAGATGCTCACACGCAACATCTGCTCCGAATACGGCGAGTACAACATCCAGTGCAACGGCATCGGCCCTGGCTACATCGCTACGCCGCAGACCGCTCCGCTGCGCGAACGCCAGCCCGACGGCTCTCGTCATCCGTTCGACTCGTTCATCTGCGCCAAGACACCTGCTGGACGCTGGCTTGAGCCAGAAGAACTGGGCGGTCCCGCTGTCTTCCTTGCCTCTCATGCTTCGGATGCAGTCAACGGTCACGTCCTCTACGTTGACGGCGGCATCCTCGCCTACATCGGCAAGCAACCGTGAGAAACAACTACGAACTGCTGACACACGGCAGCATCCCTCGGGTGGTGGGCATGATGAGCGTGCCCACCATCATTTCTATGCTCACGTCGAGCCTCTACTCGCTCGCCGACACCTTCTTCGTCGGCCAGATCGACACACAGGCTACGGCAGCGGTGGGTATCGTCTTTGCCGTGCTGTCTGTGTTTCAGGCGTTCGCATTCTTCTTCGGCCACGGCAGCGGCAACTATATGTCGCGGATGCTCGGTGCGAAACAGCGCGACGAAGCCGTCCGCATGGCATCGACAGGCTTCTTCACCGCCCTCCTCTTCGGGGTAGTCATGGCGGTAACAGGCTTGCTGCTACTCACGCCCCTCTCACGCTGGCTTGGCAGCACTGAAACCATCCTGCCCTACACCGAGCGTTATCTCGGCATCATTCTCGTGGGCACGCCGCTCAACATGGGTGCGATGGTGCTCAACAACCAGATGCGCTTCCAGGGCAATGCCCGCTATGCGATGGTAGGCATCGTCACAGGCACCCTGCTCAATGTCGCCCTCGATCCTCTGCTCATCTTTGTCTTCGACCTCGGCATCAGCGGTGCCGCACTTGCCACCGTGCTCGGCCACCTGTGCAGTTTCCTGCTGTTGCTGTACCTGAGCCGCAAGGGCGAGAACATCCGCATTCATTTTAGGAACTTTACGCCCACTCTGCATATGCAGAAGGAAATCATAGCAGGTGGCAGCCCGTCGCTCATGCGTCAGGGCCTCGGCTCCATCGCCACGCTGCTGCTCAACATCGTTGCAGCCGGCTATGGCGACGCTGCCGTGGCGGCGATGTCCATCGTCGGGCGCATCACCTTCGTCGTCTATTCCATCATCATCGGTCTCGGACAGGGCTACCAGCCCCTGTGCGGATTCAGTTACGGTGCAGGACTCTACGACCGTGTGAAGCAGGGTTTCTGGTTCTGCATCAAGGTCGGCACTGCCTTTCTCATCGTCTGCACCATCGTCGGATTCCTGTTTACCGAGCAGATTATCAGTGTGTTCCGCGACGACATAGACGTCGTCAGCATCGGCAGCGAGGCACTGCGCTACCAACTCTACACCTATCCCATCGGTGCTTTCATCCTCCTTTCAAACATGATGATGCAGACCATCAACCGTCCGTGGCAGGCCAACCTCATGGCGTCGGCGCGTCGGGGACTCTTCTTCATCCCGCTCATCATCCTTCTTCCCTTCTTCTTCGGACTGAAGGGAGTCGAAATGTGCCAAGCCGTCAGTGACGTCTTCACGCTCCTGCTGGCCATGCCGCTCGTGGCCAGTGTCTTCCGTCGTATGTAAGTGCTTGGAAAAACCACGCCAAGTGCTTAGCGTCGTCATGCCAAGTGCTTAGCGTTGCAACGCCAAGTGCTTGGAGACATTTTTCCAAGTACTCAAAACCCGTCGCAAAACACCTCTTTTTTGGGCACGGACTGCAAAAAAAGCCTTTTTTGTTTCCTTTGTGCCCTTTTTATTTGTACCTTTGCACTGAATTTGATTAACTTAGGGGTGGTATGCCCCCTTTGGTTGGTTACCCAGAAAGAGACAGAAGCGATAATTTACGAATGAAGAAACTCTACATAGAGACTTACGGCTGCCAGATGAACGTGGCGGACAGCGAGGTGATTGCTGCCGTGATGAAGATGGCGGACTATGACACCTGCGACACGCTTGCAGAGGCCGACGCCGTGTTGCTGAACACATGCTCTATACGCGACAATGCGGAACAGAAGATCCTGCACCGCTTAGAAGCACTCAACGCCGAACGGCTGAAGCGGAAGGGAGAGCACGGACTCATCATCGGCGTCGTGGGCTGCATGGCGGAGCGTGTGAAGGACGACCTCATCACAAATCACCATGCCAACCTCGTGGCCGGTCCCGACGCCTACCTCACGCTGCCCGAACTGTTTGCTGCCGCTGAGTGCGGACAGCCCGCCATCAATGTGGAACTCTCGACGACGGAGACTTATAAGGACGTGCTACCGCAGCGCATCCATGCCAACCACGTGTCGGGATTCGTAAGCATCATGCGCGGCTGCAACAACTTCTGCCACTACTGCATCGTGCCCTACACACGCGGCCGCGAGCGCAGCCGCGACGTTGAGAGCATCCTACGCGAAGTCGGGGACCTCGCGGAAAAAGGCTACAAGGAGGTCACGCTACTCGGACAGAACGTGAACTCGTATAGAAGGCCCGCCCCCTCTCAGGGAGGGACTTCCATTACCTTTCCTGTTTTGTTGAAGACGGTTGCCGAAGCCTACCCGCAGATGCGCATCCGCTTCACGACGTCTCACCCGAAGGACATGAGCGACGAAACGCTGGAAGTCATCGCCGCACATCCCAACATCTGCCGTCACATCCACCTGCCCGTGCAGAGCGGCAGCGACCGCATCCTCGGGCTGATGAACAGAAAGTACACGCGCGAATGGTATCTCGGACGTGTGGCCGCCATCCGACGCATCATCCCTGACTGCAGCATCACAACCGACATCTTCGTCGGCTATCACTCCGAGACGGAGGACGACCACCAACAGTCGCTCTCGCTCATGCGCGAGGTAGGCTACGACAGTGCCTTCATGTTCAAATACTCGGAGCGTCCTGGCACGTACGCGTCGAAACATCTGCCTGACGATGTGCCCGAGGAAGTGAAGTTGCACCGCCTGAACGAACTGATTGCCCTGCAGAACGAACTCAGTGCCGAGAGTTACCAGAAGGACATCGGCAAGGAGTACGAGGTACTGGTAGAGGGTGTGAGCAAGCGTTCGCGAAGCCAACTGTTCGGCCGCACCAGCCAGAACAAAGTGGTCGTGTTCGACCGTGGCTGCCATCACATCGGCGACTTCGTGCGTGTGCGCATCACAGACGCTTCGTCGGCCACGCTGCAAGGACAGGAAGTGAGTGAATCAATCATTTGAGAATTGAGAATTAAAATATATGGGTCATCATCACCACCATCGCTCCAAGTTCTTTTCGACACAATTCATGACCGCCTGCATCAGTACGACACTCGTGCTGGTGCTGCTTGGCATGTTCGTGCTGTTCATGCTGATTGCCCGCAACCTGTCGGCATACGTCCGCGAAAACATCAACGTCACCGTCCTCATCAGCGACGACCTGCCCGAGGACTCCATCAAGATTCTGAAGGCCGACCTGAAGGGTATGCCCTGTGTCAAGTCGCTCCAGTATATCTCGAAGGAAGAGGCTCTGCGCGAACAGACCGAGGCCATGGGCACCGACCCGTCGGAGTTCATCGGCTACAACCCCTTCACCGCCTCGTTCGAGATGAAGATGAAGGCCGACTATGCCAACAATGACAGCCTCGCACGCATCGTCAAGCGGCTGAAGGCCGACGAGCGGGTGATGGATGTGCTCTACCAGAAAGAACTGCTACAGGCCGTCAACGACAACATCCGCAAGGTTTCGCTCGTGCTGCTCATCATCGCCGCACTGTTCACGTACATATCGTTCCAACTCATCAACAACACCGTGCGCCTGACGATATTCAGCCGTCGTTTCAGCATCAACACGATGAAACTCGTGGGTGCCTCGTGGGGCTTCATCCGCAAGCCCTTCCTACAACGCGCTGCCACGCTCGGTGTGGTCTCGGCACTGGCCGCCGACGCCATCCTATACTTCGGCTACCACTGGCTACAGAAGTATGAGCCGGAAATCAACACCGTCGTCAACCTCGAAGTGCTGCTCATCGTAGGCGGCAGCGTCCTTGTGTTTGGACTGCTCATCACGTTCCTCTGCACCTATGGTTCCCTCAGCCGCTACCTGCGCATGACGTCGAACGAACTCTACCACGTATAATAATTCACATAACAATGGAAAAAAACTTTGCTTTCAGCCGAATGAACTACATCCTGCTCATCGTAGGATTTGTCATCGTCATTATCGGTTTCGCACTCATGACGGGACCAAGCACCACCGAACAGGCCTTCGAACCGGACATCTTCTCGACCCGCCGCATTGTCGTCGGCCCGATGGTCTGCCTTTTCGGATTCCTCTTCGAGGTGTTTGCCATCCTCTGGCGCACACCCAAAAACGCTAAACATTAAACACTATACTCTCAACTCAACAACATTGTCAACATGACTTGGATTCAGACCATCATCATTGCCATTGTGGAAGGACTCACTGAGTTTCTGCCTGTGTCATCGACAGGCCACATGATTATCACACAGAACATACTGGGCGTTGAGAGTACGGGCTATGTGAAGGCATTCACCTTCATTATACAATTCGGTGCCATCCTCTCTGTGTTATGCCTCTACTGGAAGCGTTTCTTCCAACTCAACAAGGAGCCCCTTCCCGAAGGTACCTCGGCTTTTCGTCAGCTTCTCCACAAGTTCGATTTCTACTGGAAACTGCTCATCGCTTTCATTCCTGCCGTCGTCCTTGGTCTCATCTTCAGCGATGCCATCGATGCGATGCTGGAGCGTGTGGAAGTGGTTGCTATCATGTTGGTGGTGGGCGGCATCTTCATGCTGTTCTGCGACAAAATTTTCAACAAAGGAAGCGAAGACACGAAACTGACTGAGAAGCGTGCTTTTATGATTGGTCTCTGCCAGTGCATCTCCATGATACCTGGTGTGTCACGCTCAATGGCAACCATCGTGGGAGGCATGTCTCAAAAACTGACACGCAAGGATGCAGCGGAGTTTTCGTTCTTTCTGGCTGTGCCCACTATGTTTGGTGCAACAGTCTATAAGATGTACAAGTTGCTGAAGGACGGAGGTACGGAGTTGGTGATGAACAACCTTGATACGCTGCTCATTGGTAACGTGGTGGCTTTCATCGTCGCTTTGCTGGCCATCAAGTTCTTCATCAGTTTTGTCCAAAAATATGGTTTCCAGGCCTTTGGCTGGTACAGAATTGCCATCGGTGGCATCATCCTTATCCTCCTGTTGACAGGGCATCAACTCACCATCATTTAAACTCAAGCATAATCGGCAGACCGTTAGCAGGCAATGAATCCACAAGCAGGAGAAATATTCATCTTCAACAAGCCCTATGCGCTGACGTCGTTCCGTGTCGTCTCACGAGTACGTGGCATCCTGTGCAACCGCCTTGGAACGAAGAAACTGACAGTCGGACATGCCGGTACGCTCGACCCGCTGGCCACAGGCGTCCTCATCGTCTGCACGGGCAAGGCCACGAAGCAGATTGACACGCTTCAGGCAGGTACGAAAGAGTATATCGCACAATTGAGACTAGGTGCCACGACTCCCTCGTTCGACCGCGAAACGGCTGAGGACCAGACTTTCCCGACCGAGCATATCAGCCGGGAACTCATCGAGCAGACGCTCTGTCGCTTCAAGGGCCGCATCGAGCAGGTGCCGCCGGCATTCTCCGCCGTCAAGGTCGATGGGAAACGTGCGTTCAAGATGGCCCGTCGCGGTGTCGATGTGGAGTTGAAACCGAAGGTGCTCGTCATCGACGAGATTGAACTCCTCGACTGCAACCTGACTCCTGCGTCAGCACCTCCGTCCGAACCGCCCGCACCCATCTGCATCAAGCACCTCAGCGACGATGACCTGCAACGTCTGCGCCAGCAACCGCCCCTCAGCGGTGTGCCCACCCTGACAATTCGCGTCGTATGCAGCAAAGGTACGTACATCCGTGCGCTCGCCCGTGACATCGGCAAGGCTCTCGGCACAGGTGCGTACCTTTCGGGGCTCATCCGTACACGCATCGGATCGTACACCCTGGCCGACTGCCTCGACCCTGACACGTTTGAGCAATACGTCGATGAACAAGGCATTGTCCCTTCCGTTCCACAGCATTCCTAACACTTAATCCCCATAAATCATGAAACTCTCACAATTCAAATTCAAACTTCCTGAAGAAAAAATTGCGCTCTATCCGCCTGAAAATCGCGACGAGGCAAAGATGATGGTGCTCCATCGCCAGACGGGCGAGATTGAACACAAGATTTTCAAAGACATCCTCGGCTATTTCGACGACGGAGACACGTTCATCCTCAACAACACCCGCGTCTTTCCCGCACGCCTCTACGGCAACAAGGAGAAGACGGGCGCGAAGATTGAGGTCTTCCTCTTGCGCGAACTGAACAAGGAGCAGCGTCTGTGGGACGTTCTGGTCGATCCGGCACGAAAAATCAGAATCGGCAACAAACTGTACTTTGGCGAAGACAACTCGATGGTAGCCGAAGTCATCGACAACACCACCTCGCGCGGCCGCACGCTGCGCTTCCTCTACGACGGGCCTCATGACGAGTTTCGCGAGACGCTCTATGCGCTGGGAGAGGCACCGCTGCCCGAAGACATCCGCAGCCAACGCAACGCAGAGCCGGAGGACATCGAGCGTTTCCAGACGATATACGCCACTGTCGAGGGGGCTGTGACCGCCCCGACGACAGGCCTCCATTTCTCACGCGAATTGATGAAGCGCCTCGAAATCAAGGGTGTGAACCAGGCATTTATCACCCTCCATGCAGGCCTGGGCAATTTCCGCACCATCGACGTGGAAGATTTGACGAAGCACAAAACCGACAGCGAACAGATGATTGTGACCCAAGAAGCATGTGAACTCGTGAACGCCTCAAAGCGCAACGGACGCCGCATCTGTGCTGTCGGCTCGACAGTGCTCCGTGCCACGGAGACTGCAGCCGGTCCTGGCGGCATCCTCAAGGAGTTCGACGGCTGGACCAGCAAGTTCATCTTCCCCCCCTACGAGTTCCAAGTCGCCAACTCGTTCGTCATCAACTTCCAGGAACCGTTCTCGACGATGCTCATGCTCACCTGCGCCTTCGGCGGTTACGAAAACGTCATGAACGCCTACAAGGAAGCCCTGAAGGGTGACTACAAGTTCGGCACCTACGGCGACTGCCTGCTGATACTCTGATGATTGCCTTCCTCAGCCTCGGCTCCAATCTGGGCGACCGCGAACAGAACCTTCGCCGAGCCATCAGTGAACTGCAAAAGCGGACTGGGACCGTTGTGTCCCAATCCGCTTTCTTCACGACTGAACCCTGGGGGTTCCAGTCCGCGAACACGTTTGTCAACGTCTGCATAGGCCTGCACACCACCCTACAGCCATCCGACCTGCTGCGAGCCACGCAGGACATCGAACGACGGATGGGACGCACCCAGAAAAGCACGGACGGCACCTACCACGACCGTACGATCGACATCGACCTGCTCCTCTGCGGCAACCTCGTCATCGACCAGCCCACACTGCGCATCCCCCATCCGCTCATGGCTGAGCGGCTTTTCGTGCTGAAACCTTTGGCACAAATCGCTCAGAACCAGAGCGTTCCAGGTACAGGAATGTCGGTAGGCGAGATGCTCAGCGCGCTCGCAGCCCGTTCATAGACCTCCTGAATGCCGACGTCGCTGTCGTCGGTTTCCAGCCACATTTTTCCTTCTTCATAAGCCGCACGCAGACTGTCGGCATGGAACCTCGGCCCGAACGACAGTTCCAGCCCATGCTGCATCAGTTGCCGTGCCTGCACGGGGCCGCCACGGAATCCGTGTACCACCATCCCCACATCGCCGAATCTCCTCTTCATTGCCAGCAGTTCGTCGAAAGCCCGCACACAGTGTATCACTACAGGCTTCCCGACCTCGCGGGCCAGTATCAGTTGTGCCTCGAAGCACGCCATCTGCCACTCCCACACTCCGCCACGCACACGGTCGAGGCCACACTCGCCGATGGCCACCACTTCTGTGCGACGAACTACCGTCCGCAGGCGCTCCACCTGCTCTCTCCAGCACTCACCGACCTCCCACGGATGCACGCCGACACTGACATGCGGCAGACCATCCCACACGTCGTCCACACCGACGTTCACAATCGCAGTCACATCGGGCCACTGCTCCTTCCTATGCGTATGAAAATCAAAGTACAGCATCGTTCACTTCACTACTTCAGCGCAAAAATAGACATTCTCGACGAAAAAAACAAACGAATGTGACACAAACAGTATCACAGTGCATTTTCCACCCTTCCATAGCAAAATTACGCATGCACCGAAGATGATAATCTGCCGTACAACTAAAAACCGAGTGCAGAACGTATGTCTTGCACTCGGTGATTGTCTGTGTTTGAACTGCGGATGCCTTTAGGACGGAGCGTCAGAAGGGCAGGTCGCTGGTCGAATCCTCTTCGGCTGCGAATGTCGGTGCGGGTGCGGCTGGTGGAGGAGGCGTCTGCTGGAACGTCTGTGCGCCGTTGGGCACAGGACCCTGCGCTGCAGCAGGGTTGGCAGGGTTGGGCTCTTGCCCAGGGACGACGCGGTCGATGCGCCAGGCACGTATGTCGTTGTACCATCGGCCGTTGTATTCACGTCCGTTGATGTCGAAGAAGACATTGATTTCTTCTCCCATCTGGATGTTGAACTGATTGATTTTGTCTTCCCCAAAGACGGTGAAGGCCATCTTTCGCGGATACTGCTCGTGGGTTTCGATGACGTAGTCCTGCATTTTCCACGGATTGCCAGTGGTCTTCGACACGCCTCCCCGTGCCTCAAGCACGGCAATGACTTTTCCTGCTAATTCCATTATCTCAATTATTTTGTTATTGCATAAAAAAGAACCGCATTCCGCGGTTTTTCGATGCAAATTTAGCAGTTTCTGGGCGAGAAAACTAATTTTCGCCCATTTTTTTAACAAAAATCGGAAAACATTTTATAACTTTGCGATAATAATGCGTATTGTGCATTCAAAAACCGACTATTTATCACTTAAAAAACAGGTAATATGAAATTCAATGTATCCAGCACCACGTTGTGCAACCGCCTGCTGACCCTGAGCCGCGTGCTCGCCAGCAAGAGTTCGCTGCAAATCCTCGATTGCATCCTCTTCGAACTGGAGGGCAACACTTTGCGACTGACAGCCAGCGACAGCGAAACCACCCTCGTATCCACCCTCGAGGTTAACGATGCCGACCAGAACGGCAAGTTTGCCATTAAGGCCAACACCATCGTGTCGAGCCTCAAGGAAATCAGCGAACAGCCTATCAGCATTGAGGTGAACAACGAGACCCACGAAATCGTCATTAACTACCAAAACGGAAAGAGTAATTTCGTTGGGCAGAGTGGCGACGAATACCCCATTCCGCAAGGAATCGCGGACGGTGTCAACCAACTCACCATCGACAACCAGGTGCTACTCAACGGTATCTCGCGTGCCCTCTTCGCAGCGGCTGCCGACGACGGCCTGCGTCCGCAAATGAGCGGCATCTACTTCGATGTGACGGAGGAGAACCTGACGTTCGTTGCCAGCGACGGTGCCAAACTCGTGCGCGACCGCAACTTCACCGTCAAGGGCGAGCAGTCGTCGTCGTTCATCCTGCCCAAGAAACCTGCGAAGATGCTTAAGGACATCCTCGGACGCGAAGCTGGCGAAGTCTCCGTCAAATTCGACGACCGCAACGCCCTCTTCACCCTCGAGAACTTCACGCTCTCCTGTCGTCTGATCGAAGGACGCTTCCCCAACTACAACAGCGTCATCCCACAGGACAACCCCTTCCGCATCACCATCGACCGCATGGCGTTACTCGGTGCCCTGCGCCGCGTGCTCGTGTTCGCCAACGTCAGCACCTCGCTTGTCAAGTTGCGCATCGACACCAACACGCTCACCGTCTCGGCACAGGACATCAGTTATGCCACATCGGCCGAGGAACACGTTATGTGCGACTACAGCGGCACACCCATGCGCATCGGCTTCAAGGGTACCTTCCTGATTGACATCCTCAACAGCATCACCTCACAGGACGTCATACTCGAACTGGCCGACCCCAGCCGTGCCGGTGTCATCGTCCCCGCCGAACAGGGCGAAGGCGAAGACCTGCTCATGCTGCTCATGCCGATGATGCTCAACGAGTGACATGAAACTCCACCTGACACGCCCTCTCGTCTTCTTTGACCTCGAAACCACTGGCATCGACGTGAGCCGCGACCACATCGTCGAACTCTCGTACATCAAAGTCATGCCCGACGGCTGTGAAGTGTCGAAGACACTGCGGCTGCGACCCGCTACAGCCGATGGTCGGACTGTGCCCATCCCTGCAACGTCAACAGCCGTGCATGGCATCAGCGACGACGACGTGAAAGACTGTCCCACGTTCCGCGACGTGGCTGACGAACTGCTTCAAACCTTCAGCGGATGCGACCTCGCCGGATACAACTCTAACAAGTTCGACATCCCGCTGCTGGTCGAGGAGTTCCTGCGTATAGGCAAAAGCATCGACCTGAGCCAAAGCCGCTTCATCGACGTGCAGAACATCTATCACAAACTGGAGCAGCGCACACTCGTGGCTGCCTACCGCCACTATTGTCACAAGGAACTGACGAACGCACACAGCGCCGACGCCGACACACGCGCCACCCTGGAAGTGCTTGAGGCACAACTCGACACCTATCCCGACACGCTGCAGAACGACGTCGCACAACTCGCCGAGTTCTCTGCCATGAACCGCAACATCGACTTCGCCGGACGTTTCGTCAAGGACGAACAAGGAAATGAAGTCATCAACTTCGGCAAGTACAAAGGACGCCTTGTCAAAGAAGTGTTCCAGCGCGACCCGAGTTTCGTCTCGTGGATGCTGCAAGGTGACTTCACGCTCGACACAAAGAGCGTGGCCATGCGGCTCAACATGAAATACAAGAGAAAGTAGAAGTATGCAAACGTCGCTTCAAGGTAAGAAAATCGTGCTCGGCATTACGGGCAGCATCGCCGCCTACAAATCGTGCCTCATCATTCGCCAACTCATCCGTGCAGGTGCCGAGGTGCAGGCGGTCATCACGCCTGCCGGCAAAGAGTTCATCACGCCCATCACACTGAGCGCACTGACATCGAAGCCCGTCGTCAGCGAGTTTTTTGCACAACGCGACGGCACATGGCACTCACACGTGCAGTTGGGGCTGTGGGCCGACGCCATGCTCATCGCACCTGCCACCGCCAGCACCCTCGGGAAGATGGCGCACGGCATTGCCGACAACATGCTCATCACGACGTACCTGTCGATGAAAGCCCCTGTCTTTGTCGCACCGGCGATGGACCTCGACATGTACGCACATCCGACGACACAGGAAAACCTCGACACACTTCGCCGTCACGGTGTCACCATCATCGAACCAGGCACCGGCTTCCTCGCCTCGCACCTCGAAGGCAAGGGACGCATGGAGGAGCCTGAACGCATCGTCGAGGTACTGGAGAAGGCATTCACTGTCAGCACAGCAACCTCGGGCAAGAAGGTACTCATCACTGCCGGTCCCACCTACGAGAAAATCGACCCCGTGCGCTTCATCGGCAACTACTCGTCGGGCAAGATGGGGCTAGCACTGGTGGACGAGTGCCTGCGACGCGGCATAGACGTCGAACTGGTGCTCGGGCCTGTCAGTGTCGATGTTGCAGAAAAGAACGGCCTCCACGTCACACATGTAGAATCAGCACAGCAGATGTACGATGCCTGCGTGACGCTTTTTCCGCAGGTCAACGCCGCCATCCTCTGTGCGGCAGTAGCCGACTTCACACCCGAGACAACAGCCGACGAGAAAATCAAGCGCAAGGGCGACGACATGGTGCTGCGCCTGCGTCCTACCCACGACATTGCCGCCGCGCTCGGACAGATGAAGCGCGAGGACCAGGTTCTCGCTGGCTTTGCCCTCGAAACCAACGACGAACACACTAACGCGGAGCACAAGTTGGAGAAGAAGAACCTCGACTTCATCGTACTCAACTCCCTTCGCGACGAAGGCGCAGGCTTCCGTACCGACACCAACAAGGTGACCATCATCCGTCGCGACAACACCCACACCGACTATCCGCTGAAAACCAAGAAAGAAGTGGCTGGCGACATTGTCGGAGAACTCTGTGAAACACTCTCCAACCGTTGACACCCATGCGCAAGGAACTCTTCACACTCCTCTTTCTTCTATCACTCTGCACACAGGCCCAGGAACTGAACTGCAAGGTGAAAATCAACCATGCGCAGGTGCAGGGAACGAACACCAGCATCTTCGAGACACTGGAGACGGCACTCAACGAGTTTATGAACAATCGTGCGTGGACCGAACTTCAGTATGCGCAGGACGAGCGTATCGAGTGCAACATGAACGTCACCGTAAAGGCATATAATCAAGCCGAAAACGCCTTCACTTGCGAGTTGCTCTTCCAATTGTCCAGACCTGTATTCAACAGCAACTACAACACCATCGTCTTCTCGATGCGCGACCTTAACTTCAACTTCACCTATCAGGAGTACGACCAACTCGAGTTCAACATCAACATGATGGACAACTCGCTCACCGCCCTCATGGCCTATTATGCCTACCTTTTCATCGGCATGGACATGGACTCATTCGCTCCCCTCGGCGGCAGCGACGCACTCCACATCGTTGAACAAATCGTGAACAACGCGCAGACGATGAACGACAAAGGTTGGAAGGCTTTCGACGACAACCGCAACCGCCACGGCATCATCAACGACTACATGGACGGTGCGATGGAACCCTTCCGCCGCCTCTTCTACAAATACCACCGTGAGGGGCTCGACGAGATGTCAAACAACGTTGACCGTGGACGCACTGCCATCACAGAATCCATAGAAATGCTGCAGGAAGCACGCACCAATAAGCCTCTCAGCGACCTGCCCATTATCTTCACTGACTACAAGCGCGACGAACTCGTGAACATCTACAAAGGACACGGTACAGTCAAGGAGAAAGAAGAGGTCTTCAATATCCTCAGCAACATGAACGCCAGCCAAAACAACCACTGGAAGAACATTCAGAAATAAACATCGCATTATGGAAGAAAAGAGAAAATGGCAAAACTTCAAGTCGGGCGCAGGCATGTGGTTCCTCTACCTCGCCATCTATCTCGCCATCGCTTTCATCGTGTGGCTCTTCGTCCGTCCGTCATTCAACCGCTGGCGTATGGAAAGTCGTCTCAATCCTATTCAGATTGAGTACTACCGCGACGGAGGAGCCGACTCTGAATGGTTCGGCGAAGGCTATGACTACTACGTCAACGTGGGGTTCCGTGGCAAGAACTACCGTGTGAACGTGAGCGAAACCGTCTATACCGGCACCAGCACGCCCGTGTTCTACTATGATACCGACAACGACGTCATCTTCGAGAAAAGCACCGGCCACACCAAAGTCACCATCTTCTTCCTTACCTTCGGCATCGTCTTCATCTGGCTGTTCATCTGGATACCCATCAGTTCGGCCATCAAGGCACGACGCCAGAAGAAGTGGAAAGCGCTTGAACAGCAGTTCGGCGTAACACCCATTGACAATCCATAATTCCGCTATCAGAAAGCCGCTGAAACCACACAAAAACGTACTGCGGTACATTTTTGACGTATTTGGCCTTACCGATACTGCGGAAAGCACTAAGTAACGGAACAATATGAAAATTTTTTTGACATGCGTGGCAGCCACGATGCTGTCAGTGTCGGCATGGGCTGCCGACGTTGTGAAAGTAACAGTGCAGAACCCGTTGGGACACGACCGTACACAGGAAATGGTAGAAGTCGATGCCGCTAAGGTACACAAACAGTTGCACACCGACATGCAACTGGTGGTGACCGATGCCGACGGACGCGAAATCCCGAGCCAGTTGACATGGAACGGACGACTGATTTTCCAGCCAGCCGTAGGAGCCAAGGCAAAGTCGGTCTATTACATCAAAGCAGGGCATCCGCAGGCATACCAAAGCCGCGTCTATGGTCGTCAATATCCCGAACGTGTCGATGACTTGGCGTGGGAAAACGACCTCGTCGCCTATCGCACATATGGTCCGGCTCTGCAGAAGAGCGGCGAGCGGGCATGGGGCTACGACATCTGGAACAAGCGCACAGACCGTCTGATTCTGGAGGAACGCTATTCCCTGGAACTCGACCCAGAAGTAGCCAACGTGTCCCGCAAATTGCGGAAGATGGGACGTGAGCCACTGGCTCAGGAACTCTACTACGCCGTCAGTTATCACGTAGACCATGGCAACGGCATGGACTGCTACAAGGTAGGGCCTACGCTCGGCGGTGGCACCACGGCGGTGCTCAGCCAGTCGGGCGATGAAATCCAGTATCCGCATTGCTATGTGGCCTACGAGATTCTGGACCGTGGACCGCTGCGCTTCACTGTCCGCCTTACTTATGCGAAAGAGACCGTCGGAGGCCATCCTTACACAGAGACACGTCTGATTTCACTCGACGCTGGCAGCCACATGAACCGCTGCATCGTCAGTTACGAAGGGCTTCCAGCCAACTGGCCCATCGCCACAGGCATCATCATCCACAACGAGAACCCCAGTGCCTATGTGCTCAACGCAAAGGCTGGCTACATGGGCTATGAAGACCTGGGCGACGTGAACCAGTATCGCGAGGCATGGCGTGAACGCCTCAACAAAGATTTCGGCAAAACCTATGTCGGAACAGTCTGCACCACACAGCCCGCGACGATGGAGTTCCGCTCGGGCGAAGGTCTTCCTGGCGCCATCGGACACATCCTCTCGCTCACGAAGTATCAGCCCAAGACCGACTATACTTATTACTTTGGCACGGCGTGGAGCCGAAATCCCAGCACCAACTTTCAGGACCTCGCCGCCTGGGAGGCTTACCTCTCACGCTTCACCGAACAGGTCAGAAAACCGCTGAAAGTTAGTTTCTAAATCACGATGAGCGAGCAAGAAATACTTGCGATGATGACACTAACGCGCATTCCAGCATTCTCGCTGATAAATGCGCATATGCTCATCGAACAGACAGGCTCTGCTACGGCAGTGATGGAACACCGCCACGACATCCGTGACATCGTTCCCGACGCCAGCGATCGACTCGTCAAGGCTCTCAGCGAAGTGGATGAGGCACGTCGGCGCGCCGAAGCAGAATGGGATTTCGCCCAAAGAAAGCACATCCGCTGCCTGCCCTTCACCGACGAACACGCTTATCCGCAACTGCTCACCCAGTGTGCCGACGCTCCGCTCATGCTCTACTATCTCGGCAACGCTAACCTGAATGCACAACGCATCGTCAGTATCGTCGGTACCCGCAAAATCACAGAGTATGGAAAAGACCTTTGCCGACAGTTCGTCAAGGGCCTGCACGATGCCTATCCCGACACAGTCATCATCTCAGGGCTCGCCTATGGCGTCGATATACACAGTCACCGTGCCGCCCTCGAACAGGGTATGCCCACCGTGGCCGTTCTCGCTCATGGGCTCGATACAATTTACCCTGCCATCCACCGCCAGACTGCTGTACGGATGCTCGAGCAAGGTGGCCTGCTCACCGAGTATATGAGCCAGACACCTGGCGACAAGGGCAATTTCGTGAGACGCAACCGCATCATTGCAGGCATCTCGGTGGCTACCGTCGTCGTCGAAAGTGCCATCAAAGGAGGTGCCCTCATCACCGCCGACCTCGCTGCCGAATACAACCGCGAGGTCTGCGCCTTCCCTGGGAGAACCTTCGATGAATACAGTGCTGGTTGCAACCATCTGATTCATTCGCAGAACGCACGCCTCATCACTTCGGTCGATGATTTCCTCGACTGTGTCGGTTGGCCCAACCCCAAGAAAGAAGACAAGGCCGCGCCGAGCCAGCAAGAACTATTCCCGCAACTCACGGTCGACGAACAGCGCATCGTCCGCTGTCTTGAAGGCATTGACAGCAAGCAGATTAACCAAATATGCATTGAGGCAAACATTCCGTTTGCCCTTACCAGTGCCATACTCTTTGAACTAGAACTGAAGGGCATTGTCAAAGTTCTGGGAGGAGCACGCTACCGACTCATCACCTCTCCTAAGTCTTAGCCTATTCACCCCACAATGCTCAAATGCATCATTAACCCTCTATCACCATGACGTGGAAAACAACCTATGATGCCCTTAACACTGGCATCAAAAAAATGCCGCAACGGCCGCTCATCGGCATAACCGGCAACTACGAAGACGGCCGCTGCACCCTGAACGACAGTTATTACAAGGCTGTGCGCCGCGCAGGTGCGATTCCCATGATTCTGCCGCCCACACAGACCGATTTCGAGTCGCTCTCCGCGTGGCTCGAGCCCCTGGACGGCCTACTGCTGAGCGGCGGTGCCGACATCAACCCGCTACTCATTGACGAACAGCCCATTCCTGAACTACACGGCATCAACCCTGAACGCGACGAGTGCGAACTGCTTCTCTGCCGCATGGCTGCCGACCGTCAGATGCCAATACTGGGCATCTGCAAAGGTGTTCAGGTGCTGAACATTGCGCTGGGCGGCACCGTCTGGCAAGACATCTGGACACAGCACGAAGGCACCTGCGTCAAACATTCGCAAGACGCTCCGCGCAACGAAGCCACACATACGGTTCAGATTGCGTCCAACTCCCTTCTGCACCGCATTTACGGACAGGACACCATTGCCGTCAATTCCTTCCACCATCAGGCCATACGTGAGGCGGCTCCGCAAATGCATGTCTGCGGTGTTGCCGCCGATGGTGTGATAGAGGCCGTCGAAGCCACCGACCACCGTCCCATGCTTGGTGTGCAATGGCATCCCGAATGCTTGGCCGACGGTGCGCTTTTCCGCTGGCTGGCCGACGAAGCCCTTCTGTATCGCCGCTGCAGACGCATCCATGCTGAGACACTGACGCTCGACACTCACTGCGACACTCCGATGTTTTTCGACCAAAACATCGACTTCACAAGTCGTGACCAACGCATCAAGATAGACCTCCACAAGATGACGGAAGGCGGTCTGGACGCATGCATCATGGTGGCTTACCTGAAGCAAGAAGGACGTTCGCCTGCCGAACTCCTCGCCGCCACCGACAAGGCCAACCGCCTGCTTACGGAGATTGAGGAGATGGTGGCGAAAGCACCTGATTTTGTGGAGATTGCCCGAAATCCCGATGACCTTTACCGTCTAAAAAACGAAGGAAAGCGAGCCATTATGCTCGGCATCGAGAACGGCTACGCCCTTGGTCTTGACCTCAACAACGTGGAGCGTTTCAAGCAGCGGGGCGTCACCTACATTACGCTCTGCCACAACGGCGACAACGACGTGTGCGACAGCGCGAAAGGCCAAGGCGAACATGGCGGCGTGAGCGAGTTCGGAGCAAAAGTCATTCGGGAAATGAACCGTACGGGCATCATGGTCGATTTGAGCCATGCCTCCGAGCAGAGTTTCTACGACGCCCTCGACATCAGCACCACGCCCATCGTCTGTTCCCACTCCTCTAGCCGTGCCCTCTGTGACCATCCGCGCAACCTCACCGACGACCAGTTGCGGGCACTGGCCCATGTCGGCGGCGTGGCACAAGTGACGCTCTACCCAGGCTTTCTTCACGCAAACGAAGCACAGGCGAGCATCCTCGACGCCGTGGCACATCTCAATCACATGGTCAAGGTCATGGGCATCGACCACGTGGGTATTGGCAGCGACTTCGACGGTGACGGCGGCGTGCTAGGCTGCAACGATGCCAGCGAGATGCTCAACTTCACGCGCCACCTGCTCCTGCACCGCTACGCTCCCGACGACCTCAGCAAAATCTGGGGAGAAAACTTCCTGCGTGTCATGAGGACGGTCCAGGCACAAGCGAACGGAAAAAGACTGTCAAGTTTCTGAAATAAGTTGTTCTTCTTGTAGTTTATAACTAATTCAGATGTTTTTTTGACATTTGTCGGTTTGACATTTGACATTTCGTATGTTTTTTAACTTTTAACTTTTAACTTTTAACTTTTTTCCGTACCTTTGAAGTCGAAAACGTAAACAACATCAAACAACCAATAAAATGGAGAAAAGAAAGATTCAATTTAGTCTCGTTTACAGGGACATGTTCCAGTCGAGCGGAAAGTTTCAGCCTCGCAAGGATCAGTTGGAGCGCATCGCACCTGTCATCATCAAGATGGGATGCTTTGCACGTGTGGAAACCAACGGCGGAGCCTTTGAACAGGTCAACCTGCTGTACGGAGAGAACCCGAACAAGGCCGTGCGTGCCTTCACCAAGCCGTTCAACGAGGTGGGCATCAAGACGCACATGCTCGACCGTGGTCTGAACGCGCTGCGCATGTTCCCCGTACCGGCCGACGTCCGCCGACTGATGTACAAGGTGAAGCACGCACAAGGAGTCGATATCACTCGCATCTTCTGCGGACTCAACGACGTACGCAACATCATCCCCTCCATCAAGTATGCACTCGAAGGCGGAATGACGCCGCAGGCCACCCTCTGCATTACCACCAGCCCTATCCACACGGCAGAATACTATGCCAATATCGCCGAGCAACTCATTGCCGCTGGTGCACCAGAAATCTGTCTCAAGGACATGGCAGGCATCGGACAGCCCGCCATGCTCGGCAAACTCGTTGGCATGATCAAGGCCAAGCATCCTGAAATCATCATCCAGTATCACGGCCACAGCGGACCTGGCCTGTCGATGGCCAGCATCCTTGAAGTGTGCAAGAACGGCGCCGACATCATCGACACCGCCATCGAGCCGCTGTCGTGGGGAAAGGTCCATCCCGACGTCATCTCCGTGCAGAGTATGCTCAAGAACTACGGCTTCGACGTGCCCGAAATCAACATGGACGCCTACATGGAGGCACGCAAACTAACACAGGAGTTCATCGACGATTTCCTCGGCTACTTCATGAACCCGAGCAACAAACTCATGTCGTCGCTCCTGCTCGGCTGCGGACTTCCTGGCGGCATGATGGGCAGCATGATGGCCGACCTGAAGGGCGTGATGAACGCCATCAACAGCAACCGCAAGAACAAGGGCGAAGAGGAACTGAGCGAAGATGCCATACTCGTGCGACTGTTCAACGAAGTCGCCTACGTATGGCCGCGTGTCGGCTATCCCCCATTGGTAACACCGTTCTCGCAGTATGTCAAGAACATCGCCCTGATGAACCTGCTCACCGAGTCGATGGGTAAACCGCGCTACACGATGATGGACCAGTCCATCTGGGGTATGATTCTCGGCAAGAGCGGCAAACTGCCTGGCGAAGTGGCTCCCGAAATCGTCGAACTGGCCAAGGAAAAAGGCTTCGAGTTTACCGACGCCGACCCGCAGTCGTACTATCCCGACGACCTGCCCCGCTTCATCAAGGAGATGGAGGAGAACGGCTGGGAACGTGGTGAAGACGACGAAGAACTCTTCGAGTTTGCCATGCACGAAAGCCAGTACCGCGACTACAAGAGCGGCATCGCCAAGGAGCGCTTCCTCACCGACCTGCAGGCTGCTAAGGAGAAAGAAATGCAGAAAACAGGCATGTCTCTAGCCGACATCGCCGCCTACAAGCACGCCGAAGCCGATGCCATCGTTGCTCCCGACAGCGGCACCGTGATGTGGCAGATTGGCGGCGACGGCGAATGCGTCAAGGGCATCGAGCCGATGGTTGGCAAGGAATACAAGGAAGGTGACCGCTTCTGCTACCTCCTCAACCGCTACGGCGGCATCGACGAAATCCCTGCAGCCCTTGGCGGCAAACTCGTAGAAGTCTGCGCTCACCAGGGCAGCAAAGTAGCCAAAGGAGACACTCTCGCCTTCATACGCAGAAAATAGTTCAGGGAAAATAGTAAAAAGGCTGCCAGATACCGAAGTATCTGGCAGCCTTTTATTTTGACAATATCAATGTCAATTGTTTACACGCCGCTGAAACTACTGAAACCGCCATCGACAGGAATGACGGTGCCAGTCACGAAGGAGGCTTCGTCGCTGCAAAGAAAGCGGACAATACCGTTGAGTTCACTGATGTCGCCAAAACGATGCATAGGCGTTTTAGCGAGCACTTTGTGGCTGCGTTCGGTCAGCGAACCGTCATCGTTGAGAAGGGCACGACGGTTTTGCTCACCGATAAAGAATCCCGGAGCAATGGCATTGACACGGATTCGCTCACTGTACTTAATAGCCATTTCCTGAGCCATCCATTTCGTAAGAGCCTCGACTCCAGCCTTGGCGATGGCATAGCCCATCACACGGGTCAAGGCAGCGTTGGCGGCCATCGACGAGATGTTAATGATGTTGCCCGACTTCTGACGAGCCATGATTTTCCCGAACGTCAGACAGGGGAAGATGGTACCATAGAGGTTGAGGTCGATGACCTTGCGCAGGTCGTCTGGGCTAAGGTCAAACACATGCTGGTCGTCCATAATCGTGGCTCCTGGCACGTTACCTCCTGCTGCATTCACAAGAATATCGACTCTTCCGTAACGATTCATCACGCGGGCGCGAACGGTGTCGAGGTCGGCCTGCTCAAGCACGTTGGACACATAGCCGCTCACATCCGCTTCGTGGGCTTCGGCAACTGGCTGCAACCGCTGCAGGGCTGCATCCACCTTATGCTGGTGGAATCCGATGATGACCACAGAGGCTCCCGCTTGTAGCAGCCCCTCGCTGACATTGCTACCTAGCACTCCACTGCCGCCCGTCACAACGGCAATTTTCCCTTTCAATTGATTCATGAGTTATCCTTTTTTTAACGTTTAACTCTTAACTTTTTACGGCTGCCATCACACCGTCCATCTGTGCCAGACCCATCATGCGGCCATGAAACGAGTAGCCGGCATTGTAGCACTTGTCAGCATCTCCCAGCATCGTACGTCCATGATCGACTCGCATCGGGACATCGGGATTTTGCTTTTCGAAGATGCGGCACACTTCTATGAGATTGGCGCGTCCGTGCAGATGATCGGCTTCGATGAAGTCGCCGTTAGGCAGAATGTCCGTACTGCGGAGATGTACGAAATGCGTGCGTTTGGCATATTTACGAGCTAGGGCAGGCACGTCGTTCTGTCTGCCTGCTGAAAGTGATCCGCAGCAAAACGTGAGGCCATTGTGCCAGTCGTTGACAGCATTCAGAATCCATTCGATGTCTTCGTCGCAGGTCACGATGCGCGGCAGTCCCAGCAGTTGCATCGGAGGGTCGTCGGGATGCACACACATCCGCATATTCCACTCACGGCAGACGGGCATGATGGCTTCGAGAAAATAGCGCATGTTCTCGCGCAATTGCTCGCGCGTGATACCTTTATATAATGAGAGCAGTTGTCGGAAACGTTCCACAGGGTTGTGGTCTTTCTCTGAAATGTTCCCGTTCACGAAACCCTGCGTCTTTACGATGATGTTATCGATGAGGATTGCACGGTCGGCATCTGTCATCGTCTGGTCCATCTCGGCAGCCGCAGCCAGTTCCTCTGCCGAATAGTCCTGCTCGGCACCTTCTCGACGCAGGATATAGCAGTCGAAATAAACGAATTTGACTTTGCTAAAATAGAGCGACGTACTTCCATCGGGCCAAGGGTGGTCGAGTTCGGTACGAGCCCAGTCGAGCACAGGCATGAAGTTGTAGCAAACGGTATGGATGCCACATTGTCCGAGGTGGGCTAGGCTTTTTTGGTAGTTTTCAATCAACGCATCACGCTCTTTTCCACCGTATTTGATGGCTTCGCATACTGGCAGGCTCTCGACCACCGACCAATGCAATCCTGCAAACTCAATCGTTTCCTTCAGTTTCTGAATGGCTTCCACCGTCCATACTTCTCCGTTGGGCACATCGTGCAATGCTGTCACGATGCCTTCCACACCAATCTGCCGCAGCATTTGCAATGTGATTGGGTCGTTCGGTCCAAACCAGCGCCAAGTCTTTTCCATATAACGTCCTTTATTTTTTAATTTTTAACTTTTGAAAATCTGTGGTTATGAAAATAAGGTTATGGGAATTATGAGGATTTTAACTATTAACTTGAGGGGTCTCTTCTAATAATTCTATTTCTACGATGCGCAGTTCGTGGCGGGTTTTGTCGCCGTTTTTGGCTTTGAAGAGGTCGAGTTCACCAGCGGCAGGCTCTGCCACTTCGACGATACCACCAAAAGCATCGTTGTCGTCACCTGCACCCTTGAGGCGAATGGTTATGTCGTCGGTTTTCACCCGTTTGGTGGGTTCCAAGTGTACATAACCAAGACTGCGAGGTGTTTCACCACTCCAGATGAGGGTGTTACCTGCAAAGATTTCGAGTGGATAACTGCGCTGTCGCCAACCAGTTAGTTTAAGGCAGATGTCATCAATGACCGACTTCTTAGCCAGGTGGTAGGTAATCCACGCGGTGGAGAGACGACCGTCGTTCTTCCACTCAGAGAGTTCATTGTCATCGTAACTGCGAGCGGCATGTTCGCTGTCATGGCCAGCCTTGACTGAAACAATGTCAACACTCCGTGCATGTTCCGTATAAGAAGGTGTGAGCGGTGTAGGTCCACGCGACAGATTCCCTTTGAGCGTAAGAGCAGGTTGACGACATTCCGTCGTGACGGGCAGACTATTCAATTGGATACAGGCAGGTTCTACGCCTTCGGCGCAGACAGACAGACGAATTTCACCCGCATGGGTAGTAGTCCGAACCAGTACACGGTTAATACCACATTCTACGGGGAGAGATGTGGCTCCAACATAGTTGTCGGAAATGTTTTTCGTAACCGATGAATCGAGAAGTCCGTCCTGACAAGCGACGTCGGGGCGCTGCAAAGCAGAATTGTCACGGGCGGCAATGCCTCCAATCCACTGGGCTTCGCCCGACAGTTGAAAATGAACAAGGCGGTTGTCGAGCGGGCATCGTCGTCCTTGCTGGTCGAGCACCTCCACTTGAAAAAGCACCATGTCGGCACCGTCGGCCATGATGCCCTCAGGATTAGTGACGGCCGTCAGTTTCAGTTGGTAAGGCTGGCCAACGGTTTCCAACCTGTAACGACTGCCCTCAGAACTGACAGCCTCCAGCGTACCCCGTTCAAAAGGAACATCGTCGAAGGTAAAGAGATAGCGATAGTCTTGCCGTCCCTTGCCGAGAGAACGCCCATTGAGCAGCAGTTCTACCTCATCACCGTTAGAAACCACATAAACAGGCTTTCTCGTTCCCTGCTCATAGTTCCAATGCCCGATGATATACGTTTGCGGCACCTCAGGGTTCACCCATCCGTTCCACATCACCTGATGCACGTAGAAGGCATCTTTCGCAATACGCATGGCATCGGTGACACCACTGTTGCGATAGTTCGACTCACCCCGATGGTGCGTATTGGTGTCGGAAAAGATAATCTTCACACCACCCGACGAAACCCGAGTGCCAGTGCCAGGACGTTCACGCCAGTAGTCGTACCAGCGGCGCACCATCTCAACAGCCATCTGGTCCATGTTGTGGTTGTAGTCGGGAGCAGGATTACCGCGATAAAGCGGTCCCTCACCTTCCTTGTGGTAAGGCTCACTGAATTCGTCCCAGTATTTGCGTAAACCTTCGTCACGACAATACTCCATTGCCCACATAGGATGCTTCCGCGACTTGTTGATATACAGCATCTCACCGCCATATTCAGCCTCGTCAATGTCCAGCATCTCTCTGCTGCCTATGGCACGCCCGCCGTATGGGTCGTATGCATCGCGTATAGCCTTCATCTCCATCATGTGCTCACGACTGATGCTTTCGTTGCCGCCCTCATAGAAGAGGATGCTCGGATTGTTACGGTTGTAGATGATCGCATCACGCATCAATTCCATACGCTGCGTCCAGCGCACACCCTCCACATCCTTTTCGGCATCGCCGGCAGGCATCGCCTGTGGCAGCCCAACACGGTCGCACGACTCGACATCCTGCTTCCACGGCGTCACATGCATCCAGCGGACAAGGTTGCCACCCGACTCCACCATCAGTCTGTTGGAAAAGTCGCTGAGCCAGGCTGGCACACCAATGCCTACGCCAGGCCATTCGTTCGAAGTACGCTGGGCATAACCATGCACCATCAGCACACGGTCGTTCAGCCATATCTTACCCTCCCCGAATTCCGTCTTACGGAAACCCGTGCGTGTAGTCACACAGTCCACCACATCCCCATTAACAAGTTGGGACTTCACCGTATAGAGATACCCGTAGCCCCACGACCAGAAGTGCAGGCCTTCGACCCACTTTTGCAGTTTCACGGTGCGCGTCTCCCCTGCTTGCAGACCGACAGGCTCTCCTCGCATCTGCGCCACTACCTTGCCCTCTGCATCAATGACTTCGGCACAAAACACGAAGGAACGCGCAGTCGTGTCCTCGTTCCTCACCTCCGATTCCACATGAATCACTGCCCGACGTTGAGCAATGTCGAAGTCGGAAGCATAGACATAGACACCCGTCGTGCCGAGATTGGAATAGAGCGGCAGCGTCTGATAGAGGTTGCCCGTCACGTGCAACCACACGTTCTTAGGGATACCCCCGTAGTTGGCGTTGAAGTTACGGTCGTTCCACTGGAAGCGACAGTCATGCCGACGGTCGCGGTAGGTCCAACTGTTGTCGCACCGCACAGCCAACACGTTCACCCCCTCCTTGATATATGGTGTCAGGTCGAATCCGAAGGCCATCACACCGTTTTCGCTGAAGCCGACAGGGTGACCGTTCAGCCACACGTCTGCCCCCTGTCGGACGCCCTCAAATTCGATGAAATACTTTCGGTCACACAACTCCGAACGTTCAACCCTGAAACGTTTCCTGTACCAACAGACCGTATCAGTCAACTCGGTGATATCCTTGCGGAAGGCCTCGTCGCCATTGAAGGCGTAGGGAAGCGTCACCTGCACCCAGGCATCATCCTCAAAGTCCTCACGGGCGGCCTCGGGCAGGTCACCAACGAACAGTCGCCAGTCCGCATTGAAGTTGTACCTCTTGCGTTCTGCTGTCTGGGCGACGGTCCAAACGAAAAGGAGCAGGGCTGTCAGCAGGGTTCTGTTCAGCATACGATTTACTTTTTTTTACTTTGACCGTTACTTCCTCTTGTAGGAACGCCCCGTGGGGCGTCCCTACAAGGAGAATCTCCTTTGGGGAGAAAAATCTCCCGTCGTTGCAAACCGCGCTACGATTTCGCGCAGTCCCTATAACTTCTAATTTTTAACTTTTTATTTCACCAGATACTTACGTCCTTTGATGATGTAGATGCCTGGGTGCCTGATTGTACTTTGCATTTCGTCCTTTGTGGACCGCTCGATGCGGCGACCGCTCAAGTCATAAATTGGTGAATTGTTCATTGTTAATTGTTCATTGTTCATTACCTCAATGCCTGTGGGGTCGGCTTCGATGCGTAGGATACCGTCTGAAGCAAGTTGGCTGTAATCCCAGCGATAGCCTTCCATCGGCACGGCTGGTTCAAAGGTAGGCGTACCGTTGAGGGTGATGCTGCCCGAGCCCGTGAACACTTTGTATTCGCGGTCGACACTCCATGAACCTGAAACTCGTTCGATGCGGAACACTGGATTGGTCAGCACGACGTTACCTTCGCCTCCGAATTTGTCAATCTGCGAGGCGTTGCCTCGGGCTCTCAGACGGATGATGCCTCCGTCGCTGACGGTGAGGGGGGCTGTGAGGGTGAGAGTGTCGACGATGGTCCCCGTGGCTTTGCCTGCTCCGACGATGCCGCCGCGCAGTATGTTGACGGTGGCTACCTTGCCTGTTCCACAGAGCATTCCGCCGCTGTTGACGGTAATGGTGGCGGTGGTGGTGGCGACGCTGGCATTATTTGCCGAAATGCTGCCAGCATAGATGTTGATGGCTCCTGCACTGCTACCGGTGAGGGTGAGGTCGCCGTCGCCGTATTTGTTGAGCGTGGCTCGACTGCCGATGATGCCAGCAAAGGTGGTGCTCTTGTCGAGATAGCCTACATTCCAGACACTGGTGCCCAATTGTGCATCGGCGGCTGTCGAGACAAGTGAACCAATCTTGTGGGTACGGCTGACTTCGTCGCTGCTACCTGCTTTCACTCCGACGGCATAGACGCCTGCTTCGGGCTGGAACGTTCCCTTCGACAGGTCAATGTCGGCGACCATGCGGAATTGACCGCTGGTCGGATTGAGTATCCCTTCAAACTGGGAGAGGTTGGTGGAAAAGTCACCTCGAACGTAGGGGAAGTTGATTTTCACCGTGCCCTGACCCAGCCATGCACCTTGCACGTTGCAGCGCTGACCACCGTTGATAGTGAGGGTGCGCTGACGGTTGACGGTGATGGTGTTGCGTAATGAAGGTATGGCACTGGTCGTATTGTTGTTGAAGATAGTAATGGTGGAGTTGCCTGTCACAGCAATGGGCGATGTAGCGTTGCCAAAAGTGGTGTTCCATACGCCCATGGCGAGTGTTCCGCCTTGTAGGATGGTCGATTTCCAGGTGTTGTTGCCTGCATAGGTGATGTTAAGTTGTCCTGAGCCAGCCTTCACCAGTGTGCCCTTGGAGCCCACAATCTGCCCTTTCAGAGCCGTCACGCCATTGTTTACCTGAATGGTGGCGGTGTCGGTGAGGGTGAGGGCTCGGTTGGTGGCGGTGTTGGCATTGTCGATGATGAGGGTTGCCTTGCCGATTTGCCAGTTGGTGGCTGCCGACGAGGCTGCACCGAGACTGCTGGGCAGGCCGCCGTCGGCCAGTTCGCTCACGGTCACTGTGCCGCCTTCGATGATGGTGGCTCCTGTGTAGTCGTTGTTCACCGTCTTCAGAAGCAGTCGGCCTTTGCCTGTCTTCAGCAGACCGCCCCTACCTGAAAAACCGCCCAGCCCCTGCACGGTGATAGCCTTCGTCTCGTTGTCGAAGGTGATGCCTGAGACAGGATAGAGTTCATTTAGTTGCACGGTCGATGACAGAGCATCGTCGCCTACCGCTACATTGTCGTTGGCCACAAACTTGGTGGCAACACCGCTGAGTTCAAAGTTCTCGGTCTGATAGTCCCACAGCGAAGTTTCTGCACCAGTCCAGCGCACACCGTCGGAGGCTTCTCGCTGTTCGTTGACGATGAGCCACAGGGCATTTTCCTCATCGACAATCTTGTACGACAGCCCCTGCAAGCCACGTATACTTACTTTCGAGAGGTCGAGGCCGTCGGACGTATCGTATTGCAGCAGCATGTAGCGTTCAGCAGACAGTTTGCTCTGGTCGGGGACGATGGTGAAGACGAGTTGTCCCTGTTCCGTGATGTTGAAACCCTGCTCGACCACAACGCAGTCGGTCTGCCCCTCAGCGGCATGGATGTCTGCCTCGACGAACAGGCGGCGGTTGACTGTCAGGCCTTTGCACAGTTTGATGGTACCGACGTTGCCGTCACCCACGCCTGGCATGAGGCGGCAGCCTTCGTAGTTGAGAGCCCCTTCGAGCACCAGATTTCCCTTGACGACGGCATTGCCTGCCAGCGTGCCACGTGCTCTCAACTCGACATCTCCCTTGATTTCGCCAGCCTCAAGGATTCCTTCGGAGATGTATGTGCCACCAGTATGGTTCAGCGGCACATGCACAACGAAGCGTCCTTGCTGGCTTTTCCACAACTGTCCGTTGCCTCCGATGCTGCCTTCG
This sequence comes from Bacteroidaceae bacterium, assembly GCA_024684455.1. Lineage (GTDB taxonomy): Bacteria > Bacteroidota > Bacteroidia > Bacteroidales > Bacteroidaceae > UBA3839. The sequence continues at coordinate 26,259 of JAIKWU010000001.1, read as the reverse complement.
CCACTGAGGGTGATGGTCTGCCCCTTCACAGGCATGGCATAAATCATCGACGGACGCACCTCACTGCCGAGGGTACAGGTGGCACTGGACTTGAGGTCGAACAGCACACTCTTGCCGTCCTCGTAGGCAGCACTGGCAGAACGTTCATAATTGGTAAAGCCCGCAGACGACCATTGCGTAGCCGTCGGAGCATAAATCAGGTCGGTCACCATGCACGGAGGCAGTTGAGGCCGCGGCATGTCGAAGCCTAGATAGAACCCTGGGTTGGGGCTCTGGTAATAGCCTTTCGTCGAGCAGTCGCCACGGTAGTGCGGGTCTTCCTGCAGGCAGTAAATGTTGTTGATATCCGTTGCATAGTCAGTCGTCACACCGACAATGCCCACGATGACATCACTTTCCTTATGCAGTAGAATCATCTCCTCACGCCAGTCGCCGATGATATCGCCCCAGAAAGCGGCGCGCTTGGCATACACAGTCACATAGCGCCATCTGCTGATTTTGGCAAATTCCACCTCGCGGCCGTTAAAGAAATCCTGAACATAGACGTTATAGTGGCTGTCGCTCGTCTGAACCACCTCGCGGTCAGGCTCTTCGTCCCACCAGATGCCTTCGCAAGGATACTGGTTGCCGTACTCCGTAATCAGGTTGCCCTGAGCATCATAGACGCTACCGTTCATCGTGGACCACATCTCCCACCCCAGGTGGTTGCGGTCGATGTCGATACATTCGCCTCGGCCAATGTCGCCCACCGCGCCGAGGTACCACTTCTTGATAAATTCGCCCGTACCTGCATCATACAGCACCTGTCCCAGCATGTCGCCTGCGTTCTGCTGAACGGCAAAGGTCTCCAAACCAGGCCGTTCGGGGTCGATGTCGCTCGTACGGAAGCGGTCGCCGTGGGCAATACCTGCGGCAAAGAGCGTCTGGCCGTCGTTGTTCATCACATAGGAACCGACAATCATTTCGTCGCACCCGTCGCCATCGACGTCGCCCACACGGATTTGGTGGAAGGCTGGACCGTGGGCAGGCAGGTTGAACAGTTCCTTCAACTGGCCGGCCTTTCCCGTCGAGAAGTCATACGCCACACCTAAATTATAATAGTGGTGGTCACCATCCGAACCACGCATGTGCCACTCCATCACCACGCCTGGATGCACGCCGTCGAAGTAGCACACGCCCATGTGTCCGACGTGCTTGTTATACTCGTCGCCCATCAACGAAGCACGGTTCGTACGGTTGTAGTGAGCGTTGTACGACTGCTCGATGCTCGCCTTCTCACGCCCCGTCATACCGTCGATGACAGAGATGTATCGCGGCGCGTTCCTCACGTTCTGCGTCTCATAGTCGATGATGCCGTCGCCGTCGGTGTCGCCCGTCGTCTTGCCCTTCACAAACAGGCCAAACGACTTTGTGTCGGGATTCCAGAACTGCGTACCATCCGACGACTGAATCACCACGTCGCCCAGACCGTCGCAGTCCATGTCGGCCACCGTGATCATGTCGTCCTGACCCGCACAACTCAGTTCGTTCGGACCTAGTTTTACTGTCCACAGATGCTCACCCGTGCGCAGATAACCCTCGACGTAACAGTCCAGCGCGTTCGAGTTCGACTTGCGGTTCACCACATAGTCGTATTCGCCGTCACCGTCGAGGTCGATGGGCCAGACGAACGCCGTGTTGAAATTGGCCGACGTCAGCGGCGAACCGCCTCGCTCGAAGTTGATATCGAAGAAGATGTTGCGCATGTCGAATGCCTTCACGACGAAAGGCACGCTCTGCGCCGACTCGTGACCTGCTGCGTCCACCGTCGTCACTGTCACCTTTGCACCCGTCGGCACTGTCGCCGATGTCGTCCTCCAGTTCGTGTTGGTAAGCGGACTGCTGTTTACTTGGTGTCCGTTCACATAGACGTTGTAGCGAGTGTTCTCGGGTTCTTGGGCCAGTCGGCGCCACGTTACCATAGCGTTCGACCCGTTCTGAGCCACTACCACGCCGCGTCCGAGCGGCTGTTGGATACGTTGTGCCATCGACGTCAGCGGCAGGAGCGCCAGCATGACCGTCATGATGATTCTGAGCAATTGTTTCATAAGTCTAAATAGAGATTTGTTAAGTGATGATTTTCGATTGCAAAGTTAGTACATCCTGACAAAATAAACTTAAAATCTCGTTGCAGAAAATGAAAATCTCGTTGCAAAACCATGCTTTTTAGGGATTGCACAAGGGTGTACATAAGAAAGACTTACAAACTCTTGGATAATTCACGCCAAGTGCTTAGCATCATCACGCCAAGTGCTTAGCGTTAAATCTCCAAGTGCTTAGCGTGTTTTTTTCCAAGTGCTCATAAATGTGAGAAAAATGTGGGTTAGCGATAGTCCTTCGGGGCAACTCCGAAACGTTCCTTGAAGCAGCGTGTGAAGTAACTGGCGTAGGAGAATCCGACGAGGTCGGCGACTTCGTTGACACTGCGGTCGGTGGTTCGGAGGAGTTCGGCGGCTCGGTCCAGGCGGATGTTGCGGAGAAAGTCGGTGGGTGTCTGTCCATTGGCCTGACGCAAACGGCGATAGAGGGCGGCTCGGCTCATGCAGAGGTCACTGGCAAGGGCATCGACGCTGTAGTCGGGGTCGGAAATGTGGCTGAGGACCATGGAAGTGGCGCGGTCGAGCAGTTCACGGTCGGCCACGGGCAGGTCGTCGTCCGCATCGTCATTGTTGTCGGGAGAATCGGTCGTCGTCTGCGTCTCGTCTTTCCGCTTGCTATATACATAATAAGGTAGGACGACAGCGGGAATGAGCAGCAACAGCCATAGCCACCAGTAGTTGGTGGGAGGCGACTGGGGCTCAGGTTGGTTGATGAGTGTGAGTTGGCCTGTCAGCAGGTCGTATGTGCTGGCATTGCCGAGTCCGTCGGTCAGCCAAAGCAGGGTGTCACCGCGCAGTTCGAGCGACCGCAGGTTGCTTCCTGCCGTCAACACCTCGGCGCTGTCGGCACGGAGTCGGCAGAGTCCCATCTCCTTACTGATGAAATAAAGGGTGCCGTCGGAGGCAGTGGCCAGTCCACGAACTCGCCCTGTTTCGAAGGGCAGACGGACGAGGGTGTCGAGGGGCAGGACATAACGGAACAGCGAATGGTAGGTGCCGATATAATAGGTGCTGTCGGGTGCCTCGGCATAGGCAAGGAGGGTGGAGTCGCGGCGTGGTGCCCGCTGGATGAGCACTTGCTGCAGGGGTTGGCTCATATCGACATCGGGCACAAATCCCGTGCCGTTGCTGTGGACTTTGAGCCGGTCGCCCGTCGAAGTCACGGCAACGATGCAACTGCGGATGGTGTCGAACTGCAATTCGGTGCAGTAGTCGTCGCGTTGCCAGAGAAGTGGGATGAAGTCGCTGTGGCCACGTTGCAACCGGCTGACACCACCGTTCCAGAGGGATATCCAGATGGTGCCACTGCGGTCTTGTGCCAGGGCCACGACACTGCGCTGACGATTCTGCCACGAGGTTTCGAAGCGACGAAGGAGGGCATGGGTGTTGGCATCGACTTCGAAAAGGGTGTGGCGGTAGGCGACCCACATGTGGCCATCGCTGCCTTCCATCATGCAGTTGAGGCGCTTGTCGGCAAGTTCGTCGGGCAGCAACGGAAACAGTTCCCCGTTGTGCTTGGTGAGGACATAGGCGCCCTTCTTCGTTCCGAACCAGATGGCTCCCTCAGTGGTGCTTTCGGCCAAGCAGGTGACATCGTTGCTGCCGAGCAGGTCGGGATGGTCGCGGTCGCTGCGCCAGACGGTAATCTGACGACCATCGTCGCGGCAGAGCCCGCCTCCCTGCGTACCGTACCACCAACAGCCCTCGGTGTCGAACAGCGAACAAGTCACATCGGCGATGCGGGGCTGCTGTGCATACAGGAGGATGGGAAAGAGGAAGAGAAGAAGGAACATCATAACAAAGGTGCGCAGATGTCTTTCCGGCAGAAAAAACTGAATCATCATTCCCAGTTTTTTTATTTTCACCCCACAAAGATAGCGTTTGTTACTCAAATCGCCAAATGAGTAAGCAAAATTAAGAGTTAAAAGTTAAAATCCTTATAATCCCAACAATCCTGTTTCCAAAGTTAAAAGTTCATTGTTTTTGCGCTCTGCGTATTGTACCAATTGTTGCAACTTTGACAAAAATATATACGCTTTGGCTGCGATAATTTGTAAAGATGAAAGGTTTTCCGTAAATTTGTGACGTTTTTTGAATCATTGATATTCTTGAATATGAACAAATTTGTTTTGACAGCGGCATGTCTGACGGCTGCCGTACTTGGTTTTTCGTCATGCAGTCTGGATTTGCCCAAAATGGAGCAGACATCGTTCGAGACGATGACGATTGAGAAAAAGGACATCGAGTTACCTATGAAGTTCAGTGCGAAACTGAAGGGTCAGGCCGACGTGACGATTATGCCACAGGTGAGCGGTCAGTTGACGAGCATTTGTGTGAGCGAAGGTCAACTGGTGAGAAAGGGTACGACGCTCTTCATCATCGACCAGCGCAACGCACGCCTCGACCTGGAGGCTGCGCAGGCTAACTTGCAGGCTGCCGAGGCACAGGCGAACAGCGCGAAACTGGAGTTCGACTCGAACAAGAACTTGTTTGAGAAGGGCATCGTGAGCCGTTACATGCTGGACAATTCGGAGAACTCGTACAAGCAGGCGATGGCGGCAGTGAGTCAGGCTCGTGCATCGGTTGACCGTGCAAGAGTGAACCTGGGCTTCTGCACCATTGCATCGCCTGTCGATGGTATCATCGGCGAGATTCCTGTACGTACGGGTGACCAGGTGTCGCCTGGCTCTCATCTGACGATGGTGAGCGGCAACACGAACATGGATGCGGAGTTCTCGGTAACGGAGGCTCTCATTGAAGAACAGGTGAACGCGGGTATGCAGCAGAGCGACAAGGAGAAGTATCTGGCTTTGCTGCCCGACGTGACATTCGTGATGAAGAACGGCACGGAGTATCCGCACAAGGGCCGCGTGACGAGCCTGACGGGCGTGGTGGATGTGGCAACGGGGTCGCTGACGTGCAAGGCGTCGTTCCCCAATCCCGACGGTATTCTCTTCTCGGGCATTCAGGGCACGGTGGTACTGCCATGGCAGGAGGAGGACGTGATAGTGGTTCCTCAGGTGGCGGTCGTGCGTCTGCAAGACAAGTCGCTGGTGTATAAGGTGATGGCAGACAGCACGGCGACGGCTGTCACGGTGACGACGGCCAACACGGGCAATGGCAAGGATGTTATCGTAACGTCGGGCCTGAACGTTGGCGACAAGATTGTCACGGTGGGTGCTAATAATGTACAAGAAGGACAGCAGGTCATTTTTTAAGCCCCCCCTCTAACTCCCCCGAAGGGGGAGAATACTTAACCAATAGAAATTAAATTTATACGCTCCGCCCTTGAAGTTCTCCCCCTTGGGGGAGTTAGAGAGGGTCTTGAAACATTGACCGAATAACAATGAAGAACAACATTTTCATCAACCGATACGTGATGGCGTGTGCCATCTCGATTGTCATTGCGCTGGTGGGCTACATCTGCATGAATACGCTGCCCATCGAGCAGTATCCGAATATCGCACCGCCGACGGTGCGCGTAGTGACGACCTATACGGGTGCGGACGCGAACACGATCATGAAGTCGGTGGTGCAGCCGCTGGAAGAGGCCATCAACGGTGTGCCCGACATGACGTACATGACCTCGACAGCGTCGTCAACGGGCGATGTGAGCATCGTGGTGTATTTCAAAGCAGGTACCGACCCCGACCTGGCAGCAGTGAACGTGCAGAACCGTGTGACTCGTGCCACGGCGATGCTGCCTGCCGACGTGACGAGGGTGGGTGTGCAGGTGTTCAAACAGGAGAACAACATCTTGCAGATTTGTGCCTTGCGAAGTGTCGATGGTAAGTATGACGACGATTTCGTGGCCAATTACATCGACATCAACCTGAAGCCTCGCCTGATGCGTATCACGGGTGTGGGCGAAGTGATGTCGCTGGGTAACACGTATGCGCTGCGCATCTGGTTGAAGCCCGACGTGATGGCGCAGTATGGTCTGGACCCGAACGACGTGTTTGCAGCCATCGGCGGACAGAGTTTCGTGGCAGCCACGGGTTCGCTGGGTGACCAGTCGGAGAACAGTTACCAATATACGATGGAGTATAAGGGTACGCTGAAGAGTATCGACGAGTTTAAGGAAATCGTGTTGCGCAGCAGCGACGGCGGACACTTGCTCTACTTGGGCGACGTGGCGGACATCGAAATCGGTGCGATGAGTTACAGTTATGTGTCAAACATCGGCGGACAGCCTGGTACCATCTTCATGGTATTCCAGGCTCCAGGTGCGAACGCGACGGAGGTGAATGCCCGCATTGACCAACTGTACGAGGAACTGAAACCGATGATGCCTGCTGGTCTGGAGTTCGTGAAACTGGAGACAAGCGACGACTTCCTGTATGCTGCCATCGGCAATGTGGTGGAGACGCTTATCATCGCCATCATCCTCGTCATCCTCGTGGTGTTCTTCTTCCTTCAGAACTTCAAGGCGACGATTATCCCGTCGATTTCGATTGTGGTGTCGCTGTTGGGAACGTTCGCCATCGTGTCGCTGGCTGGTTTCTCGCTGAACATCCTGACGCTCTTTGCCCTGGTACTGGCCATCGGTACGGTGGTCGATGACGCCATCGTGGTAGTCGAAGCAGTGATGGCGAAGATGGAAGGTGGCATCAGCGATGCGCGCGAAGCCACACGTCAGGCCATGTCCGACGTGTCGGTGGCTGTCATCTCATGTACACTGGTGTTCATGGCGGTGTTCATCCCCGTGGCCTTCATGCCAGGCACGTCGGGTTCGTTCTTCACCCAATTTGGTGTGACCATTGCGTCATCGGTAGGTCTGTCGTGCGTGTCGGCCCTGACGCTGTGTCCTGCCCTGAGTGCCATCATGCTGAAGATGGAGGAGAAGGGTGACGAGAAGAAAAGTCTGACGTACTATACGAAGAAAGCCTATACGGCCAGTTACAACGCCATCTTCAATAAATACTCGAAGGGTGTGCAGAAGTTCATCAAGCGCCCAGTCCTGTCATGGATTCTGCTGGTCGTTGCCGGTGTGCTGCTCGTCTTCTTCATGACCAACCTGCCTTCAGGTCTCGTTCCGCAAGAGGACCAAGGCGTGATTTTGGCTGAGGTCCGTGCACCAGAGGGTACGACACTGCATGAAACGCGCGAAATCGTGAAGAAAGTGGAGGAGAAGGTAAAGGAGATTCCCGAGATGGAGAGTTTCGCCACGGCATGTGGCTACGGCATGATGTCGGGTTCGGGTTCGAACTATGCGACCATGATTATCCGTCTGAAACCATGGGAGGAACGTGAAGGCTTCAACCACTATATTGACCTCGTCATCGGCCGCCTGTACTATGCCTGCATGGAGATTAAAAACGCACAAGTGATGCCGTTCCAGTTGCCGCAGGTACCTGGCTACGGTTCGAACAACAGCGTGAACCTGGTGCTTCAGGACTTGAACGATGGCGACTTGTCGGAGTTTGCCAAACTGGCGAACAACTTCCTGACAAAACTGGGTGAACGACCTGAAATCAGCATGGCAATGACGTCGTACTCGGAGCGTTTCCCGAAGTATCAGGTCGAACTGATTCCTACGCAGTGTGACCGTGCCGGCGTGTCGCCTGCCACGGTTTTGCAGACACTGGGTGCATACTGCGGTGGTGCGTATGTAGGCAACTTCAACCAGTTTGGTAAGGTGTATCGCATCATGGCCAGTGCCGCTCCCGAATACCGCCTCGACCCGTCGTCGCTGAACAACATCTTCGTCAAGGTGCGTGGCGGCAAGATGGCCCCCATCTCGGAGTTCGTCACGCTGAAGGAAATCGTCGGCACGTCGAACGTGGAGCACTTCAACCTGTTCCAGAGTATCACTTGCTTTGTGCAGGCCGCCAGCGGATATACCGAGGGCGATGCCCACAAGGTGATTGCCGAGGTGTTCAAGGAGACGATGCCCAAGGGCTACAGTTACGAGTATAGCGGCATGTCGCGCGAACTGGAAGAGGCTGCGGGCTCGAATGCTACCGTACTTATATATATTATATGTGTCATACTCATCTACCTCATCCTGGCATCGCTCTACAACTCATGGTTCACACCGCTGGCCGTGCTGCTCAGTGTGCCGTTCGGTCTGATGGGTGCCTTTGTCTTCGCCTACCTCGGGTCGTTGCTCCATCTGCCTGGCATGGACAATAACATCTACTTGCAGACGGGTGTCATCATGCTGATTGGCCTGTTGGCCAAGACGGCGATTCTGATTACGGAGTTTGCCTCGGAGCGAAGGGCTCAAGGCTTGAGCATCGTGGATGCGGCATTTGAGGCCTGCAAGGAACGCCTGCGTCCCATCCTGATGACGGTGCTGACGATGATTGCAGGTATGATTCCGCTGATTATCGAGGGAGGTGCCGGTGCGAACGGTAACCGTGCCCTTGCCTTCGGTGTGGTCGGTGGCATGTCCGTCGGCACCATAGCCCTGCTCTTCGTCGTCCCCGCCTTCTTCATCGTGTTCCAGAAACTGCACGAACGGTTCCAGGGTGGTGCAAATCCCGTTGGGACGAGCGCCCAGAAGAATCAATGAATTTGTGGTAAACAACCGAACCACAGAAAAAACACGGAAAAAAACTGAAACACACGGATTATTTCTGTGTTTTTCCGAGAATTTCCGAGTTTTTCCGTGGTAAAAGAGTTTCTCAGTGGATAATTTAGTGATATACAATGAAAATGATTTGGTTTGATTTTTACACGTAAATCTTCGTTAATCTATTCGTCAATGTAAATTGACGTCATGATTTTTGTAGATTGACGTGTAAAAAACACATAAATAATTCATATATTATCGTTTTTTCAAAATTCATCGAACTCACGTTAATTTAGTGATATACAATGAAAAAGTCTTTTAAGTTCTTTTTGGCAATCGCCATAAGCCTACTGATGACAGGCTGCGGCATCTACAACAAATACCAGTCAGAGGCACAAGTGCCTGCCGATGCTTACGGCACAATGGTCAATGGTCAATGGTCAATGGTCAATGGTCAATGGTCACTCGCACAGATGTCGTGGCGCGAGTTTTTCACCGACCCGCTGCTGCAACAACTCATCGACAGCGTACTGACTCGCAATACCGACCTCCATTCGGCACGCATTGCCATTTCTCAGTCCGAGGCGTCGCTCCGTGCTGCACGCATGGCTTACCTGCCTTCGCTCCATTTCACACCATCAGGAACGATTGCAAGTTTCGACCATAGCCCTGCCACTAAGACGTATAACCTGCCCCTCCAACTCTCGATGGACCTTGACGTGTTTGGCTCGATTACCAACCAAAAGCGTAAGTCGCAGGCACTGCACATGCAGGCCCAGTTAGGAGAGGAAATCCTGCGCGCCAACCTCATCTCCATCGTCGCCCAACAGTACTTCATGCTACAAGTGCTCGACCACCAACTCCACATACTCACCGTCACCGACAGCCTGTGGCGTGCATCGCTCTCGACCGAGAAGACACTTTGGGAGAACGGCAAAATCTACTCCACCGCCGTCAATCAGATGGAGTCATCCTATCTCAACGTCAAGACGCAGATCGTCGATACACGTCGCAACATCCTCAGCGTCGAGAACTCCCTCTGCCGTCTGCTCGCCCTCACCCCCCGACACATCCAGCGCAGCCACTGGGGCAGTTCCGCCCTGCCCCATCACCCCCAGTCCGCATCCGACGACACAGGACAGCGCATGTTCGACACCCGATTTCTCAAAGTCGGAGTGCCAGCCCAGTTGCTCGAATACCGTCCCGACGTCCGCATGGCCGACTACCGCATGGCCGAAGCCTTCTACAACACCCAGGCAGCACGAGCCGCCTTCTACCCAGGCATCACCCTGTCAGGAACGGCAGGTTGGACCAACAGTGCAGGCAGCATCGTCGTCGACCCAGGCCGTCTGCTGCTCAGTGCCGTGGCATCGCTCACCCAGCCCCTCTTTGCCCGAGGCCGTCTGACCGCCAATCTGAAGATAGCCAAGTTGACACAAGACGACATACAGCGCAAGTACGTCCAGACCGTCATCGATGCAGGCAACCAAGTCAACGAAGCCCTCGCCGACCTTCAGGCAGCCCGTGAGAAACACGCCTACTACCACCGGCAAGTCGAAGTCCTCCGCCAAGCCTACAAAGGCACCCACGAACTCATGGACAACGGCAAAGCCAACTACCTCGAAGTCCTCACCGCACAAGAAAGCCTCCTCTCCGCCCAACTCAGCGAGGCCATGAACATGTACAACGGCGCACAAGCCATCATCGCACTCTACATCGCACTCGGAGGAGGAACAAAATAACCCAACCACACACATCCCTCACCCCCCTACACGCATCCAACCTGTAGCGGCGTTCATTGTTAAATGTTCAATGTTCAATGGTCAATGGTCAATGTTAATTGAAAAAGAGCGTAGTTGTCCTATGCCCTGATGATTGTTGTCAAGCATTTCGACATCCTCAAGATAGCGCAGCGCCTGTTTAGTGTCGCCCATTGTAAGCCACTTTGTCCATCCTCATCACCATCAAAAAAAAGTAAAACATTCTTTTCGCTGCAAAGATACGAAAAATAGGGAAAGAATACGCTATCAATACAACTAATAAGTGAAAGATGTAAAGAAACCACACCCCTACCCCCTCAAGACCCCCTTGAAGTTCTCCCCCTTGGGGGAGTTAGAGGGGGTCTTGAGAGGGAATGCAATAGAGGTATATCTTGTTTAAGCCCCACCTCCGTCATAAAAGGCATTAAAAGTGCTTGGCGTGATGACGCTAAGTGCTTAGCATGTTTTTTCCAAGCACTGGGAGGGTTCAGTCACTGTTTATGCTGATCATAAAGATTTTTACTGCTGCTGGGTGGCATTCGGATACAAAATCTTGTCTTTCTCTGGGAAAAAATCCCTTTTTTATCATTTCTGTTCAAACTTTTTTCTTACCTTTGCGGAGGTGAACATTGAACAATGAACAATGATCATCCTCCTCATCCTGTTTTTTAAGTTAACTGTCAGAAAAGATGAAGAACGCAACTATTGAAAAGGGTCTGACGCAGGCTCAGACCGTGGTGTCACGTTTCCGTGAGTGTGCCAAGTCGTATGCCGACGAGACGGCTGTCGTGTTTCACAATCGTCGCTACTCCTATCGGGAGGTGGATGGGCTCAGCGACAGTCTGGCTGCCTACGTGGCTGCGCTGGGTCTGGGACGGGAGGACGTGGTGTCCATCCTGATTCCGCGGTGCGAGTGGATGGCCATCGCCTCGCTGGGTGTGCTGAAGGCAGGCTGTGCCTACCAGCCGCTCGACCCGACCTATCCGAAGGAGCGGCTGAACTTTATGATGCAGGATGCGGGGGCCCGTCTGCTGATTGCCGACGAGGCGCTGCGCGACTTGGTGGATGGGTATCGGGGTGAGGTGCTGCTGACGCGGGACATCGCCGACCTGCCGACGGCTGAGCCGACGGCGACGGACGACATCGCTCCCGACTCGCTCTTCATCCTCCTCTACACGTCGGGCTCGACGGGTGTGCCGAAGGGGTGTATGCTGGAGCATGGCAACGTGACGGCGTTCTGCGACTGGTATCGGCGCTTCTACGACCTCAAGAGGGGCGACCGTGTGGCTGCCTACGCGAGTTTTGGCTTCGACGCGTGCATGATGGACTTGTATCCTGCCCTGACGACGGGGGCTGCGGTCTATATCATTCCTGAGGAGATTCGGCTGGACTTGATTGCCCTGAACGGGTATTTCGAGTCGAACGGGATTACTCATGCGTTTATGACGACGCAGGTGGGGTGTCAGTTTGCCGAACTGGAGAACCACAGCCTCCGCCATCTCTCGGTGGGCGGCGAGTGTTTCATCCCTGTGGTGCCGCCGACGAACTATCAACTGTACAATGCATACGGCCCGACGGAGTGTACCATCTTCACTACGATCTATCCTGTCCGACAATATGAAAAGAATGTGCCTATCGGCCGACCGCTCGACGGGTGCCGTCTCTATGTCGTGGATGAGCAGGGACGACAGGTGGAGCAGGGACAGGAGGGCGAACTGTGGGTGAGCGGACCGCAGGTGGCTCGTGGCTACCTGAACCGTCGGGAAAAGACGGCGGAGGTGTTCATCGACAATCCGTTTGTCACGGGTGACGATGGCGAGTATGCCCGTATCTACAAGACGGGCGACATCGTACGCTGGCTGCCCGACGGGAACCTACAGTTTGTGGGTCGTCGCGACGGCCAGGTGAAGATTCGCGGCTTCCGCATCGAGTTGCGTGAGGTGGAGGGGGTCATCAAGGAGTTTCCTGGCGTGAAGGATGTGACGGTGCAGGCTTTCGACGAGGAGGGCGGCGGCAAGTTCATCGCTGCCTACGTGGTGGCTGAGCATGAGGTGGATGTCGATGCGCTGAACGGTTTCATCCTCGAGCGGAAGCCTCCGTATATGGTGCCTGCGGCGACGATGCAGATTGACGCTATTCCGCTGAATCAGAATCAGAAGGTGGACAAGCGGGCGCTGCCCAAGCCTGTCAAGTCGGCGGCTGCGCTGGAGCGGCAGTCGGGGATGGCGGCGCAAAACGACTTGCAGCGTGAACTGGTGGAGATGGTGGGGGGGATTGTCCACCACACGGAGTTCGGCATCGACACGCCGCTCCGCTTTGTGGGCCTGACGTCGATTTCTGCTATCCGTCTGGCAACGACGGTCTATAGGCGATACGGCGCGATTCTGGATGCCAAGAATCTGGTGAAGGAGGCGACGGTGCTGATGCTCGAGGAGGCAATCAAGAACACGGTCGCCTCCCAGCCGCAGCAGGTGGAAGAGGTGACGGTGGCTCCTCTCTCTTTCTCACAAACAGGTGTCTATGTGGATTGCATGAACCATCCAGAAGACACGCAGTATAACATTCCGTGGGTGCTGGGATTTCCTGCCGACACGGACTCGGAGCGGTTGCGTCGGGCTGTACTGAAGGTGCTGGAGGCTCACAAACACATCTTCGTACGTTTCGAGTCGGAGGGTGACGACATTGTGCAACGCTTTGCTCCTGTCAGCATCGACATCCCTGTCCTCAGCATGACGGACGCTGAGTGGACGGCACATAAGCAAGCGTTTGTCCGTCCGTTCGACTTGAGCAGGGATGTGCTCTGCCGCATGGAGATTGTCGGCACGGAGAGTGGCGTGTTCCTGCTGTTGGACGTCCACCATCTGGTGTTCGACGGCAGTTCGCTCGACTTGTTTATCGTCCAACTCTGTGATGTGCTCGAAGGCCGCAGTGTGGAGGCCGAGACTTATACTCACCTGAACCTTGCTGCCGACCAGCAGGGGGAACCGACCGACGCTCACAAGGCTTACTACGACTCGCTGCTGGGCACGTGTGAGGGGGCTACCGAACTGCCTGCCGACCTGCCGACGCCACAGCCCTGCGAGCGGTCGGCGGAGTGCTGCCGTCCTATCGACATGGAGGCTGTGGAACAGTTCTGCCGTCAGCATCCCGTGACTCCGGCTCACCTGACACTGGCTGCCACCCTGCTCGTCTTTGCCCGATTCACTGGCACTGACGACTTGTACATCAGCACCGTTTCCAGCGGACGTTCCAACATCCGCATCCAGAATAGTTTTGGCATGTTCGTCAATACGCTGCCCTTCGCCGCTAAGGTAGGTGACGGAAGCGTGATGGATTTCATCAAGGATGTCAGCCAGCGGTTCGACGAAGCCATGCGCCATGAACAGTACCCCTATGCCCGCATAGCCGCCGACTATGGCTATACGCCCGAACTGGCCTTCGCCTATCAGTTGGGAATGGTGACTCGCTACATGCAGAACGGACACGAGGTGAGCGTCGAAAGCCTCGAGGCTGGAGCACCTAAGTTCCGTCTGCTCGTACGCATAGAGATACACGACGGACAGCCCTGCATCGTCACAGAATACGACAACGGACTGTACAGCGAATCGTTGGTCGGTCAACTCACCGAATCGGTCGCCCATGTACTGAAGACATTCATCAACCAGCCACAATCCCGACTTGCCGACGTCCCGCTCCTGTCTGCTGAGCAGATGCAACTGCTGGACTCCTTCAATCGGACTGACGTGCCCTACGACGACAGCCAGACCATCGTCTCGCTGTTCAACCGTCAGGCAAAGGCCACGCCTGAGAACATCGCCGTGGTCTATCAAGAGACTCGTCTGACCTATCGAGAGGTGGATGGGCTCAGCGACCGCATCGCCGGCTACATCGCTTCTCGAGGCTTGGGACATGAGGACGTGGTGTCCATCCTGATTCCGCGATGTGAGTGGATGGCCATCGCCTCGCTGGGTGTGCTGAAGGCTGGCTGTGCCTACCAGCCGCTCGACCCGACGTATCCGAAGGAGCGGCTGAACTTCATGATGCAGGATGCGGGGGCCCGTCTGCTGATTGCCGACGAGGGGCTGCGCGACTTGGTGGATGAGTATCGTGGTGAGGTGCTGCTGACGAAGGACATCGCCGACCTGCCGACGGCTGAGCCGACAGCGACGGACGACATCGCTCCCGACTCGCTCTTCATCCTCCTCTACACGTCGGGCTCGACGGGTGTGCCGAAGGGGTGTATGCTCACTCACCGCAACGTCGTAGCCTTCTGTCATTGGTATCAGCGCTATTACAACCTGGATGAGCACACCCGCATGACAGCCTACGCCAGTTATGGCTTCGATGCCAATATGATGGACACCTATCCCACGCTTACCAGCGGCGGAACTGTCTATATCATCCCCGAGGAGATTCGATTGGACTTGGTGGCACTCAATGCCTATTTCAGTGATAACGGTATTACACACGCCTTTATGACCACACAGGTGGGCTACCAGTTTGCCAGCAGTATGCAGAACGACCATCTGCATTTCCTCTCCACCGGTGGCGAGAAACTGGCAGGATTACAGCCTCCGACCGATTATCAACTGGTGAACATTTACGGCCCGACAGAGACAACGGTCTGCATCACAGCCTATCGTGTCAATGAGGCGATGACGCACATCCCCATCGGCACGGCTATCGACAATGTACACCTCTACGTCGTGGACAAGCAGGGGCACCGGTTGCCGGCTGGGGCTGTAGGCGAACTGTGGGTGAGCGGCCCGCAGGTGGCTCGTGGCTACCTGAACCGTCCGGAAAAGACAGCCGAGGTGTTCATCGACAATCCGTTTGTCTCTAATGATGCAAGTCCTTATTCCCACATCTACAAGACGGGCGACATCGTGCGCTATCTGCCCGACGGGAACCTTCAGTTTGTGGGAAGAAGCGACGGTCAGGTGAAGATTCGTGGCTTCCGCATCGAACTGAAAGAAGTGGAATCCGTCATTCGTGAGTTCCCAGGCATTAAGGATGCCACGGTGCAGGCCTTCGACGATGATGGCGGCGGCAAGTTCGTAGCGGCCTACATCGTCAGTGACGAACAGGTGGACATCGAAGCCCTCAACAACTTCATTCTCGACCAAAAGCCGCCATATATGGTACCTGCCGTGACAATGCAGATTGACGCCATTCCGCTGAACCAGAATCAGAAAGTGAACAAACGCGCACTGCCCAAGCCTGTCAAGTCGGCTGGCTCGGCAGAGCAACAAATGGCGCAGGCTCCGCTGAATGTTCTTGAAAAGATGATTCAGGAGGTTGTGTCGCAAGTCATTGGCACAGCCGATTTTGGCATCACAAACTTGTTCCGTGATTTCGGCTTGACTTCGATTTCAAGCATCAAACTTGCTATGTTAATCTACAAGAGATTCAATGTACAAGTGAACTCACGTGCCCTTATCACCCATGGAACCATTCAGTTTGTCGAGAACGAGATACTGAACGCCATGCTGGAAGGCAAGGAAGCAGAAGGTGAACGTACAGATTTGGACACTGCCCCGAAGGCTGCTGACAGACATGACACCCCGCATTCCTGCCGGCTCAGTTTTGCCCAGCAAGGCGTTTATACAGAATGTCAGGCCAATCCCAACACCGTTCAGTACAACATTCCTCACGCTCTGACATTCCCGAATGAAATCAGCGCAGAGCAACTGGCTGAGGCCGTTCGCAAGGTGACCCGCGCACATCCATATCTCTTATGCCATTTTACCATCGACCCGAGCGACGAAATCATTCAGGAGCCGATGCCCGACTATACACTCGAGATACCTGTCAGAACCTTGTCGGCCGAGGAGTTGGAGGCTTACAAGAACGAGTTTGTGCGACCCTTTGACTTAGAAAAAGGGCCTTGCGTCCGATTCGAAATTATCAAGAGCGACCGTCTGACCCTCTTAGTTGACATGCATCATCTGGTCAGCGACGGAGCCTCGGTTGACCTGTTCTTCACTCAACTCACTCGGGCTCTCGACGGCAGCGACCCACAGAAAGAAGACTATACGTATTATGACTTTGTGGGCGATGAAAAAATTTCTCCCGAAACAGAAACCTTCTTTGAGCGTCAGATGGCCGAGGTTGAGGAACCCACACAACTCATTCCCGATGTGTTTGTAGAACATCTGCCGCATACCCAAAAGAGCGTGACCGCTCCGACTGACATCAAGGCTGTAAAGGAATTTGCACAGCAGCATGGCATCACACCTGCTGCCGTCTATCTCGCTGCATGTTATACTACATTCGGCAGATACGTATGCGAGGACACCGTGTCTATCGTGACCGTATCAAATGGACGTAACAACATGAAGGTCTGGAACACGATGGGCATGTTCGTCAACACCCTGCCTCTCGTCACCACGCTCAACCATCATGAAAAGACTGCCGACTTCCTTCGTCGCGTATCGGACAACTTCTCGCAGACAATTGATAACGAGAACTATCCCTTTGCACGAATCGCTAGCAAGTATGACTTCCATCCTAGTGTCTCATATACATATCAGATAGGCGTCATCAATGACTATGGCACCCAGTATGGTAAGATTGCTGTTGAGCCATTGACGTTGGATATAGCCAAACTGCCCGTTTCCGTTTATATTGAAGGTAGCGAACAGGAGGCCGTCATCAAGGTGGACTATGACTCTTCGATGTATAGTGCTGAAATGATGGCAGGACTGGCAAAATGCATCAGTAATGCCGCCCGCGGACTGATTACCTGTGACAACGTTTCGCAGATTAGCCTGACCGACGAATCCCAGTGGAAGGTGCTCGACAGTTTCAACAAACCTTGGGACCTGGACTTCGACCGAACTGACTCAGTGGCTACTCGGTTCAAGAAAATCGTCGGTGAATATCCCGACAAGACGGCTGTGGTCTTCAAGGACAAGGCATTCACCTATCAAGAATTGGACAAACTGACCGACAGCCTTGCCGCAAAGATCTACAAAATCGGTTGTGAGGTGACAGGTAAGACGGATCTTAAGGAAGAGGTGGCAGCCATCATCCTGCCCCGAAATGAACAGACGTTCATCATGCCGTTGGCTGCTGTCAAGGCTGGCATGGGATACGAACCGCTCGACCCAAGTTATCCGAAGGAACGTCTGAACTTCATGGTGAAGGATGCCAGCGTCTGCCTGTTGATAGCCGACGACGACCTTTGCAATGTAGTGGATGAATACAAGGGAAAGATCGTCACTGTGAGTGAACTATACAGTATGGAGAAAGCCGACACACCACCCGTCGGTCCATCGCCAGAGAGCCTTTTCATCATGCTCTACACATCGGGCTCGACAGGTGCGCCCAAGGGATGCCAAATTGAAAACCGCAACATCGTAGCCTACGCCCACGGAATGCGTCACACTTTCTATACAAAGGACGACATTGTAGCCGCCTATGCCTCGTTCAGTTTCGACGTGAACATGGCTGACGTGTTCTGTAGCCTTCTTGTGGGTGCCACTGTCAACCTTGTGCCCGAAGAAGACCGCATGGATTTAGGCCGCTTGGCTGCCTACTTCGACAAAGCGGGCATTACGACCCTGCTCCTCACGACTCAGGTCGGTGTTCAGTTTGCACAGAACTATCCCCATCAGAAAACGCTCAGACTGCTGATTATTGCTGGTGAGAAATGTCCTGCCATCGACCCCTCGGCCATCAGTTATCCAATAGCCAACGGCTATGGTCCTACAGAAAACTGCTGTGGCGTCAGCGTCTTCCCCATCAAGGAGTGGGAACCTAACATTCCAATTGGACAACCCATTCCTACGATTCATGCATACGTTCTTGACAAGACGAACCACCGACTCCCCGCCGGTGCTGCGGGTGAATACTGTCTGTCAGGTCCGCAAACGAGCCGTGGCTACCTGAACCGTCCCGACAAGACAGCCGAGGCATACGAAGACTGCCCCTTCAATGAGTTCCGCATGTATCATACAGGCGATATCGTCCGCTACCGTCAGAACGGTGACGTGGAGTTTGTGGGACGTAAGGACGGACAAGTGAAGATTCGCGGCTTCCGTATCGAGACCAAGGAGGTTGAAACCGTAATCCGCGGATTTGATGGCATAGATGATGTAACGGTTCAGGCATACGACTATGAGAGTGGCGGTAAGTATCTGGCAGCATTCGTTGTCGGCAGCGGCACCATCAACACAGATGCGCTTGCCGAATATGTGAAGAGTCAGAAACCAGCCTATATGGTACCTGCCGTCATCATGCAGATTGACAAGATTCCGCTTACCGTGAACATGAAAGTGGATAAGAAGGCCTTGCCCAAGCCCGAACGGAAAGCCGCCGACTATGTGGCTCCTGCCAACAAGACAGAGGAGGACTTCTGCGCAATCTTCAGCAGTGTTCTCGGTATAGACCGCATCAGTGCCGAAGCAGACTTCTTTGAAATCGGAGGCAGTTCAATCCTTGCTATGAAGGTAGTGATTGCAGCAGAAAAAGCAGGCTACAAGATTGTCTATAACGATGTGTTCACCTATACGACACCGAGAGCAATGGCTGAATTCCTCGGCGAACACACCGAGCCAGAAGCGACTGCGGGCGAACAGGCCCCCTTGGCATACGGTGAATGGACTCCCCCTGTAGTCGGTGCTGACGGCTACGACTACAAGCCGATTCACGAGTTGCTTTCGCACAACACGCTAGAGGCATACCTGAGCGGTGAACCCAATGTCGTAGGCGATGTTCTTCTGTTAGGTGCAACAGGCTATCTCGGCAGTCATGTGCTTCACGAACTGATAAAGAGTTATGAAGGCACGATTTACTGCTTTGTCCGTCCAAGCAAGGAGGAGAGCGGTGAGAACCGCTTAAAGGCCATGCAGCGTTACTATTTCAACGATGCCGACGACGAGTTGTACGGCTCACGCATCATCGTCATCGAAGGCGACGCAACCGACCCTGCCTCGCTGCAGAAGTTTGAGGCTCCCCACAGCGACATGACGGTCATCAACTGTGCCGCCAGTGTCAAGCACTTTGCCAAAGGCAACGAGATTGAGCGCGTAAATGTTGAGTCGGTGAAGAATCTGACGGCTTGGTGTCTCCGCTGGGGAGCACGTCTGATACATATCTCAACGGGCAGCATCATGGGCAGCCGAAAGGACGGCGTGCCGCCCATCAGTTTCCACTTCACTGAAAATGTGCTGTATGCAGGTCAGGAACTGAACGGCAACCAATACATCCACTCCAAGTTTATGGCTGAGCGGCACATCTATGAAGAGATTTTGGCGAACGGACTGAGAGCCAAGGTGTGCCGTGTGGGCAATTTGGCACCGAGGTCGGACGACGGTGAATTCCAAATCAACTATCAGACAAACAGTTACATGAACAGTCTCAATGCCTTCCGAACCCTCGGTGTGATTGGGTATGACGACCTAAACGTCGAGACAGAGTTCTCGCCCATCGACTGTGTGGCCAAGGCTGTTCTGGCACTGGCACAGACTCCCGACGACTGTATCTGTTTCCAGCCGCTGAATCCGCACAGACCGCTGATGGGCGATGTCATCCATACGATGAATGACATGGGATTCTCCATCCGAGGCGCCGAGGGTGAAGAGGTAGCCGAAGCCCTGAACAAGGCTCTTGCCGATGAAAACACCCATGCGAATGTGGGCAGCCTGATTGCCTACAACAGCGGCGACGGCAGTCAGGAAATCGGGTTAGAGAGCCTTGACGTCACTTACACTTCGTGCATTCTGGAACGACTTGGTTTCTCATGGCCCGAAACAGGCACAGCATATATTCGCCGTTTCCTCGAGAAGTTGGGCGAAAAGGGATTTTTTAATCATTGAACATTGACCGTTGAACATTGAACATATAAGGATTGATGAAATTGATTCATGAACTGGTGCAGGACCATGCTGCTGCATTTCCAGAGAAAACTGCGTTGCTGGATGCTTTCGGTGAAATGAGTTATGGGGAACTCGAAGCAAGAAGTGCTTCCGTTTCTCAACGGCTCACAGCCCTCGGCGTAAAGACAGGCGAAGCGGTGGCAGTTTATGTGCCGTATGTCAAGGAAATCTTGCTGGGAGCCATCGCAGCACTGCGCACTGGCTGCATCTTCGTTCCGTTTGATGGTGCCTATCCTGAAAAGCGTCTGGAGTATATGCTCGAGGACTCCGAGGCTGTGGCCATACTGACCATCCGAGCGTTTTGGGAAAACAGACAACTGAATTTTCCTGCCGACCGCGTCGTCTTTCTGGATGAAGTACAATCGTCAATCGACAATCGTCAATCATCAATCGACAATCATCCCATAACGCCCGAATCGCCCGCCATGTTGCTCTACACTTCTGGTACAACGGGTAAACCGAAGGGGGTGCTGCACAACCATCTCATGCTGCTGCACATTGCCGACTGTGCAAAGATTTACGACGACGCCGTGATGAACGCCGACACCCGTTCTGGCATCATGTCGAGTTTCCCTTTCGTGGCCACCATGATGTTCCTGATGGGACCTTTGCAATACGGCGGAACCGTTTGCATAGCCCCCGAGACAGCACGTCTGGATATGGCAAGTCTCTACGAGTTTATGAAGCAAGCACGGGTCACCCACATTTTCCTGCCTTCAGGACTGGCAGCCATTATGGCTGAGGACTACGACCTCAAGGGTGTATTTGTGTTTGCGGCAGGCGATAAGTTGCGCAATTTCCACCCCTACGCTCCCGACAACTTCCTGATTAACCTCTACGGCAGTACCGAAGTGTGCCCGATTATCTCCAAAAAGATTCGCGGCAACGAGGAGCGTATCAGGGTCGGCAAGCCATACCACAATACCAAGGCACAGGTCATCGACGACGACCTTCACCCTGTCGGACCTGGTGTAGCAGGCGAACTCATCGTCAGCAATGCCTACATGTCGAGCGGCTACTATAAGTTGCCCGAACAGAGTGCTGAAAAATGGTTCATGCTCGACGGCGAACGATGGTTCCATACGGGCGACAGGGCGATGCAGGCGGCCGACGGCGACTTCGACATCCTGGGACGCACCGACAACATGGTGAAACTGCGCGGATTCCGCATCGAAACAGGCGAAGTCGAGGTGCAGATCACCAAGGCTATTTCACGACTCAACGTGCCCGACGTGCGACAGATTGTCGTTGTCGTCAAGGACATCGCCGGCATCGACCACCTTTCCTGTTACTACGAAGCGCAGCGCGAACTGGACAAAAGCGCAATCAAGGCCGAGATAGCCTGCTATCTGGCCGAATACATGATTCCCGATGTGTGGGTGCGGATGGATGCATTGCCGCGCAACCTGAACGGGAAAGTCATGCGCAACGAATTGCCCAGCCCCAAGAGAGAAAGGAATACAGCGGGCGTCATCGACAGCGAAGTCCTCTTCAGAGTCCTGATGACAGCCACCGACGTGCTCGATGCCGACTCCCACATCGGACCCGACGAACGATTTACCGACCTCGGCGGAACGTCGCTTACAGCCATGAAATATGCTGTGGCACTCCGTGAACAAGGCATAAAAACCACAGGCAAGCAAATCCTGCAGCACAATAACTTCCGCAAGATAGCCGATGCCGCCGACGTCGCTTACGAACAACTCTGGAGTCCTGCTCAATACGAAGCCATCCAGAGAGATTTCCTCTCCAGGGGCGAACATATCGAGAAGGTGTTGCCCATAGCCAACTGGCAAGACGAGATGCTGTTCCGCCAACTCATTTTCCCCGACTCTCACAGCCAGCGCAACGTTGTCGGCTTGCAGGTCGATAGCATCGTCAGCGAGGCTCACCTGCGAGAGGCTCTCGACATCATCGCCCGTGAGAACGAGCAGTTGCGCTCTGCCATCGTCTTCCACAACGTACCCGTCATTCAGCAAGTCATCACCGACCGTCGCATCCCCCTCCAGATGCTCGAATCGGCCCACTACGACAGCAATATCCTCCGCCAACTGCGCGACTCGCTCGCCGCCGAGACCATCGACTTGCAATTCAGTTGTATGATGAAGTTGGCCTGCCTGCATACTGACCAGCGTAGTTTCCTCTACGTGATGACCCACAATATCGCCATCAGCCAACAACAGTTGAGGCGCTATCTGGCCAGACTGATGAGCGTGCTAGCCACCCATTATCCTGACGACGTCTCCATCAGCGGATGGATTGAAATGCTCCAACTCGGGCAGGATGAGAACGAGCCCGAAGCCACCGACACGCTGTCACCCCTTGCCCTCAAGAAGGACACGCCCTCGGAAATGTGCATCTACTCCGAAAACAACGGCCCCAAGATGGTATTCGTCCATACAGCCAACACAGGCAGCGACGCCTACTACCGACTCGCCGACCGCATCGGTGACGATGTCTCGTTTTCAGTCTTCGAGCCCTACAATCTCTACCACCCTGACGACGTGCGCCACGGCATCCGTGCCATCGCTTCCAACTACATCCGCATCCTCAAGCAACACCAGCCCCATGGTCCCTACATCCTCGGCGGATGGTGCTACGGCGGCGTGGTGGCCCACGAGATGGCCTGTCAGTTGACACAGGCAGGCGAACAGGTGCAGCACCTCATCATGCTCGACTCCCATGCACTCGGAAACAACGACCTGCGTGAGATGTCGAAAGGTATGCTATCCGAAATCAACGTAGAGTATTTCGAGACCTGTCCGTTGTTTGCCGAACTCAGGGAGGCAGGTATGTTAGAAGCAATGGTCAGAAACGCCCAAAACGTTGCCGACGACCTGACACACCACAGCCCCTCCTTCTTCGACGGCAACGTCACCTACTTCAAGCCCGACCAGATTCCCGCTGGAGTGACAGGCGACAACCGCAAGTATTGGGAACGCATGATGGAATTTGAGGCAGGCAACTACGAGAACTACTGCGACCCATCCCGCCTACGCATCGTCCACACGCCTCACGAGCATGACCTGATGATGGACGATGCCTCGCTCGACATCATCGTCCCCGAAATCTACCGAATCATCCGAAAACAAAACGCAGGAGAAAGTTAATTGTTAATTAATTAACAGTGAAAATCTTTTGGGCGAACAGCGTAAGGTAGATGCGCCAGTTGCGCCAGATGTGGCCACCGTCGTTCTCATAGTATTCGTAGGGGTAGCCCTTTTCGTCGAGGTAGTCGCGCAGTTCGTTGTTCATCCGCATCAGGAAGTCATCCTTGCCGATGGCAATCCAGAAGAGTCGAGGCTTTGAGGCAAAGAGCCGTGACATCTGTGTGTCAAACTGTGCATCGTCGAGCCGCACCTGTGCTGCTGCAGACTGGAGTCCGTAGTAGTCGAAGATGTCAGGATAGAGACGGGCGATGCCAAAGGTGTGCCCGCCACCCATCGACAATCCGCTGACGGCACGCGCCGACCGCTTCTTGATGGTGCGATAGTGGCTATCGACAAAGTTGACGATGTCCATGAAACTCTCTTCCATGCTGGCCTTCGCACCACGACGCCTGAAAGCGTTCCCGTCTGGCGTGTACATGCCTTCGTGCCACCATCCTGGGGCAGCGTCGCAGGTGGGGTTGCCATTAGGCATGACCACAATCATCGGCTGTGCCTTACCTTCAGCAATCAGGTTGTCCATAATCTGCGACGTACGTCCGAGGTCGCCCCACGATGTTTCGTCGCCTCCGTGCCCATGCAGCAGATAGAGCACAGGAAAACGTCGGTTGCCATCGTAGGCAGGCGGCAGATAAACGGTCATACGCCGTTGTGTGCCCAGCGTCGGACTGTCGTACCAGACACGAGCCAATGTACCATGAGGCACATTGTTCACCTGATAGAGATGCCCCTTATCGTCCGACGAACGAGTGACAATGAAGATATTGCTGAGCGTCGAAATGTCGCGGTTGACATAACTGTTCGCAGGATCGATAAAGCGCACTCCATCGACCGAGATGCTGTAGGAATAGAGTTCGGGCCGAAGCGGTTGCGTAGTCACAGTCCATACACCGTTTTCCTGTTTGGTCATTTCGAGCCGTCGGCCACGGATTTCTTCAAAGTCGCCGCTGACACTCACTTGCTGTGCCGATGGTGCATAGACATTGAAGGTGACGCTTCCGTCTGCATTGACAACGGGTGATTTCACACGGGAACGCTGTCCCAGTTGCTGTTGCGCATAACCGCCCACCGCCATCGCGCAGCAGAGCAGCATCAATACAATTCGTTTCATTGTCAGACTGTTTATTTTGTGTGTTATTTTGTGTAATTATTCATTGTTCATTGTTCAATTATGGATGCAAGGTAAGGCCTACCACCAAATAGGCATGTTGGCTTTGTGGATTGGCGGCAAACTGAGCAAAGAGAGGAAGGGAGAAATGGTCGGTCAGACGGATGTCGCGCTTGACACGCAGGGTCGCCGTCGTGACGGCGAAGCCGCTGCAATGGTAGAAGTCGGTAGCGTAGGGCACGGCACCCAGCGTCGCCGTCCAGTCACATCCACCGAGGCGAAAAGGTGCGTTCAGTTCGAAGTAACTGCTATAGGCACGTTCTTCACGGTTGTTCAGGCCGTCGTTACCCGCAAAGTTCGTGTACCAGTCGGCCGTGAACAGCCCGAAGTCATAGCCCACGTTGGCCTCAAGCACATGATTGGTTCGGTGGGCTTCGTACATGAAGTAGCGACCGTCAGGGTCGGCGCCATCGTCAGTCCAGTAGTCGGTGACACAGGCATGAAAACGGCCGATGGCATAGTCGAGCGTAAGGTCGATTTCACGTGTATCCTGAGCATCAGCCAATCCGACGCTGCCCCAGGCCGTAAGCGAAAGCCCCTTGTACGAGAGGCCCAGTGTGGGTTGCAGACTGACGTGCCCGAGGTCCTGTCCGCGCCAGATGTACCGGCTCACAAAGTCGGCCGAAATGTCAGCCGTCACTTTTTCCTGTGCAAGGGCGACCATGCTGACAATCAGCACTCCTGCCAATAAACTTATCTTTTTCATCTTTCAAAGATCAATGTTCAATGGTCAATGACATTCAGTATAGTTACACCTGCAAAGATAATGGTTTTTACTATTATCGGCAAGTTTTTTGTATATAAACTGTCCGTCGGTCCAAGTGCTTGGCGTAATCACGCTAAGCACTTGGAGAAATAACGCTAAGTGCTTAGCGTGATTACGCCAAGCACAAGATGTTGTTCGCCAATTGGGGCACAGGCCTATGTTCACTCCATCCAGCCCTCACGGTCGAGATTGCGGTAGCCGATGGCTTCGGCGAGATGGTAATCACGCGGTCCTCAAGCGGCTGCCGGAGCGTCTCCAGAACGTTTCTTGAAAACTCCGGCAATTCACCCAAATGGAAATACTTGTACCATTGTGTTTTAGCAGATAAACCATTGAAACACATAAGAAAACCTAACAGAAGTAGCACTCTTCCGTATTGCCATTTTTCGTATTTTTGACTTTTTCTCTGCCTTTTTGCCACTAACATATATTTGTTACTTATCGAATACGGTTACAAAGATAGCGATTATTCTTAATATTATAATAAGGTGGAACGATAATTTGAGATTATTTAAAGAAGTAAGTGTTCTTCCATCCATGCTCCATATATTGCTATATTATAGATGTCTTCAATAAAATGTCGCCCCAGTACAATATGCATATCAGAATCCTCTCTTGCTTCAATAACGACATAGCCCCCTCTAACCGCCTTCCATCTTGCACGATGTATTTTGCGACTTATCTCAGAAAGCTCTACCGTTGAAAACAATCGACGTGCTAATAAATCAACGTAAACTCTACTATTATGAATATAGAGACCTGGTTTATAATTAACGTTGCTTTCGTCACTCGCTGAGAAAAAGCCGGGTAAGACCTCCTTTACTGGATGAGTAGTTTCTTCGATAATCCCCCATTCAACTTT
>JAIKWU010000097.1 GCA_024684455.1 Bacteroidaceae bacterium | reverse complement strand
TAAGTTGCGGGAGTTGATGTAACTGCTGTACGTATAGTTATAATCGAAGTAGAAACTGACGGCTATGTTCATGTCGGTTTGTAGTTGCGAGGAGGTCCAGTAGAATCCGCAGATGTCGTTTAAAACGAGGGTGTCATCCGCACGGTAGCCTGCCGCAGGTATGAAAATATTGTTGTTGTTAGTGCCTGTGAATAGACGCCCGTAGACTCCGTTGATAGTTGTCCAAGTATGGGTGCAGTAGTTGAACAACTCATCTGTCTGATAACGTGAAGGCATCATCCATGAGCCACCCCATTTCAAATGTGCCACATCGAACTGCGTGCCGGCAATATCGTAAAGGTTGTTACAGGTGTTCTCATCGCCATCGCAATGGATGTAGGTGCCCCAGGAGTAGTTGTCCTTCTCCTCCGTCTCTCCCCATGCGTAATATCCGCCATATTCCTCGGGCTTTTCGGCTCCAACATTGCAGCATGCCCACTTCGTGCCAGAGGGCAGGCCGAGGTCTATTATGTGGGGATGGTTGTTGTTGGGGCATGTGAGGTGGGCTTGTGGTTTATCATCTCCCAAGATGATGCTGACGGTACCCATAACGTCGTTGACGTCGATTTCTTCATCGCCATTAATGTCGGCATTGGCAATGATGAAGTTATTGTCGTTTACGCCGAGGATGTGATTTACAATCCAGGCCACGTCAGTGACTGAGACGGTGCCGTCGCCGTCCACATCGCCCAAGACGGAACTGGTGGAACCGCTCGTCAGTTCTACCTTTGTGTAAATGACCGTGGTCATTTCGCATGTGAAGTTAATATGTCTTTCAATATGCTTGACAAGAACGCCATTTTCCACAGTATATGTGACACGGTCGGTGTTAACAGCAGATAGTTGGGCTATAATGCCACTGACCGCCATAGACTCCCCCACGTCGTCTAAAAGAGTAATATCCTTAAATTCACCTGGGCACTTTTCCGCAAAGTCAGCATCCGTTTCATAAAGATTATCTGAGGATGATGAAGTGACCTTCATGTTCGGCAAGCATGCCAGTCCTGCTTTTTCCGCTTGCTTCCAATCCGAGTTCATCATTGACTCATAGTCAGAGTTTGAACATAACGAGATTCCGATTTCTTCAGTTGTCCCATCGATAATCGGCACCAAAGCACTATAAATCCCGTCCTTGAAATCAGAAAGGCAATTTCTCACCGCACCGAAAATATAGTCGCTATTGGTCATGTCTTCTGAATACAGATAATAGAACGACTGCTGTCCATCAAGCAAAACTTCGCCAACATACAAAGTAGAAGTACGTGTGACAGATGCCGTCTGTTCCACGACATTGACAACAGTTTGCGTTTGTGTCCATGCCGTCAGAGGCATCAGGCACAGAAGTGCCGGAAATGCGAAAAGTGTTAGTAGTTTTTTCATAAGTGTATGTTTTGGTTAGTTTGAGAGCAAAGATATGAATTATTATTGGAACTACAAAGCAATGGTTGAATGTAATTGCTTTGTCAGTAGTTTTTGGTTGTTTATGTTCTAGGGATAGGGCAATGAAAAGCCCACCTGGTTAGGGTGGCTGGATGTGCGTTTGCAATGAGATGTATTTGTGGGGGAGTAATTATTTCGCAACGGGGCGAACAGAGTTGCCTTCGTCACGGCCAAGGGCGTTATAACCCGAGGAAGACGTAGAGAAGGTGAGGCTGTATGCTTGGTAAGCGTAACGCGAATACTGCGTGGCCGTCCAATAGTAGCCGTTGCCGCCATTGTTGTTAAGTCCGGAATTGTAACGGTATCCCGCGGCAGGCAGGAAAATGCAATTGCCGTTGGTCTTGCTCGTGAATTTGCGGCCATTGACATCATTCAGTGTTGTCCACTCTTGACGACAGTTGACGGCCAGTTCTTTTCGCTGTTCATCGGTCGGCATCACCCAAGAGCCGCCCCATTTCACGTGCGCCACGTCATACTGCGTGCCAGCGATGTCGCTGCCAAGGTCATGGCAGGTGTTTTTGGAGCCGTCGCAGTGGATGTAGGTGGTCCAGTGGTAAACGTCCTTCTCTTCTGTCTCACCCCAAGCATAGTAGCCACCGTAATCCTCTGGCTTTTCGGCTCCCACGTTGCAGCAGGCCCATTTCGTGCCAGAGGGCAGTCCAAGGTCTATCATGTGTGGGTGGTTGTCATCGGGGCAGATGTTAACAACTTCACCTTTCAAGATTATACTGACGGTGGCCATCACGTCGTTGATGTCTATTTCTCCGTCACCGTTTATGTCTGCATTGGCAATGATGAAATTGCTGTCAGTAATGCCGAGGATATAGTTAACAATCATGGCTACATCATTGACAGAGATGTCGCCATCACCGTCCACGTCGCCCAAGACGGTACTGGTGGAACCGCTTGACAGTTCTACCTTTGTGTAGATGACCGTGGTCGCTTCACAATCGTATGTAATAAAAGTATCGACGTGCTTGATAGCCTGGCCGTTCTCGACGGTATAATACACATTTTCATAGGCATGCGAACCGATATGAGATACTATACACTTTTCCACAATGGCAGGCGTATCGATATACTCTATACTTTCCTGGGTTTGTGCGTCAAGAGCCGCCCTGAAGCCATCGTCGATGTCATATAGGTTTGAATTGATTTCGGAGGTGACCGATTTGCCAGGGTAATACAGCGTTCCTACGTATTGTGCGCTGCTCCAGTTTTCGTCCATGGCCGCGACAAGTTCGGAATCAGAGCAAATAGCAAAACCATGGTTCTGCTGAGATTGATAATAATTATCATAAAAATGTTCATCGAGCATGGCTGCATAATCACCGTCGGCCATACCATTCAGGCCGTCAAGTATGTTTTGGATGACATAACTATATATTGAAATGTCGCCCGAATAGAGATACTTGATTTGAGTCACACCATCCACGACAACCTCTCCGGCATAAACGGTAGAAGTTTTGGTTATGTTTTCAGATGAAATAACGGTATTGATGGTCTCAGCCTTCGCCGACAGAGGCATCAGGCACAGAAGTGTCGCGAATGCGAAAAGTGTTAGTAGTTTTTTCATTGTCGTATGGATTTTAGTTATTGATAATATGATGTTTTTTGTCTATTAATGGCAAAGTTAGCATAAAATATGGTTCGAAGGTATAGATTTGATGAATCTTTTTTGTGTTTTGAATGTATTTTTTGTGTTTTGTAGAAGAATCAACATGAAAATGCCCCGATTATGCTATGAAAGGCGGAAACCCCGATAAAAACAGGTTCTCCGCCTATTCTCTTTCCCTATTGTTCCGCCATTTTCCCGACAGCCTACAAAATATGGGATTTGGGAATCAACGCAGGCAAAAAGATGCTACCGTCGTTTGTCTTACTTGTGATTTTATCTAATTGTTTTTATGTCCTTTTGTTCGTGGTATCATCTTTTCCAGCCCTCTCCCCCCCAGCCAAAACAAAAATGAACCAAAATGAACCAATCGTTCTTGATGGACGTATGGTGAAAAAAAACTATTTTTGCAATCAGAAAAAATCCAGCTCACAACGTGCGGTCTTTGAAAATAATTTCTCTCTTTGATACTTCGTATCGAAGATAGGCGGCATCTCGGAAATTCAAACAAAATCTTCGTATTTTGTTTGGTATTTCACTCGATTTGCACTATCTTTGTACCTGACATCGGACTATGTACGATGACAGACATAGAGAAGAGCTATTGAGCTTCACCAGTCAGAGAATCTGCAAATTCAAAGTAACAAGGTGAAAGGCTGAAGGCTGTTTCTCCCATTGCGTATATTGATAAACCTTTCTCTCTTGACAGA
>JAIKWU010000076.1 GCA_024684455.1 Bacteroidaceae bacterium | reverse complement strand
TTCATTCCGCGCATCGGCTACTGGGCGTGTGCGTGGGGAGGCTTTGCAGGCTACGCCACGTCGATGTTGCTGAGTTATTTTGTCGGACAGCAAAAGAATCCCATCCGCTATCCGATGCGCGACATAGCGCTCTACACGTTGATGGCAACCAGCACAACACAGCCTGCGAGTGAGAACCAGGCACCCCAGATCGTCTTGTCGATGAGTTTGTACCAGAACGAAAGGTTGAAGTAGATGCCCATCATGATCTCAGCCGCCATGACGACAGGGATGGTGGGGATGGCCTCACGATAGTCTTCGTCGATGATGTGCTTCAGCAGGTCCATATAGCCCATCACGGCGAGGAAGGCCAGCAGCGTGAAGACAATGAAATACTTCATCGCCTGGGCATAGTATTCCTTGCTGTCACGGTCCTTCGCTTTCGCAAACACGAGCGGTTCGTAGGCATAGCGGAACGCCTGCGTGATCATGGCCATGATCATCGCTACCTTCACACAAGCGCCATAGACACCGAGTTGCGCACGGTCGTCGGCTGCATCGCTGACAAGCGGATAGATAATCTTGTCGGCGGTCTGATTGAGGATGCCCGCGATGCCCAGCACGAGAATCGGCCACGAATAACTGAGCATCCGTCGCAGCAGACCTAAGTCGAAGCGCCACTTCACGCGCAACAGGTCGGGAACGAAGAAGAACGTGATGAACGCCGTGCAGAACAAGTTGATGCCGAAGACATAAAAGACCTCCGTCCTGCCAAGAACAACGAAGTAGAACACGTTGAGCACGATGTTGAAGACGATGAACAGCAGTTTGAACGCGGCAAACTTGAGCGCCTGCTGTTGAAAACGCAGATAACTGAAGGGAATGGCCTGCAACGCATCCAGTGCCACCACGACGGCCATCATCTGCAAGTATTCGGGATGGTCGTCGTACTCGAGCATGTGGCTCAGAGGCTCGATGAAGCCGAAGATGCCCAGCAGAAACAGCACCGAGAGCAAACCGACCGTCGCCAGGGCCGTGGTAAACACCGTGTCGGGTTTTTCGTCGGCCTTGTTGGCAAAGCGGAACAGGGTGGTCTCCATGCCGAACGTCAGCACCACCAGCACCAGCGCCGTGTAGGCATAGATGTTCACACTCACGCCATAGTCGCCCGAGTCCTTCGGCATGTAGTTCGTATAAAGCGGCACGAGCAGGTAGTTCAGAAACCTGCCCACAATGCTGCTCAGGCCATAAATGGCCGTATCTTTTGCTAATCCTTTGAGGTTTGCCATATATTTATACCTATCCACCGAACAAATCACCCATCAGCGGCTGTCCCAGAGGGGTTCGTCCGAGATGGCGGTAAGCCAGTTCGGTCACTTCGCGGCCACGGGGCGTACGCTTGATAAAACCTTCCTTGATGAGGAATGGTTCATAGACCTCCTCGAGCGTGCCTGGGTCTTCGCCCACGGCCGTGGCAATAGTGCCGATGCCCACGGGACCGCCCTTGAACTTGTCGATGATGGTCGTCAAAATTTTATTGTCAATCTCGTCGAGGCCGAACTTATCGATGTTCAGGGCTTCGAGCGCGATGTGTGCAATCTTCACGTCGATGCGACCCGTGCCTCGCACCTGTGCAAAGTCGCGTACACGGCGCAGCAAGGCATTGGCAATACGTGGTGTACCACGACTGCGGCCAGCAATCTCGGCGGCAGCGTCTTCGTCGCAAGGCACCTCCAGCAAACGTGCCGAACGCAGGATAATCTTCTTCAGCACGTCGGCATCGTAGTATTCGAGGTGCATGTTGATGCCGAAACGGGCACGGAGCGGTGCGGTGAGCAGACCGCTGCGCGTCGTCGCACCGACCAGCGTGAAGGGGTTCAGGTCGATCTGTATCGAGCGGGCCGACGGACCCTTGTCAATCATGATGTCGATGCGGAAATCCTCCATCGCCGAGTACAGATACTCCTCGACCACGGGCGACAGTCGGTGGATTTCGTCGATGAACAGCACGTCGTTCTCCTCGAGCGAGGTGAGGATGCCGGCCAAGTCGCCCGGTTTGTCGAGCACAGGACCGCTGGTCACCTTGAACCCCACGCCCAGTTCGTTGGCGATGATGTTCGACAGCGTCGTCTTGCCCAGTCCTGGAGGGCCATGCAGCAACGTGTGGTCAAGGGGCTCGCCGCGGAACTTGGCTGCCTCGACAAAGATGCTCAGATTTTCGACCACCTTCGTCTGTCCGCTGAAGTCGGCAAACCGCAACGGTCGGAGCGCATTCTCGAAGTCCTTCTCCTTCGCTGACAAGTATTGCTCTTCACGAATGTCAAAATCTTCGTTCATAGTCGTTAAATAATGTGCAAAGTTAGTCGTTTCTTTGCACATAGCAAAATAATCTTTTAAGTATTTTCCACGCGTAAGCCCCCGTCGATTCATAGCGTTAGTCTGTAGTGACGACCCGTGGGGTGTCCATAAAGTTCTTAATCGTTGTTTATGGACACCCCTTGGGCCAGCCCTACAAGGAATTGGCCATTTCGCTGGTGTCCCAAATGTAACATTTCACACATTTTTACATTTCAAATTCGCATAAAACCTTTCAATTTTGCAGAAAATCAACTTTGGGATGATATTTTTGAAAAAAAGTTTTGCTCTTTACAAACGTCTGCTCTATCTTTGCAATTGCGATACATTTTTTATGTATTGAAATAACACCGAATTTATTTTTTATTGTTTAACTAAAAACATCAAAAACTATGAAGAAAATCAGTTTGTTTCTGATGGCCGTAGTCGCCCTCATCGGCTTCTCGGCATGTTCCAGCAGCAGTGACGGAGGTGGAGAAGCCCCCGTTGTCGGCGAAACCCTCAAAGAACTTCCAGCCTCTATGCTCGGCTCTTGGGACAAAGGTTATTCCACCAAACAAGGTCTCTTCTTACTCAAGAAGAACGATGCTCCGTCGGCATCGCCACGCCGCAAGGCCGGTGGAACCAGCAGTGCGCTCAACATCGAAACCCTGTACTTCTCCAGTGCAGACGGCGCAACGAAGGCTACCCTCCTCATTAACAAGGAGAACAACTTGCCACTCCAGTTCGTCATGAAGGAAGGTGTGCTCAACTTCTCGTTCCTGAGCGACAACGTGCTGGAACTCGTGTTTACGAACGGTGAAACCATCAAGTACGTTGACCAGATTGAGTACGACAAAGCCGCACTCGACGCTGCAATGGCCGCTGCCGACTACAAGAACGACCTCCAGCGCTCGCTCTTCTTCTTCGCCAGCGTGACCGACGTATCAAAA
Source organism: Bacteroidaceae bacterium (assembly GCA_024684455.1). GTDB lineage: Bacteria > Bacteroidota > Bacteroidia > Bacteroidales > Bacteroidaceae > UBA3839. The sequence goes on along the minus strand of JAIKWU010000076.1, from coordinate 151,854 downwards.
CTGTCGTCCTATCCCACCGTTGTTGCATCAGTCCTCTACTTCCGCGAAATCGTCAACTGCCACTATGTTGGCTCGAGCACGATGACGACTTCCGAAGCCGCCGATGCAGGTGTGGCTGTTGGTTCCGACGGTGTGGCTGTAGCAGCCACTGATGCTGATACTTTCGAAGAGACCTACGTAGAGAAGATCTACAACACCATCACGGTCTGGACGGGCAAGGCATCGTTCAAGGTGGGTGGTTCGAGTTGTACCCTGAGCGGAACTGTGTTCTGCGCCGACCCGAGAGCCACCGAGGCTGGTATCGTGGGTATCGTCTGCGACAAAGACCCCAAGAAACTGTTCATTGGCCAGGCTGAGTTCCAGGGCGCAGCCGAACTGAAGGACGGACAGAACTTCGACGTTGACTTCCGCGGCTTCAACCCCAAGACCACGTACTACTATCGTGCATTCTACCAGTTCACTCCAGTGGCTGGACACGACGGACTCGTTCTTGACCCCGCACAGAAGTATGATGAAAACACATCCTACGACACCACCACCAAACAGTTCACCACCGACGAGAATAAACTCTTTGTCGATGTCGTACTGGTCATGGACGTAACGGGTTCGATGAGTGGTATGATTAACATGGTGAAGGATAATGCACTTGCTTTCTACGACCTGTTTAACGACAAATGTACAACAGCCAACATCACGCTCACCGGCCTCACCACAAAGGTTATTGCCTACCAGGACATCAACGTGGACGGCAAAGAAGCCATGATGATCAGCCCGACTTACAATATGCCGGCAGAAAAGGAAGCCTTCGAATCGTTTGTTAGAGATCAGTATGCCCGTGGTGGCGGCGACATTCCTGAGAGCGGACTTGAAGCACTTGCCGCTGCTTTCCAGAAGCCTGACTGGGGTGCCGACGACGGTTATCACCGCCAGGTAGTCATCCTCTGGACCGACGCTCCATACCTCATCATCAACGAAAGCATCTGTAAACTGCCTATATATGCTACAGATGAATTCGGAGGCTATATTTATGACGACTCAGGAAACCCAGTCATCATCGACGAGAACGTGGAACACAACGCAGATGGCAGCATTAAGGTTGATGAATATGGAAATCCCATAGCCAAGCCGATGTATCAGGAGTACACCTACGAACAGGTGAAGGCAATGTGGGATGGTATGCCGACAGGCCGCCGCATGATTCTCTTCGCTCCGACAGGCACAAATGGCTACTGGAACGCTGGCGACTGGGCAGCAATGGACGACTGGAAGAACGTCGTTCGCAACCCCAACATTTCGGATCAGACCGACTTTGCAAAGTCGCTCGACACCATCATCGAAGAGTTGACGGGTAAGGTGAAGAGCGATGTTGTTGCAGGTGATGAAAGCAAGGTTCGTACCATCTTCCGTCCGAACTAATACCCAACAACAATCATCACATCAAGAAAACGCCGTGCGGCATTGCGCTGCACGGCGTTTTCTGATGTCTGTTCTTTACTGAAAAAATCGTTGCTCTATATCATCGAGAATGGCGAAGAGTTCGTCCATCGACTCGGCTCGGAGCATCCGTATGCGCGTCTGTCGGAAGTCGGGAATACCCTTAAACAGCGGCGAAGCAGCGAGATGGCGGCGCACATGGATGATACCGCCCAGTTCGGTGGCCTTTCGGGCACAGTCGGTGCGCTGCATCGACCCAGCCACACTCTCGCGAATCTGCCTGCGCAGCACATCGAGTTTCCACTTGGTTGTCAGTTGCGGCGCGTCCCCTCGTCCGTCAAGCGTGTCGCGAATCTCGCGAAACAACCACGGCTGTCCGAACGTGGCGCGACCCACCATCACACCATCCACGCCATAACGATCAAACATCTCCAGTGCACGTGGTCCGCTGTCGATGTCGCCGTTGCCGATGATGGGAATGCTCATGCGCGGATTCTTCTTCACTTCACCAATCAGTGTCCAGTCGGCCTCACCCGTGTACATCTGGCTGCGGGTGCGGCCGTGTATCGTGAGTGCCTCGATGCCGCAGTCCTGCAGTTGCTCGGCCAGCGTGACGATGTTCTTGCTCTCATGGTCCCAACCCAGACGGGTCTTGACGGTCACGGGCAGCGACACAGCACGGACAACGGCTCGAGTGATGTCGAGCAGCAGTTCGGGATTGCGCAGCAGACCTGCACCCGCACCCTTTCCAGCGACTTTCTTCACTGGACAGCCGAAGTTGATGTCGAGCACGTCGGGATGTGCCTCGCTCTCGACGATGCGCGCCGCCTCCACCATTGTCTCAACGTCACGCCCGTAAATCTGCACGGCTGCTGGGCGTTCGTCGTCGCGCACCCTAATCTTCTCCATCGTGCGGCCTACGCTGCGGATGAGCGCATCGGCACTGACAAATTCGGAATAGACCATCGCCGCTCCGAATTCCTTGCAGATGCGTCGGAATGCAGGATCGGTCACATCCTCCATCGGTGCCAGCATCACTGGCCGATAGCCCAAGTCTATGTTGCGAATTTTCATGGATACTCTTCTGTATTGATGATGCGTTTGAGGCAGCGATGGGCCTGGTCTTGCGGGAAACCACGGCCGACACTGAAGCGGAGCAGTTTCAGAAAGACATCGTAGTCCGACTTTCCCTTCACTGTCTTGAGTTTCGTGCGCAACAGGCCTTCGAGGGTCTCATCGCTCTGCTCCTCCGTAATTTCGGTCAGGGCGTCTTGAATGGTCTCGTCGGTAATGCCGCGACGGCGCAGTTCCAGTTCTATGCGCTTGGCTCCCCAGCGGTTATGGCGTGACTTGTCGCGAACGTAGGCATGGGCATAGCGCACCTCGTCGATGTATCGTTCCTGTTCCAACCGCTTCAGCACACGCTCCTCGGCTCCTTCGGGCAGCAACCACGCTGCCATCTTACGCCGCATGTCGTAGCGGCAGTACTCCGTCGTGGAGCACAGTCGTGCAAGGCGCGTAAATGCTTGTTCTTCAGTCAGTTCTTTCTTCTGTCGTTCCATGTTTGAAAATAAAGGGCGATGTATCTGAAGTTTCACTGCGGTGGAACATTTGTTTCACTGCGGTGAAACACTTGTACCACTGCGATGAAACTATTGTACCACTGCAGTGGATATTTTTTGGCACTGTACCATGCGGTCGTTGGAGAAGCAGTCCTTCAGCACTTCCGCCTCGTCGTAGCCCTTGCTGCGGAACAGGTCGGCCACGTCGTGGGCATAGCGGCGGTTGGTCTCGACCATGACATGACCGCCGTCCGAAAGCAGGTAGTGTCCCCACGTGGCGATGGCGCGGTAGAACAGCAGCGGGTCGTCGTCAGGCACGAAGAGCGCCTCCGCAGGCTCATGTTCGAGGACATTGCGCTCCATCTCCGCACGCTCGCTGTCGCAGACGTAGGGAGGGTTGGAAATCAGGAGGCCGATTCCCCTCCGACTCATCCCGACAGGGGGAGAGGACCCATCCAAAACATCGACGTGGCGGAACGTGACGTCAAGTTCAAGGTCTTCTGCGTTTTGACGGGCAATGTCCAAAGCCTTGTCCGAGATGTCCCAGCCCTCGACTGTGGCCTTTGGGAACATCTTTTTCAGTGCCAGCGCGATGCAGCCGCTGCCAGTGCAGAGGTCGTAGATGTGCGTCGGGGCGAACTGGCGGCACATCTCTACCATGTCCGCCGTCTCGGGGCGGGGGATGAGCACGCCAGGAGCAACGCCAATGCGCAGGTTGCAGAAATCAGTGTAACCGAGGACGTACTGCACAGGTTCGCCCTGTGCGATGCGCCGTACCATCTGCTGCAGCCGGCCGATGAGTTCGTCGGAGAGCAGGTCAGCACGGCCCATGAGCACGTCGCTGCGCGTCAGCCCTGCCACATCTTCCAGAAGCCAGAACGCAATCGTCTCGGCTTCACGCTGCGAGTAAGAACTTTGGAGTTCTTTTTTAAGCGTATGGAAGATATTGGTATATTGCACTGTATCAGTCTTTTAACCGTAGCAGACCCTTCACGCCAGGCCAAAGTCCGTTCATCAGTCCGAAGAAGGCGAAGGCGAAGATGAATCCTGCGATCGAGTCGATGGCATAGTGTGCCCGTACATAGACGGTGGAGACGACCAGCAGCAGGTAGAACGGAACTTGCAGCCAGAAGAGCCAGCGATTGCGCGTCTGCCAGGCCAGTATCATCGAGAGGGTTGCCATGCCGACATGGCTCGAGGGGAAGGCTGCCGTGGGATGCTCGCCGGTCTGGTGTGCCTCCCACACCAAACGGCTGAAGATGCCACGGTCCTCCACAGGCAGACAGTCTTGGTTCTCTGCAAAGTAGTGTCCCATTTCAGGGAAATAAGCCTCTTGCGCACGGTCGAGACCGATGGCGCAGTAGTAGTATTGCGGGCCTGCAACAGGGAGAAATTCGTAGATGAGATAAAAGAGGAAGAAACTGCCGAGAAACACGAACGAGGCTCGCTGAAAGTCGTCGTATCGGGCACAAAGGATGAACAGCATCGTCACCATCATCAGATAATAATAGGAGTAGTAGCCGAGGCAGAAACTTTCGTACCAGACGTCGTCGGGCAGCCATTGCTGCAACATCACCCCTGGCTGGCAACCGAAGATCAGCCAATCGGCGCCGGCAAAGAGATGGTCCTGGTAGTTGAATTGTTTGCAGAACTCATACGTTTCCGGATACCATTGGATGAGGCAGAGGAACAGCGGGACGGCCCGTAGGGCGATGGTGAAGCGGCTGGGATAGAAATGGTAGATGATGTTGGCGAGCACCATGAAAGCCAGTGCGCCGCCACGCCAGACCATCATGTCTTCAGGCCGCGTGATATTGTCCCACCACACAAGCGTCATGACGGCTGTCACCAGCATGTAGCCCAGCGTCAACACCTCGACGCTGAGCAGTCCGTTCTCGGAATGTCGTTCGAAGAATTTGCTCATAGCCACCCCTCCTTTTTATACCACTCCACAATGGCCTTTGTGCCACGCTCCAACGGCCATTCGGGAATGTAGCCGAGGTCGCGCCGTGCAGGCGTAATGTCGCACATCCAGTTGCGCTGCGAGAGAATACGGTACTTGTCGTTATTGAGCGTCGATACCTTTTTGCTCACGTGTATGGACCACCAGTCGCTGACGGCACACACAGTGCGCAGGAACCAGAGTGGAGCCTTGATGTGCAACACGCCGCTGACGCCCATAAACCGCTGCAACAGGTCGCTGAACTCGCGCGAGTCGTAGGTCGCACCGTCGCTCACATGGTAGATTTTCCCTTCGACCACACTGCCCTGCCCTTCGACCGACTTTTGGATGGCGAGATAGATGGCGTTGACAAGATCCTGGACATACACAAACGTGATTTTCTGGGGTTTGTAACCGACGGCAAAGTCAATGTGCTGCCGGATGCTCTTTGCTTGCAAGAAATAGTCCTGTTCGCGTGGTCCATAGACACCCGTAGGACGGAAGATGACGACGGGAAAGCCGCTGCCAGCGAGTCCCAGGAGCCATTGCTCGCTCTTGAGTTTGCTCCGTCCGTAGGCGGTGTTCGGCTGGGGCATGTCGTCGGCCCGCAGTTCCGTGTAATCCTCGCGGATGGCACCCAGAACGCTAAGGCTGCTCACATAGACAAACAGGCTGGGCACCATGTCGAGTGTCTGCAAAGCCTCGACGAGATGGACGGTGCAGTCGTAGTTGTGGCGGTCAAAATCGGCTGGATTCAGACATTTCGTCGCGCCTGCTGCATGGATGATGATGTCCCAGCGGCCATGTTTCTGCTTGAACACCGAAAGTTGGCTGCGCAGCACGTCGGGATGGGCCATGTCGAGCGTCACGAACTGCAGCCATTCGTTCTGCAACCAGCGTCGGCTGCTCGTCTGGCGCATCCCCGCCCACACCTCGAACTTCCTCATCAGCCCCTCCTCGCAGAGGAAACTGCCGATGAAGCCACTGGCACCCGTAATCAGAATCTTCAGTTTTTCTGTCATACGTTTTTGATTTAACTGCAAAGGTACGATTAAGCGAGAGGAATACAAAAGGAAAGTGAGAAAAACTTTCATTTTTATTACCGAGCGAGAGTGGAGAGGAGCCGTCGCTAAGGTGCATGAAAAAACAAAAAAGTTCGTGTTTCATTTTGTTTTGCGCCCGACTTGCACTATCTTTGCGGTCATGAAAGCCATCATCGACGACAAAATCCCCTACATACGCGGCCCCATCAGTGCGCTGATTGAGGAAGTGGTATTCATGCCTGGCAGTGAAATCACAGCCGATGACGTACGCGATGCCGACATTTTAATTGTACGCACACGAACACGCGTGGACGAACACCTGCTGCGCAACAGCCGTGTCCGTCTCGTCGTCACGGCCACCATCGGCTACGACCACATTGACATTCCCTACCTGGAAAGCCACGGTATCAAGTGGAGCAATTGTCCTGGCTGCAACGCCACGAGCGTCGTACAGTACGTCCACAACTCGCTTCTCGCCCTCGGACGACTTGAACAGGGAATGACCGTCGGCGTCGTCGGCGTCGGACACGTAGGAAGCCGCGTGGCAGACGACCTGCAACGCGCAGGCATGAACGTTGTGCGCTGCGACCCGCCGAAACTCGGCACACCCTCGTTGGCAGAGATGGACGTGTCGGAAATGGACATCGTCACGTTTCACACCCCGCTGACCCGCAAGGGTGACCATCCCACGTTCCACCTGGCCGACGAACACTTTTTCAGCCGACTGACGAAACGGCCCGTCATCATCAATGCTGCACGCGGCGGCGTTGTCGACGAGGCCGCACTGCTCCACGCCATGGACAGCAGACGTGTGAGCCACGTTGTCATCGACACTTGGGAAGGCGAACCCGACATCAACCGACTGTTGCTCCAGCGCGCAGACATCGCCACCCCTCACATTGCCGGCTACAGCGCCGACGGCAAAGCGAATGCGACGATGATGACGTTGCGCACCGTCGCCGATTTTCTGGGCAAACCGTTGAACGTCGAAATCTGTCTGCCAGAGCCGCCAGCCGACTACAGTTACGGCACAGAAAAAGCCGGTCCGCTGCGTCTTTACGACCCGCGAACCGACTCTATGCGGCTGAAATCCAACCCTGAAATGTTTGAAGCACTGCGAGGCAACTATCCGCTGCGACGCGAATGGTAAAGTTCGCGCGGATGGTGTTCGAGAATCTCCTCGCGCAGACGACGTGTGTCGGTGTGCAGGTAAATCTGCGTTGTGCCTATGCTCTCGTGCCCCAGCATCGCCTGAATGGCACGCAGGTTGGCTCCTCCCTCCAGCAAAGAAGTGGCAAACGAGTGACGTAGCGTGTGGGGCGACACGGTCTTCTGGATACCTGCCAATTCGACCAATTCCTTGATGATGTGAAATACCGTGATGCGCGACATATTCTTACGGAAACGGGATATGAACACGTAGTCCTCGTATCCGTGCTTGATTTCCAAGGCATTACGGTCGATGAACCAAAGTTTCAACTCTTTGACAGCACTGTCGGAAATCGGTACCAGACGCTGCTTCGAGCCCTTGCCCTCGACACGGATAAAGCCCTCGTCGAGGTAGAGGTCCTGCAACTTCATGCTGCATAACTCCGACACGCGCAGACCACAACTGAAGAGCACTTCGATGATGGCTTTGTTGCGATGACCCTCCGGCTTCGACAGGTCGATGGACGCTTCGATGCGATCGACTTCATCGACTGTGAGCACGTCGGGCAGATGTTGCGGCTTTTTCGGAAATTCAAGCAACTCCATCGGGTCGCCCTCTATCTCGTCGGTCATCACGAGGAAAAGATAGAAACTGTGTACACCCGCAAGGATGCGAGCCAGCGATGTGGCATGAATGCCTAAATCCCGTATCTGCGCAGAAAACTGATGAAATGCCTCCAACGGCGGACTAAGCCAGTCAACGCCCTCGTCTTCGGCAAAGTTCAGAAACTTCTGAACATCACGTTCGTAGGCATCGCAAGTATTGTCGGAGAAACCTTTCTCCAACTTCAGGTACTGGTGGTATCTTCTGAGAGTTTTGGCACGGTCAGGCATTTCCTTTGGCTTTGAATGCCACAGCGTAGAGTTTCATCTGCTTCAGCATGGCCAGCAGACCGTTTGAGCGCGTCGGACTGAGGTGGTCACGCAAGCCTATGTCTTCGATGAAGTGGAGGTTTGCCTCGAGAATCTCGTCGGGCGTGTGGAAGTCGAGCACACGTATGAGCAGGGCAACGATGCCCTTGACGATGAGTGCGTCGCTCTCGGCCTGGAAGTGAATCGTGCCTTCGTCGGTCAGGTCGGCCTGTAGCCACACACGACTCTGGCAACCGTCGATGAGGTTGCTCTCCGTTTTGTAACGTTCGTCAAGCGGCTGTTGTTCCTGACCCAGGTCAATGAGCAGTTGGTAGCGGTCCATCCAATCGTCATAGTCACCAAACTCCTCTATGATTTCCTGCTGAGTCTGTTCTATATTCATCCTTGCTTTAGAAAAACAAGGATCTTAAGGATGAAAAGTTTTATACTGCTATGCAAATCCTTACATCCTTAAAATCCTTGAAGATGAACTTTTCTATGATTTACATCATACCTCCCATGCCTGGGGCTCCGCCCATCGGCATTTCTGGCTTTTCTTCCTTCTTGTCGCAGATGACGCACTCAGTCGTGAGGAACATACCAGCAATCGAGGCTGCGTTCTCCAGAGCCACACGAGCCACCTTGGCGGGGTCGATGATGCCGCTCTCGCGCAGGTTCTCATAGCAGTCCTTGCGGGCGTTGTAGCCAAAGTCGCCCTTACCTTCGCGTACTTTCTGCACGACAACCGAACCTTCCAGACCTGCGTTCTCGACAATCTGACGCAGCGGCTCTTCGATGGCGCGCTCGATGATCTTGATGCCGGTGGTCTCGTCGGCATTGTCGCCCTTCATGCCTTCCAGGCTTTCGAGAGCACGGAGGTAGGCTACACCACCGCCAGGAACGATACCTTCTTCGATGGCGGCACGAGTGGCACACAGTGCATCATCGACGCGGTCCTTCTTCTCCTTCATTTCCACCTCACTGGCAGCACCTACGTAGAGCACGGCTACACCGCCGCTGAGTTTGGCCAGACGCTCCTGCAGTTTCTCTTTGTCGTAACTGCTGGTCGTGTTAGCTATCTCATTCTTGATCTGGTTGACGCGGTCCTGAATGAGTTGCTTGTCGCCCTTACCACCGACGATGGTCGTGTTGTCCTTCGAGATGGTGACTTTCTCGGCACTTCCGAGCATTTCGACAGTGGCCTGCTCGAGTTTCAGTCCCTTCTCTTCGCTGATGACAACACCACCCGTGAGCACAGCGATGTCTTCGAGCATAGCCTTGCGGCGGTCGCCGAATCCTGGCGCCTTCACAGCGCAAATCTTCAGTTGCGAGCGCAGGCGGTTGACCACGAGCGTTGTCAGTGCTTCCGAGTCAACGTCCTCGGCAATGATGAGGAGCGGGCGTCCTGTCTGCACGGCGGGTTCGAGGATGGGGAGGAAGTCCTTGAGGACAGAAATCTTCTTGTCGTAAATCAGAATCAGAGGATTCTCCATCGCGCACTCCATCTTCTCGGTGTCGGTGACGAAGTAGGGTGACAGATAGCCACGGTCGAACTGCATACCTTCGACCACGCCGATGGTCGTTTCACGTCCTTTGGCCTCTTCGATGGTGATGACACCGTCTTTCGAGACCTTGCGCATGGCATCGGCGATAAGTTTGCCGATTTCAGGATCGTTGTTGGCACTGACGGTGGCAACCTGCTCGATCTTGTCGTAGTTGGAGCCCACTTCTTCGCTCTGCTGCTTGATGTGCTCGACAACCTTTGCGACTGCCTTGTCGATACCGCGCTTCAGGTCCATCGGATTAGCACCGGCAGCGACGTTCTTCAGTCCTGTCGTGCAGATGCTCTGTGCAAGCACGGTGGCTGTGGTCGTACCGTCACCAGCATCGTCGCCTGTCTTCGAGGCCACGCTCTTGACGAGTTGTGCGCCTGTGTTCTGGAAGGCGTCAGCGAGTTCGATTTCCTTGGCTACGGTCACACCGTCCTTGGTAATCTGCGGAGCACCAAACTTCTTTTCGAGAATCACGTTGCGGCCCTTCGGTCCGAGGGTCACCTTCACGGCGTTTGCCAGTTGGTCAACACCCTGCTTCAGTTGTTCGCGGGCGTCGATATTGAATTTGATTTCTTTAGCCATAATCTTTTTAAGTTAAAAGTTAAAATGAAAATAACGTAAAGTTGAAAGTTAAATAATGGATACCTTTTAACTATTACTTTACTTAAATACTGCCAAGACGTCGCTTTGGCGCATGATGAGATACTTCGTGCCTTCGTACTCAAGTTCGGTGCCGGCATATTTGCCGTAGAGCACGCGGTCGCCTACCTTGAGCACCATTTCTTCGTCTTTCGTACCCTTACCTGCAGCGACGATTTCGCCCTGCAGCGGTTTCTCCTTAGCGGTGTCGGGGATGATGATGCCGCCCACCGTCTTCTCTTCGGCCGGTGCGGGGAGAATGAGCACACGGTCTGCCAATGGTTGAATGTTCATAATACTTAGTGTTTGAATGATGAATAAATTTCTTTCCGATGTAATGTTTGCAAAGTCCGTGCCATCGCACAATTTCGCTCTGCTTTCACGCTTACTGATATTATATAATGTACGCGCGCGAGCAGAAACAGCACATCTTGTCAGACTTTCGACTGACAGGATGCGCCAAGTTGGCAGGCTGTCACTATGGATTGTAGCGCACAAAGGTCAGGGTCGTCTCGTTGTCCTTGACCATGAGCGTGTTTTCAGTGAAGTCGATGACCGTCAGCACATACGAGGTGCCCAGCGTTTCTGCCAACTCTTTCTTGTTGGCGTCAAGGCCATTCACGAGTTCTGCCTTCGTCTGTTCTTCCAAGCCAGGGTTCTGGTGGAACAGCATCAGGATGTCGCGTTTCCAACTGGTGCGGTCGATGTTCAACTTCACTTTGTTGACATCAGGCGTGATGGTAATTGTGTTGCCCGTGCGCTGGTAGGTGCAGGGGATGTCGTACGAAAAGTCAATCTGTCCGATCTCCGCATCCTCATAGCGCGTGGTCATCTTCCACTTCAATTTCGACGGACCCGAGAAGGTGTAGTACCAGAACTGTCCGTTTGGGTTGTCGGGGTCGTCCAGATAGCAGCGCCAGGTTCCGTCGAGGCCTTGCGCCGACAGGCCCAGGCTCGCGGCGAACAGGAGCGTGAGCAGCGTCAAAGATTTCTTCATGTATATAAATTAGTTTGAATGAATGTCTTGCACAAACGTTCTTGCAGGCATACAAATATACGCAGAAAATGCGACACAGACAAAAATTTCAGACGTCAAATAGCAAAATCACCTGCGATTCGTTTCAAATCTCAAAAAACGGCACCGAAAAGCCCCCTCCAAGTGCTTGGAATTGTCACGCTAAGCACTTGGCGTTTTTTCTCCAAGCACTTGGAATGTTTCCTACGGTGTGCAGAAAACGGCACCTTTTTTCGCTCCTCAGGCAATGAATGTACGGAAAATCGCACAAAAAAGTGCGGATTGTGCGGATTTATGGAAAAGTATTGCTAACTTTGCAGTTGACAACCATTCACTTAAAACATTTGATTCATGCCATTCACACGTATCACTGCCGCTGAAGCGGCATCACTCATCAAGCACGGTGACAACATCGCGCTCAGCGGATTCACACCCGCTGGAACAGCCAAGGCTACGACAGCCGAACTGGCCAAGATTGCACACGCGGAACACGAGGCAGGACGCCCGTTCCAGGTAGGAGTTTTCACCGGTGCATCGACCGGTGCATCGTGCGACGGATGTCTCGCCGAAGAAGGTGCCATCCGCTATCGTGCACCCTACACCACGAACTCCAATTTCCGCAAGAAGGTGAACTCGGGCGAAATTGCCTACAACGACATTCACCTCAGCCAGATGGCACAGGAACTGCGCTACGGCTTCCTCGGTCCCGTCGATTGGGCTATCCTCGAAGTCTGCGCCATCGAACCCGACGGCAAGGTCTATCTCACCGCAGCAGGTGGTATCTCGCCCACTGCAGCCCGTCTGGCTCGCAAGGGCATCATCCTCGAACTCAACGCCTTCCACTCGCCGAAGTCGATTGGCATCCACGACGTCTATGAACCAAAGGACCCGCCTCTTCGTGAACCCATCCCCATCGTCCACCCCAACGACCGCATCGGTACGCCCTACCTCCAACTCGACCCCTCGAAGGTGGTCGGCGTGGTCGAGTGCAACATCCCCGACGAGGCTCGATCGTTCAAGGATGCCGACCCCGTGACCGACAAGATTGGTGAGCGCGTGGCCGAATTCCTGCTTTCGGAAGTGAAGCGCGGCATCATCCCGCAGTCGTTCCTGCCGTTCCAGAGCGGTGTGGGCTCGACGGCCAACGCCATCCTCGGCGCCCTCGGGTCAAACCCCGAAATCCCCGCCTTCAACGTCTATACCGAAGTGCTGCAGGACGCCGTCGTCGACCTCATGCGCCACGGACGTGTGAAGAGCGCCTCGACCTGCTCGCTCAGCGTGACCAACGAATATCTGCAGGGCATCTACGACGACATCGACTTCTTCAAGGATAAACTCGTGCTGCGTCCGTCTGAGATTTCGAACAACCCCGAAGTCATCCGTCGTCTGGGCCTCATCGCCATCAACACCGCCATCGAGGTTGACATCTACGGTCACGCCAACTCGACCCAGATTTGCGGCACGAAGATGATGAACGGCATCGGCGGCTCAGGCGACTTCGAGCGCAACGCCTTCCTCAGCATCTTCACCTGCTCGTCGGTAGCCAAGGGCGGCATGATCAGCGCCATCGTGCCTTTCTGCAGCCACATCGACCATACCGAGCACGACGTCAACATCATCGTGACCGAGCAAGGCATCGCCGACCTGCGCGGCAAGTCGCCCATCGAGCGCGCACATGCCATCATCGAGAACTGTGCACACCCCGACTACAAGCAACTCCTGTGGGACTACCTCAAGATTGCCGACAAGGGACAGTCGTGTCACAAACTCTCGGCCGCCCTGGCCATGCACGACACCTTCCTGCGCGAAGGCGACATGCGTAAGACCGACTGGGCAGCATACGTCAAGTAAGGAACCTTATGTTCAAACTGATTTCTTGGAACGTCAACGGACTTCGCGCGGTCGTCGGGAAAGGTTTTTCCGACACCTTCCGCACACTCGACGCCGACTTCTTCTGCCTGCAGGAGACGAAGATGCAGGAGGGACAACTCGACCTCCGCTTCGACGGCTACGAGTCATACTGGAACTATGCCGACAAGAAGGGTTACTCGGGTACAGCCATCTTCACCCGTCACACGCCACTGTCGGTTCAGTACGGCATGGGCATTGAAGAGCACGACCACGAAGGGCGCATCGTCACATTGGAAATGCCCGACTTCTACCTCGTCTGCGTCTATACGCCGAACTCGCAGGACGGCCTGCGACGCCTCGACTACCGCATGACGTGGGAGGACGACTTCCGCCGTTTCCTCCTTCAACTCGACGCGAAAAAGCCCGTCGTGGTCTGCGGCGACATGAACGTGGCACACGAGGAAATCGACCTGAAAAATCCCAAGACCAACCGCATGAACGCGGGCTTTACCGACCAGGAAAGAGCCAAGTTCACCGAACTGCTCGACGCCGGCTTCACCGACACGTTTCGCCACTTCTATCCCGACGCGACAGACATCTACTCGTGGTGGAGTTATCGCTTCCGTGCACGGGAGAAGAACACAGGCTGGCGCATCGACTACTTCGTTACGTCGCGCCGTCTCGACGACCATCTGGTCGACGCCAAGATTCACACCGAGATATTCGGCAGCGACCATTGCCCCGTCGAACTCACTCTCAATCTATAATTATGGCAAGATTCAATCGCATTCTGCTCAAGTTGAGCGGAGAAAGTCTGCAAGGGCAGCGTGGCTACGGCATAGACCCGCAGCGCCTGGGCGAGTATGCCCAGCAAGTGAAGGATATCAGCGACATGGGCGTCCAAATCGGCATCGTCATCGGCGGTGGCAACATCTTCCGCGGACTCTCGGGCACAGGCCAGGGCTTTGACCGTGTGAAGGGCGACCAGATGGGCATGCTCGCCACGGTCATCAACTCGCTCGCACTCTCCAGCGCACTCACCGCCATCGGCTGCCGTAACCGCGTGCTGACGGCCATCCGCATGGAACCCATCGGCGAGTTCTACACCAAGTGGCGCGCCATCGAAGCGATGCAGCAGGGCGAAGTCGTCATCATGTCGTGCGGAACGGGCAGTCCCTACTTCACCACCGACACAGGCTCGTCGCTGCGCGGCATCGAAATCGAGGCCGACGTGATGCTCAAGGGAACCCGCGTCGATGGCGTCTATACGGCCGACCCCGAAAAAGACCCGACCGCCACGAAGTTCACCGAAATCACCTACGACGAGGTGCTCGAGCGCAACCTCAAGGTCATGGACCTCTCGGCCATCGTCATGTGCCGCGACAACCATCTGCCCATCTACGTCTTCAACATGGACCAGGTCGGCAACCTGCGCCGCGTGATGGACGGCGAACCCATCGGCACCCTCGTGAAAGCCTGAACACGCATCGCACGAACATACACGAAACGCACCTCCAAGTGCTTGGAACTTTTCGCCAAGTACTTGGAGGCGTTTTTTGGGGGAGCAGCGCCGTCGAAAGTGAAAAATAGAGTTTTTCCTTTTGTAATCCGCTCACTTATTCGTACCTTTGCAGCCGAAAAAGATTTGTGGACAGATTTGGGCTGCTTGCAACCACGGTAAAAAATGCTAAAAAGACAAGTTTTATATACTTGTCTGTGCAATGTTCCCACCTCTCCCACACACTTTTTTAACCACATTTCATAATGTAGATTTATGTTATGTTAGAAAAGTATTTGAATAGGATAGTCAATGCTGATTGTATGCAGGTCTTAAAAGATCTTCCAGACAACTGTATTGATTTGGTGGTAACTTCACCGCCATACAATCTTAAGAACTCTACGGGCAATGGAATGAAAGACGGACGTGGAGGAAAATGGGCGAACGCTGCACTGATTGATGGCTACGAGAATTACGACGATTGTATGCCAAACGATGAATACGCACGTTGGCAGCATGAGGTTTTACTGGAACTGGTACGCGTTATTAAGGAAGACGGAGCCATTTTCTATAACCACAAATGGCGCGTTCAGGCTGGTCTTATTCAAGATCGTAGGGATATTGTTTATGATGTCCCTTTGCGTCAGATTATTATTTGGAAGCGTAAAGGAGGTATAAATTTCAATGCCGGTTATTTTCTTCCGACTTACGAAGTGATATATCTTATCGCCAAGAAAAATTTCAAATTGAGCCCCCATAGCAATAGTTATGGTGATGTTTGGGAAATTATGCAGGAACAACGAAATGATCATCCTGCACCATTCCCTGTTGAATTGATTGACAGAATTATTTCATCAACGAATGCTCAGATCATTCTCGACCCGTTTATGGGATCAGGCACTACTGCTGTGGTAGCAGCAGGTTTGGGGCGTGACTTTATAGGGATAGAAAAATCCTCTAAATATTGTGAGGCTGCCATGAAACGGCTTGAAAAAAACAAATTGGAACCCGAAGTGGCCAAATTTCATCAACAATATCTTTTTCCAGAATTAGCAACACCCAAGAAAAAAATTATTCACAAAGATGAGTACATTATTAAAAGCCTTTTCTAAGGAAGAACTTATTGAAAAATTCAAGGAAATCTATGCCAAAGGCTGGATAAAGAACTATCGTGGACGAAATGATGGGGCGGTTGGCAACATTCTGGAAGATTTGTTAGAAATTCCTGAAAACAATCTTCCTATTCCCAACGCTTCAGAATGGGAACTGAAAGCACAAAGATCCAATACATCTTCATTACTAACAATGTTTCACATGGAGCCTTCGCCAAGAGCATTGAAAGTTGTGCCTACTATTTTATTGCAGAAATATGGTTGGTTGTCTGCCGAGGCAGGAGGTAAGTATCCTGAAGATGAAATGTCGTTCAGAGCCACCCTTAATGCAAAATCTTTCAGTGATCGAGGATTCAAGGTCAATGTTAATGATAAGGAAAAAAGAATAGATATTATTTTTGATTGTACTCATGCTGATGAACGTCATTGCCAATGGCTTAAAAATGTACAAAACAAGGTCGGCCATCTGAACAATTTCGATGTTGCACCTTATTGGGGATTTGACGATTTGTTTCATAAAGCAGGAGTTAAACTCATTAACTGTTTTTACGTTCAAGCAGAAGAAAAATGGGAAGTAGAAAGTGGAAAAAGGCAAAACTTCTTCCTTTACAATTATGTACTGAAACTATCACAATTTGACCAAACTAAATTCATCGAAGCCATTCGACAAGGAAAAATCTACGTGGATTTCGATGCTCGCACAGGTCACAATCATGGAACTAAGTTTCGCCTAAGATACAGCGACATCCCGTTCCTCTATAAGAACGCAGAAGTTGTACTTGACGAAAGAGCAAGTCAATGATACATAACAACATTTTTATTATAAGATATTAAAATAACAGTCGTCAATTAAATAGTTTATGGGATATTTATTCACATCAGAATCCGTGAGTGAGGGTCATCCCGACAAGGTGGCCGACCAGATTAGCGACGCTGTGCTGGACAACCTGCTCGCCTACGACCGCGACTCGAAGGTAGCCTGCGAGACACTCGTTACGACAGGACAGGTGGTCTTGGCTGGCGAAGTGAAGAGTGAAGCATACGTTGACCTGCAGGAAGTGGCACGCGAGACCATCCGCCGCATCGGATACACGAAGGCAGAACTGCAGTTCGACGCCGACTCGTGCGGCGTGTTCAGCGCCATCCACGAGCAGAGTGCCGACATCAACCGAGGTGTGGAGCGTGAACGCCCCGAGGATCAGGGCGCAGGCGACCAGGGCATGATGTTCGGCTATGCCACTAATGAAACGGAGAACTACATGCCGCTCCCACTGGCACTCAGCCACAAAATCCTTGAGGTATTGGCCGAAATCCGCCGCGAAGGCAAGGTGATGACCTACCTGCGCCCTGATGCCAAGAGCCAGGTGACCATCGAGTACGGTGACGACGAACGTCCCAAGCGCATCGACACCATCGTGGTTTCGACCCAGCACGACGACTTCATCCGCCCAACTCTTGAACTCTCGCAGGAGAAGGCCGACGAGCAGATGGTGGCACAAATCCGCCAGGATGTCGTCACAGTGCTCATGCCTCGTGTGCTGCGTGAAATTAAAAACGAAGGGATACGTGCTCTGTTCGACGCCAACGTCAAGTACTTTGTCAATCCCACGGGTAAGTTCGTCATCGGCGGACCTCACGGCGACACAGGCCTCACAGGCCGCAAAATCATCGTCGACACCTACGGCGGCAAAGGTGCGCACGGCGGCGGTGCTTTCTCTGGCAAAGACCCGTCGAAGGTGGACCGTTCGGCTGCCTACGCAGCACGCCACATCGCCAAGAACATGGTGGCTGCCGGCGTGGCCGACGAGATGCTCGTTCAGATTAGTTACGCCATCGGCGTGGCCGACCCTGTGAGCATCTATGTCAACACCTACGGACGTTCGCATGTAACGATGAGCGACGGCGAGATTGCCAAGAAAATCGGTGAAATCTTCACCCTTCGTCCGCGTGCCATCGAGACACGCCTGAAACTGCGCAACCCCATCTACAGCGAGACGGCCGCCTACGGACACATGGGCCGCACGCCACGCACCGTGACGAAGCACTTCAGCAGCCGCTATGCCGGCGACCGCGACATCGACGTCGAACTGTTTACCTGGGAAAAACTCGACTACGTAGATACCATCCGCGAGACCTTCGGGCTCTGATGCAGCAATGCGTCCCGACTACGACTCTATCCTGACCCACACGCCGCTGTCGCCCCTACAGACGACGGCGGAATACACCAGCGGCCAGTACATTCCCGACGGGGATGTGGCTGGCCTGCTGCGCGTCGGGACACAGGCTTCGGAGCAGTGGGTCGTCCTCAGCATCGTAGGCATGATGGTAGTGTTGGGGCTTGTCGTGACAGGCAATCTCAACTATCTCACCTACCGCATCAAGGACTTCTTCACGTCGGAACGCAAATTCTCCAACATGGCCCAACAGACGACCGTCGGCGAAACAACGATGCTCGTGGCAATCATCCTCATCGGATGTACCAGCCTGAGCCTCATCGGACATGACCTGTACGGCCAATCAGCCTTCGTCGGTCACACACAAAGCACGCCGTGGCTATCCTACCTGCTACTCGCCTTCGCCCCGCTCGCATGGATGATGTTGAAATCAGCCGTCTATGCACTCGTCAACTGGGTGTTTTTCGACCGTAGCCGCAACCAGAAATGGATAGGCTCCTATTACTTTTTAACATCTCTCTTCTTAGGACTGACGCTGCCCGTGACAGTCCTCTATCTGTTCACAGACATGACGCCGTTTGAAGTATCAAATTGTCTATTGGCCATGCTCATTTTGTACGAAATCCTATTGTTTTTCAAGATGATTGCTAACTTTCAGACAAAAAGATATGGCAAACTGCTGATTTTTTTGTACTTTTGCACCGCCGAAATCCTGCCACTCCTTGTTGCAGGCCATTTCGTCCAGACACAGACAGCACTGTAAACAAGTTTTTTAAGTACAGAACAACCGCAAAACAGGACAACCTGATGGCACCGAAGATTCTTATTTCTCAACCTAAGCCTCAAACTGAAAAATCGCCCTATTTCGACATCGCCGAAAAGTATGGTGTGGATATGGTGTTCCGCCCCTTTATCAAAATTGAAAAGATGTCGGCAAAGGACTTCCGTCAGCAGAAAGTATCTATCCCTGGACACACCGCCGTCGTGTTCACCTCGCGCCACGCCATCGACCACTTCTTCGACCTGGTCAAGGAACTGCGCGTCGTCATCAAGGAAGACATGAAGTATTTCTGCAAGTCGGAACAAGTGGCGCTCTACATCCAGAAGTACGTCCAGTACCGCAAGCGCAAGGTATTCTTCCCCCTCACAGGAAAGGTTTCCGACCTCATCCCCATCATGGAGAAGCACAAGCAGGAGAACTACTTCGTTCCCCAGTCGTCGGCACACAATGATGAGATGAAGAACATGCTCGACGCTGCAGGACTCAAGCACGACGAAGCCGTGATGTACTATACGGTCAGCAACGACTTCCAGCCTGGCGAACCGTTTGACTACAATATGCTCGTATTCTTCTCGCCTGAAGGAATCCACTCTCTGGTAAAGAACTTCCCGAACTTCGACCAAGGGAAAGTCGCCATTGCTTGCCTCGGTCAGAAGACGATTGAGGCTGCCGAAGAGGCTGGACTGCGCGTCGATATGAAGCCCACGCCAGAGTTGCGCAGTGTGCCTGCCATCATCGAGGACTTCATCAAGCACCACAGCAAAGACGAAATTGCGCCTAAGAAAGCAGCAGCCCCCAAGAAGAAGGCTACTGTCAAGAAGGCTCCCGCAAAGAAGACGACAACAAAGAAAGCATAGCACATGACAGAAACGTTCACGAAGGCAGAACGTCTGTGCAGTCAAAAACTGATAGACCAACTATTCGCAGGCGGAAATGCAAGCATCGCAGCATTTCCGCTTCGCGCTATTTATAGGCTTTCGGAACGAGGTGAAAACGATGCTGCACCCATTGCTGTGCTGGTCAGTGTACCTAAAAGGCGGCTGCATCGGGCTGTCGATCGCAACCGCATGAAGCGTCAGATACGTGAAGCATACCGTCGCAACAAACACACGCTGTGGGAATGGCTCGAAGCCAATGGTAAGCGCATGGAACTGGCATTCATCTGCATCAGCGACAGTCTGTGCGAAAGTAGCCGTGTGACTGCGAGCGTTCAGAAGATTCTGCGTCGGATAGAAGAAACACTGACTGCGGTATGAGCAAGTTTCTTCATTGGCTCGGTGCAGCCCTGAAGTGGGTGCTGTTGGTTCCGATTTTCTTTTATCAGCGGTGCATTTCGCCGCTCACACCGCCAGCGTGCCGCTTCACGCCCACCTGTTCACAATATGCCGTGGAGGCTATCAAAAAACACGGCGCACTGCGAGGTCTGTACCTGGCAGTGCGCCGCATCTTGCGCTGTCATCCGTGGGGTGGCAGCGGGTACGATCCCGTACCCGACAAGTTTCACTGGTAATGGTTCTCTCCTCACCCAGTGGCGAGGGGGGGAGAAGCCTAAGATTCTCTCTATTCTAATGTAACTACCGTTCCGCTGTCCTGCTGTCCGAGTTGGTCAGCACGAGTAATGACGACGCGCTTGACACCTGCACGGCAGGCGTTGAGTGCGTTTTCAAGTTTAGGCACCATGCCGTCGGCGACGATGCCCTGTTCGCGGAGCAGGCAGAAGTCTGCGGCACTGATGTGGGCGATGACACTGTCGTCGTCGTTGCAGTCACGTAGCACACCTTTCTTCTCAAAGCAGAACGTGAGTGTCACGTCGAAATGTGTGGCGAGACTCTTGGCCACTTCAGAGGCGATGGTGTCGGCATTAGTGTTGAGCAGTTGGCCGTTGCCGTCGTGGGTGAGCGGAGCGACGACGGGGGTGATGCCCTGACGGATGAGCGTGGCGAGCATCTCGCCGTCGCAGCGGTCCACGTCGCCGACAAAACCCCAGTTGCCCTCTTGCCGACGATGGCTGCGAATCACGTTACAGTCGGCACCTGTGAGGCCCAGTGCGTTGATGCCGCGTGCCTGGAGTTGGGCAACGATGCGCTTGTTGACCAGTCCGCCATAGACCATCGTGACGACGCGCAGCATGTCGGCGTCAGTCACGCGACGACCGCCAATCATGTGGGTCTCGATGCCCATCTGTGTGGCAAGCGTCGTAGCGAGGCGGCCGCCGCCGTGTACAAGCAGTTTCGGACCTTGCAAAAGAGAAAAATCGTTGAGAAGCAGGTTCAGGTTTTCCTCTTTCTCAACGATTCCTCCGCCAACTTTAATGATGTTGAGCGTCATAGTTTCTGGTATTCATCAAAGATTTTCGCAGCGATGGCCTGCATTTCCTCCTGCGGCAGTTGGAGTTTCGGATTGCTGAACTGCATGTCCTTTTCCGACTGCATGGGCACGAGGTGGATGTGTGCGTGGGGCACTTCGAGCCCGAGCACGGCCTGACCGACCTTGACACAGGGGCAGGCGCGACGGAGTGCCACGGCGACGTGCTTGGCGAACACCTGAAAGCGGGCCAGTTCGTCGTCGTCCATGTCGAAGATGTAATCGACCTCGCGGCGGGGGATGCACAGGGTGTGCCCCTTGGCCAGGGGGTTGATGTCGAGGAAGGCGTAGAACTCATCGTTCTCAGCGCACTTATAACTTGGAATTTCTCCTGCTGCGATTTTGGCAAAGATTCCCATATTCTATCAAATGCTGATGTTGGTGATTTGAAGTTCAATCTGTCCCTGTGGAATGTTGATGGTAGCGACGTCGCCGACGCGCTTGCCGAGCAGTCCTTGTGCAATCGGTGTGCCCACTGAGATTTTGCCTTCCTTCAGGTTGGCTTCGCCTTCGCTGACGAGGGTGTAGGTCATCACCATGCCTGTCTTGACGTTCTTCATCTCCACTTTCGAGAGAATCTGCACGACATCGGTCTGTACCTTCGACAGGTCCAGAATCTTGGCGTCGGCGAGTTCGGCTTTCAGCACGGCAATCTTTGTTTCGAGTTTGCCCTGCGCCTCTTTCGCGGCGTCGTACTCTGCGTTTTCCGACAAATCGCCCTTCTCGCGGGCTTCCTGAATCTGGCGGATTACATCGGGGCGTTCCACCTCTTCCAGGCGTTTGATTTCGGCTCTGAGTTTGTCATAGCCTTCTTGTGACATGTATGCCATAGTGTTTTTACTTACGTGTGAATGAACGTTTTACGTATTAGGTTTCTCAAAAAAAGGTGTCAAAAAGAAAAGAATCCCAACGCACGATAATGAACGTCGGAACCCTCCTTTTTACCTTTTCGGCTGCAAAGTTAAGGGTTTCCTCCGAATCAGCCAAACATTTTCGGTGCAAAAATTCCGTTTGTAACATTTTTTTACCCCATGAACATCGCAATGCGGCATCAACAAAGGGTTATCTCAGTGCCCACACCTTGATACAACCGTACCAAACAGAGCGTGCCGCAGTGGTACGACTGTACCACCGCAGTGAAACAAATGTTTCAGCGCAGAGAAATTGTCGTACCACTGCGCTGAAACTTTTGTACCACCGTGGTGGTACTCAGTTCCGTCTGCTGCCACACGTCATGCACGCTGCCAAACAGCAGTTTCGGCAGCCAATTCCGACATTTTTTGTACTCCGTACAAGGGTTTCACATTATTTATAACTTAGAATGATTCATTTCCCAATTATTTATCGTACCTTTGCAAAAGCATTTGTCGGCAATGATACATTCATTACACATTGAACACTACGCACTGATCGACCATCTGTACATCGAGTTTGCCGACGGCTTCTCAGTCATCACGGGCGAGACAGGTGCGGGAAAATCCATCATCCTCGGCGCACTGGGACTGTTGCGCGGACAGAGGGCCGACACCCGAACCATCCAGGTTGGGGCACAACGCTGCATCGTCGAAGCGGAATTTGACGTTCACGACGACGGCTTCAAAGACTTTTTCCAACAAAACGAACTTGACTTCGACGGACAGCAGTGCATCATCCGGCGCGAACTGACGGCAGCCGGCAAGAGCCGAGCCTTCGTCAACGACACACCCGTGCCGCTCACCCTGCTGAAAGAACTGAGCGACCGTCTCGTCGATGTCCACTCCCAGCACCAGAACTTGCTGCTCGGGCGACAGGACTTCCAACTCAGCGTGCTCGACATACTGGCAGACAATGCCGACCGGCTTGCCTGCTTCCGCCATCTGTACGACAGCCTGCGCAACGCACAGAAGCAGTTGCGCGACGCCCTCGACGCACAGCAACGCAGCCGCGACGACGAGGACTACCTGCGATTCCAGTACCAGCAACTCGACGAGGCCCAACTCAACGAGGGCGAGCAGGACGAACTGGAGGAAGAGGCACGGTTGCTCGAACACGCAGAAGACATCAAGCAGGCACTCGTCGCAGCACAGCAGGCCATCGACGGCTCCGCCTTCGACACTGACAGGCTGGACGTCCTGCAACGTCTGCGTACCGCCATCACAGCCCTGCGCGGTGTGAGCGGACAATACACCCAAGCCAGCACCCTGGTCGAAAGGCTCGACTCTGCCTACATCGAACTCAAAGACCTCGCCGACGAACTCACCAGCCAAGCCGAAAGCGTGGAGTACAATCCACAGCGGCTGGAACAAGTGCAGGAACGGCTGGGGCTTCTCTACACGTTAGAAAAGAAACACCATGTGGACAGCATCGACGAACTCATTGCCCTACGCGATGACCTCGCCCAACGGCTCCAACTGCTGGAAAACAGTGACGAACGTGTGGAACAACTGCAGAAAGAATGTCAACGGATGGAAGCCGAAGTGATGGACGCCGGACGTCACATTTCCGACCACCGCCGTCAGGCAGCCACACAGGTCGAGCAACGAATGCAGCAGAGCCTCAAGCCCCTCGGAATGCCCAACGTGCAATTCCGCGTCAGCATCGACGCACAGCCGGCATTCCTCAGCGAAAGCGGCATCGACCACGTGGCCTTCCTCTTCACTGCCAACAAAAACGGAACACCCCGTGACGTCGCCGACATCGCCTCGGGTGGTGAAGTGGCACGTGTCATGCTTTGCCTCAAGTCGCTCATTGCGTCGGCCGTACAACTGCCCACGCTCATCTTCGACGAAATCGACACAGGCGTGAGCGGCAGCATCGCCGAACGCATGGCACACATCATGCAGCAGATGAGCGAAGGCGGCCGTCAGGTCATCAGCATCACCCACCTGCCGCAAATCGCCGCAATGGGTACACATCACTACCGCGTTTACAAAGAAGAAGGCGACGACCGCACCACCAGCCACATCACCCTCCTCGACCCGTCGGAACGCATCACCGAACTGGCCCACATGCTCAGCGGCACCACGCTGACCGAGGCTGCGATGGAAAATGCACGAACCCTATTACAAATGAACTCATGAACCGAATATACCACACCCTTCTTTGCTGTACTTTATACTTTGTACTATATACCTCACCCACGACTGCCCAACCCGAGCTGCCGGCACCGAAGTGGGTGGTAAAGACCAGCAAAGCCATCGTGTCGGTGCTCACCTACGACAAGAACAAAGAACTCCTGCACAGCGGATCGGGTGCATTCGTGTCGGCCGACGGCATCTGTGTGAGCGACTATGCCGTGTGGCGTGACGCCTACAGCGCATCCGTCATCGATCAGGACGGACACCGCTACGAGGTGGAGCGCATCCTGGGTGCCGACGACATGTACGGCGTCGTCCGTTTCCGTGTGAAGGCCCAGAAGGTGAACTACCTCACGCCAGCCGCATCGGCGGCATCGACCGAAGGGCAAAGCGTAGTGGCACTGACCTACAACAAGACCGCACCCGTCAGTTGTCCACAGGCCAAGATTGAGAAGAAAGACGTGGTCGTGGAACCTGGATTTGCCTATCTGACGCTTTCCACGGCTTTTGCCGACAAATACACAGGCGCATTGCTCTTCACCGTCAACGGTGATTTTGTGGGCATCATGCAGTCGCCCATCGGCGGAAAGAGTTATGCCACCGACAGCCGCTACGCCGTCACCCTTCAGGTGGAGGCCATTCAAAAGCGGACGGAAGCCGTTGCTCTCAACAACATACACCTGCGCAAAGGACTGCCCGACACACAGGAAGAATCGCTCGTCTATCTTTACTTCAAGTCACGCACGGCTGACAACGACGAATACATGGACCTGCTCGACCTGTTCATCCAGACCTGGCCCGACTGTGCTGAGGGTTACCTCCGACGCGCTACCCCGCTCATGGACCTGCAACGATTCGACGAGGCCGAACGTGACCTGCAGACGTACCTGCGGCTTTGTGCCGACAAAGCGCAAGGTGAAGCCAACGTTGCCAAAGCCCTCTACACGAAACTGACCTACCAGCACGACGTTCCATACGAGCCCTGGACCTACGACCTTGCCCTCAATCACATAGACCGAGCCTTGGCAGAGAGTGAAAAGCAGATGGCCACGGCAACGACCGACTCGATTCGCCATGCAGCCGAACAGACACACCTCGGCTATCGTCTGCAAAAAGCACAGATTCTCGTGGCCAAGCCCGATGCAGAGGGAGCCATAGCCATCTACGACGAACTTGCCAACGGACCACACCGTTCGCCAGCCATCCTCTACGCCTTGGCCATGGCCCGTCAGCAACGAGGCGACAGCGTGAGCGTGCTGCTCGAACTGCTCGACTCTGCCGTGGCCATGTTTCCAGAACCCCTGCCCGAAGAGGCTGCCACCTACATCATGCGCCGTGGACAACTCAAGGCGTTGCAAGGACGCTATCGCGATGCCGTTCTCGACTACAACCAGTACTGCTACCTCAAGAATAACAAGGTCAGTGCGGTGTTCTACTACGAGCGTTCACAAGTGGAAACACAGGGGCGTATGTTCCAGCAAGCCCTCGACGATCTGGACCAGGCCATCCAGCATGCTCCCCGCGAACCACTCTATTATGTGGAGAAAAGTGCGCTCCTGTTGCGTGTGAATGAATTGAATACATGTATCGAAAATGCTCTCCTTGCTCTGCGTCTCGACCTGAACAATAGCGATGCCTATCGCATCATGGGCTATGCCCTCATCCTCAAAGGAGACAAGCAGGGAGGACTCAAGAATCTTGAACGCGCCGTCGAACTGGGTGATGAATCGGCGCAACAACTTATCGACAAATATGCAAAATAACACCATCAGACACAAAACACTGACAGACTCCGTCGAAAGCCTGTCCTGCATCGAATCGCTGCAGACACTCTTCGACCGAGACACGCAGGTGTTCCGTATGCCCAGCGAAAAGACGCTGGCTGAAATCATCGACCTCATGCGCGATGTGATGTTTCCTTACCATTATGGCGAAACGCCTGTCTATGGCGACACGCTGAAGTATTACATCGGCGTGCGTGTGGACCGCATGGCACGACTGCTGCGCGAACAGGTAAAGATTGCCTTGGGATACGAACGCAAACTGGAACGCCCTGCCCTGAAAGAAAAAGCCAACGACATCACTCAGAAGTTCGTTGCAGCCCTGCCCGAACTGCGCCGCCTGCTCACTACCGACGTGGTCGCCGCCTATGAGGGCGACCCTGCCGCCAAGAATCATGGCGAAATCATCTCGTGCTACCCTGTCATCAAGGCACTGACCAACTACCGTATGGCACACGAACTGCTACAACTCGGCGTACCGCTCATTCCGCGTATGCTGACAGAGATGGCACACTCCGAGACGGGCATCGACATACATCCTGGTGCACAGATTGGCGAATCGTTCACCATCGACCACGGCACAGGCGTCGTCATCGGCGAAACCTGCATCATCGGCCGCCACGTCAAACTCTATCAGGGCGTGACCCTCGGTGCACGCTCTTTCCCGCTCGACGAGGAGGGAAAGCCCATCAAGGGAATCCCGCGTCACCCAATTCTCGAGGACGACGTCATTGTCTATTCCAATGCCACCATCCTCGGCCGCATCACCATCGGGCGCGGTGCCACCGTCGGTGGTAACATCTGGGTGACACAGGACGTGCCTGCAGGATGTCGTGTAGTACAACAAAAAGCATCACAAGAAATACAGAAATAAGATGGATTTCAAAATTATTGCAAAGACCTTCCAAGGTCTGGAGGAAGTGCTGGCGAAGGAAGTGACCGCCCTCGGTGCCGACAACATCGAAATCGGCAACCGAATGGTCAGTTTCACGGGCGACCAGGAAATGCTCTATCGTGCCAACTTCTGTCTGCGTACCGCCGTACGTGTGCTTAAGCCGATAGCAGAGTTTCGTGCCGACGATGCCGACCAAGTGTATGAGAAAGTCAAAAACATGCCGTGGGAGGACTACATGGACGTGAAGCAGACCCTGCTCATCGACTCGGTCGTCTTCAGCGAGAACTTCCGCCACTCGAAGTTTGTCGCCTATCGTGTCAAGGACGCCATTGCCGACCGCTTCCGCGAACAGTGCGGCGAACGCCCCAACGTCAGCATCTCCAACCCCGACATACGCATCAACGTCCACATCGCCGAGGATCATGTGACGGTGTCGCTCGACTCGAGCGGCGAAAGCCTGCACAAGCGCGGCTACCGCACTGGCAGTGTAGCGGCTCCGCTCAACGAAGTGCTTGCCGCTGCCATCGTCATGATGACAGGCTGGGACGGCGACTGCGACTTTGTTGACCCCTTCTGCGGCAGCGGCACCATCGTCATCGAGGCGGCCCTCATCGCCCTGAACATCTACCCAGGCGTCTTCCGCGAAGAGTTCGGTTTCGAGCGTTGGAAAGACTTCGACGAGAAACTATTGGAGAAAATCTACAACGACGACAGTCAGGAGCGCGAGTTCATGTACAAGATATACGGCTATGACATCAACCGCCAAGCCGTCGCCATCGCACAAGACAACGTCCGTTCGGCAGGAGTCAGCAAAATCGTCGAGGTGCAGCAGCAGGACTTCTACGACTTCACATGGGAAAATGAGCGTCGCGCCGTCATGGTCACCAATCCGCCCTACGGCGAACGCATCACCACCGACGACATTCTCGACCTCTACGCCACCATAGGCTCCCGTCTGAAGCAGCAGTTTGCAGGAAACGACGCATGGGTGCTCTCGTCCCACGACGAATGTTTCGCCAAGATAGGCTTCCGTCCCTCCACAAAGATTGCGCTCTACAACGGGTCACTACCTTGTGAGTTCCACAAGTATCAGGTGTTCAGCGGACGGCTCAGCGAGCGACGCGAGGAAGGGCTGGAGTTGAAGACAGAGGACGAACTGCGCCGCAATGCTCGCTTCAAGCCACATCGCCGCGACGAAGAAGGTGATTTCGACGGCAAAAGTTGGCGACGCGAAGGCAGCCGCGACGACGAGCATTACTTCCGCTCACGCCCTGACCGCAAGCCACAGCCACGCAAGCCGCTTTTCGAGGGTGATGACGACTTTGAACTCAACCGTCGCAACTTCAAGTGGGGCGACCGCGACAAGGACTATACACCTGAAGACGGATACCTCGGCTTCCGCAATCCGCTCGAACATCGGGAGAAGAAGACCGAACACCGCGAAGACCGACCTTTCAGACGTGAAGACCGACCTTTCAGACGCGATGACCGACCTTTCAGACGCGATGACCGACGTGACAACAGACGTGACGACCGACGTGACAACAGACGCGACAACCGACGTGACGACCGACGTCGGCGCGAAGACGACCGACGTGGACCACGCAAGGACCGCAAGTGGGGCTTCGACAGCGAAGGTCGTCCGTTCCGCCGTGACCATAACAAGAAAGACGATGAATAAAACAAAGAAATACACAACGTGGGTGCTTTGCACCGTCGTCACACTGCTGACGGCCTGTACAGGCAGCAACACCCCGAAGCAGCCTACCGAGGAATACACCCCCGTGGCACCAACGTTTCAATCCGACAGTGCCTATGCCTTTGTCGAACGCCAATGCGCTTTCGGTCCGCGTGTGACAGGGTCGGAAGCACATGAGCAATGCGGCACGTGGCTGTCGGCGGAATTCATCCGCATGGGAGCCAGCGTGACCGAGCAACGTGCTACGTTCACCCTGTACGACGGGAAGAAGGTCAACGGCATGAACATCATTGCTGCATACAATCCTGATGCCACCGACCGACTCATCATCTGTGCCCATTGGGATTCACGACCTTGGGCCGACCATGACCCCGACGAAGCGCGACACCATACACCCATCGACGGTGCCAACGACGGTGCCAGCGGCGTGGCTGTGCTGCTCGAACTGGCACGCCTCATGCAGCAAACCCCGCCACAGATTGGTGTTGACCTGATTTGCTTCGACGCCGAAGACTGTGGTACGCCCGAATGGGTGGAAGACGAAGGTTCGCACGAGCACACTTGGTGTCTCGGTTCACAATACTGGGCTGAGCACCATCACGTGGAGGGCTACACGGCCAACTGCGCCATCCTGCTCGACATGGTGGGCGGAAGCAACACACATTTCCGTCGCGAACTCTTCTCCCTGCGCTATGCACCGCAACTCACCGACCGCATCTGGTCGATGGCTCACAAACTGGGCTGTGGCCAGTACTTCAGTTATGATGAAGGCGGCTACGTCACCGACGACCATCTGCCCGTCAATCGTTCCGGCATTCCCTGCGTCGATGTCATCGGCAGCGACCAGACCGGCGGCGGCTTTGCACAGACATGGCACACCACCGAGGACAACATGCGCCACATCGACCGCCATATCCTCACAGCCGTGGGGCGCACGATGGCCGAGTTAATCTATACAGCAACCCCACTCTAATCCTCCTGAATAAGGGGAAATGACACCCATAACCATTGCTGATGCGAAGACTGACAATTATCATATTCCTACTCTTTCTACTCCCCTCCCTCGCAGAGAGGGGCAAGGGGGTGAGTCTGCTCGCACAGATCGTTGAGCAGCCAGGCATGGCTGAGCACTACACGGGATCCCCTGTCTTCTCGCACGCCATGGGCTTCGCCGGCATGGTCGAGGACACCGACGGCGAAATGATACCGCTGATTGTGCTGTCCGAGGTATATGTCTTTCCGCCGCTGGTGTTCAAGAACGAGCGGGAGATGAAGAAGTACTACAAGATAGCGAACAACATCAAGAAGGTCTATCCGATTGCCGTCGAAATCCAGCACGAAATCGAGGCACAGATTGCGCACATGGACTCGCTCGAGACCAAACAAGAGAAGGATGCCTTCCTCAAACAGATGGAAAAGGAGATGAAGAAGAAGTGGACGCCGCGCCTGAAGAAACTGACCTTCGGACAGGGCAAACTGCTCATCAAACTCATTGACCGCCAGACCAACCGCACCTCCTACGAACTCATCAAGACGTATATGGGCGGATTCAAGGCCGGATTCTACAACGCCTTCGCCTCGCTCTTCGGAGCCAGCCTGAAGAAGGAGTACGACCCCGAAGTCGATGACCGGCTGACTGAAAGAGCCATATTGCTCATCGAAAGTGGGCAGATGTAGAACCGCTCCAAGTGCTTGGCGTTACAACGCTAAGCACTTGGAGTGAGAACGCTAAGCACTTAGCGTGTTTTTTCCAAGTACTTAGAAACAGTATTATACAACAGTAGAAAGATGGTTTATTTCTTCCAGACACAAAACAAGACTGTGATTGCCGTGAGTATGGGGCACACCCCGACGGCAGACGAACAAGAGAAACTCGAGTGGCTCTTCGGCGGAGCCTCTTTGCTGAAGGAGCCGGAACTGCCAGGGACGTTCGTGGGTCCGCGCCGCGAAATGGTGACTCCGTGGAGCACCAACGCTGTGGAAATCACACAGAACATGGCGCTGACCGACATCGACCGTATTGAGGAGTATTTCCCAGCCAACGACGAAACGTTCTTCGACCCGATGCTGCAGCGTCGCTACGAAGGGCTGAACCAGCACATCTTCGACATCAACATCGAACCTGCACCGATTCAGCACATCGACAATCTGGAGGCATACAACGAGCAGGAAGGGCTGGCATTGAGTGCAGAGGAAATTGAGTACCTGCACAAGGTGGAGCAGCAACTGGGTCGGAAACTGACGGACAGCGAGGTGTTTGGCTTTGCTCAAATCAACAGTGAACACTGCCGCCACAAGATTTTCGGAGGAACGTTCATCATTGACGGGGAGGAGATGCCTTCGTCGCTCTTCTCTCTGATTAAGAAAACGACACAGCAGAATCCCAATAAAATCCTATCGGCATACAAGGACAATGTCGCCTTTGCACAAGGTCCTGTCGTGGAGCAGTTTGCCCCTGCCGACCACAGCACAGCAGACTGGTTCGAGGTTAAGCCTATCGAGAGCGTCATTTCGTTAAAAGCAGAGACGCACAACTTCCCGACTACGGTGGAGCCGTTCAATGGAGCCTCGACAGGTACGGGCGGTGAAATTCGCGACCGCATGGGCGGCGGCGTCGGGTCGTGGCCCATCGCCGGCACAGCTGTCTATATGACAAGTTATCAAGGCAAGGAAAAGTATCTGTACCAAAGCCCCGAGCAAATCCTCATCAAGGCGTCAAACGGCGCGAGCGACTTCGGAAACAAGTTCGGACAACCGCTCATCACAGGCTCTGTCCTGACGTTCGAGCATGAGGAAGGCGGCGTGCAGTACGGCTACGACAAGGTCATCATGCTGGCCGGCGGCGTAGGCTACGGCACGAAGCGCGACTGTCTGAAAGGCACACCCGAAAAGGGTAACAAGATTGTCGTCGTCGGTGGCGACAACTACCGCATCGGCCTGGGCGGCGGTTCGGTGTCGAGTGTCGACACAGGTCGCTACTCGAGCGGCATCGAACTCAATGCCGTGCAGCGTGCCAACCCTGAGATGCAGAAGCGCGCCTACAACCTCGTCCGCTCGCTCTGCGAAGAAGAACACAACCCCGTCGTCAGCATCCACGACCACGGTTCGGCAGGTCATGTGAACTGCCTTTCGGAACTGGTCGAGGAGTGCGGCGGACTGATTGATATGACGAAGTTGCCCATCGGCGACAAGACGCTCTCGAGCAAGGAAATCATTGCAAACGAGAGTCAGGAGCGCATGGGACTGCTCATCGAGGAAAAACATCTAGAGCACGTGCGTCAGGTGGCTGAACGCGAACGGGCTCCGCTCTATGTCGTCGGTGAAACGACGGGCGATGCGCACTTTGCCTTCGAGCAGGGCGACGGCGTGCGTCCCTTCGACCTCGACGTGGCGCAGATGTTTGGCCATTCGCCCAAGACCGTCATGGTTGATGAAACGGTTAGCCACACCTACGCCGACGTGACATACGACGTCAACCTCATCGACACCTACCTCGAAAATGTGCTGCGGCTCGAGAGCGTCGCCTGCAAGGACTGGCTGACGAACAAGGTGGACCGTAGCGTGACGGGCAAGGTGGCCCGCCAGCAATGCGTCGGACCGCTGCAACTGCCGCTCTCCGACTGTGGCGTCGTGGCTCTCGACTATCGTGGCGAAAAAGGCATCGCCACAGCCATCGGACACGCTCCGCAGGCAGGACTGGCCGACGCAGCGAAAGGCAGTGTGCTCAGCGTTGCCGAAGCCTTGACCAACCTCATCTGGGCACCTATGGCAGAAGGACTGGACAGCGTGTCGCTCTCTGCCAACTGGATGTGGCCCTGCCGTTCACAGAAAGGCGAGGATGCACGTCTGTACCAAGGCGTTGAGGCCCTCAGCACGTTCTGCTGCCAACTTGGCATCAACGTGCCGACAGGAAAGGACTCGCTATCCATGACACAGAAGTATCCCGACGGCTCGAAAGTCATCAGCCCTGGAACAGTCATCGTCAGCGCCGGCGGCGAAGTGAGCGACGTGAAGAAAGTCGTCTCGCCCGTGCTGGTGAACGACCCTGACACCGTGCTCTACCACATCGACTTCTCGTACGACCAGTTCCGTCTTGGCGGCAGTGCTTTTGCACAGAGTCTCGGAAAAGTCGGCAGCGACGTACCGACGGTGCGCGATGCGGAATACTTTGCCGATGCGTTTGAGGCCGTGCAGTGCCTTGTTCGCGAAGGTCTGCTGCTTGCAGGTCACGACATCAGCGCAGGCGGCCTCATCACCACACTGCTGGAGATGACATTCGCCAACACACAAGGCGGCATCAACGTCAATCTCACCGATGCCATCACGGAGCCAGACCTCGTGAAGGTGCTCTTTGCCGAGAATCCAGGCGTAGTGATTCAGGTGCGCAAGAAGGATGCACACCTCGTGCAGAACATCCTCGACACCGAAGGCATCGGATTCATCCCCATCGGACACCCCATTGCCGAGCGCAAACTCATCATCCGAAAGCGTCCGAAGGCGCTGACCTACGACATCGACCGCCTGCGCGACATCTGGTACTCGACATCTCACCTGCTGGACCAAAAGCAAAGCCGCAATGGCATGGCTCACGAACGATACAAAAACTATGGACAACAGCCTGTCGTGCAGCGTTTCCCGAAGACTTTTACGGGTAAACTGGCACAGTATGGCCTCGATGCAGACGCTTGGAAGAAGGAGAAGGCACCGCGTCCTCATGCCGCCATCATCCGTGAGAAAGGAACGAACGGCGAACGTGAGATGGCCTATTCGCTGTGGCTCGCAGGTTTCGATGTGAAGGATGTTATGATGACCGACCTTGTGACAGGTCGCGAGACGTTGGAAGATGTGCAGTTCATCGTGTTTTGCGGCGGCTTCAGCAACAGCGACGTACTCGGCAGTGCGAAGGGTTGGGCAGGTGCGTTCTTGTTCAACCCGAAGGCCAAAGCCGCGCTCGATGCATTCTATGCACGTCCTGATACACTCTCACTCGGCATCTGCAACGGCTGTCAGCTTATGGCAGAACTTGGGCTGGTTCAGGGTGCATCCTTCAAGATGGAACACAATGTCTCGCACAAATTTGAAAGCGGCTTCCTGACCGTAGAGATTCCACAAAATGAAAGCGTCCTGCTCGCTTCACTTTCGGGTAGCAAACTCGGTATCTGGGTGGCACACGGCGAAGGTCGCTTTGCCCTCTCTGAGTCGGTTGAGAACTACAGCGTCGTGGCCCGTTATGCCTACCACGGCTATCCTGGCAATCCGAACGGTTCTGACTTCGACATCGCTGGGCTTTGCAGTGCTGATGGTCGTCATCTGGCCATGATGCCGCACTTGGAGCGTGCCATCTTCCCCTGGCAGATGGCAGACTATCCACGTGAGCGTCGTCAAAGCGATGAGGTGACACCGTGGATGGAAGCCTTCGTCAATGCACGTAAATGGATTGAAAAACAGACCCTCCCCCCAGCCCCTCCCTGTGAGGGAGGGGAGTAGTCACTTCCGTCTTTTTTATTATAATGATACAGGACGATATTGATAAAGTAATCACGCCCCTCCCTCACAGGGAGGGGGAGGGGGTGGGTCCTCTCTTTCTCACCTTCCTCAAGGTCGGTGCCTTCACGCTCGGTGGAGGCTACGCGATGGTGCCCATCATGGAGCGTGAAGTGGTGGACAAGCACGGGTGGCTGAGCCGTGAGGACTTTATGAACATCCTCGCCGTGTCGCAGGCCATGCCAGGGCTCTTTGCCATGAACATGGCTTCACACATCGGACACAAGCGGTTTGGTGTGTGGGGTGGCATTGTGGGTACGATGGGAGTGGCACTGCCCAGTATCGTAACCATCCTGCTCATTGCCATCTTCTTCCAACAGTTCAAGGATAACATCTACGTAGAGAAAGCCTTCCGTGGCATCCGTCCTGCGGTGGTCGCTCTGATAGCCGCACCTGTGTTCCGAATGGCTAAGACCGCCAAGTTGAACCTGCGCAACGTGTGGATTCCCGTTGTGGCCTGTCTGCTCATCTGGGCTCTGGGCATCAGCCCCATCTGGATTATTCTCGCGGCTGGTGTAGGCGGCTATCTATATGGTAAAATAACAAAATCATGATGATATTTCTCCAACTCTTTCTCACGTTTTCGAAGATAGGTATCTTCAACTTCGGCGGCGGCTATGCGATGCTGTCGCTGATTCAGAACGAAGTGGTGGAGAAGCATCATTGGCTCTCCAACGCAGAGTTTACGGACATCGTCGCCATCTCGCAGGGAACACCTGGTCCTATCGGCATCAACTGTGCAACCTACGTGGGCTACACAGCCGTCGTCAACAACGGAATGCCACAGTGGGCAGGCGTCATCGGTGCGGTGCTAGCCTCGCTGAGCGTCATCTGGTTGCCCTTTTTGCTGATGCTGATGGTCAGCCGTTTCTTGATTAAGCATCACGACTCAAAGCCCGTGAACAATGTGTTCAGCGCTTTGCGTCCCGCCATTGTTGGTCTCATCGCCGCAGCCTGTCTGCTGCTCATGACTTCCGACAACTTCTCCTCGCCCAGCGAAAGCCCCTTCGCCTTCACGGTGAGCATTCTCATCTTCGGCTTCGCCTTCGTCGGCACACGCCTCTATAAGGTACACCCCATCCTGATGATTCTGCTGTGCGGCCTTGCCGGACTCCTCATCTATTGATACCCACATTCTTTGACACAATACTGCCATTTTTTGAGAAATTTATAAAAAAAAACCATAAAGTTTTTCGTAACTTTGCATCGTCGAAATCGGCTCCAAACAGAGTGAATCGTACGATACACCTATACTCCACCATTATTATTAACTATACTATAATAATATGAAGAAAAACATTTTCGCACTGATGATGATGCTCCTGTCAATAGGCAACGCCTTCGCACAGGATGACATCGCTACGTTCCGCACATGGGCAATGACTCCGCCGATGGGTTGGAACTCATGGGACTGCTACTTCTCGTCTGTCACAGAGAAGGAGGTAATGCAAAATGCACAGTATCTCATTGACAATGATTTGGTGAAGCACGGCTGGGAATATGTCGTCATCGACATCCGCTGGTACTGCAACCATCCGTCGCTCGGCGGAGGCTGGTACAACGACCGCGGCGACCAGGAGTACGTGCTTGACGAGTACGGACGCTATCTGCCCTCACCTAAGCGTTTCCCCTCTTGCATGGTCGATGGCGTAAATGTCGGCTTTAAGCCGCTCGCCGACCGTCTGCACGCGATGGGTCTGAAATTGGGCATCCACCTCATGCGCGGCGTGCCCAGAAATGTCGTAGGCAGTTCGTACAAATTGAAAGGCAGCGAAAGTACACCTTGGTCGCAGGTCTATAACGGCACCACCTCACCTTGCGGATGGCTGAAGGACAATCTGCTCGTGCGCAACAACACTTACGGCCAACTCTATTACAACAGCATCATGGACCTATACGCAGAATGGGGCGTCGATTTCCTGAAGATTGACGACCTGTCGCGTCCGTTCTACACCGACGAAATCCATATGATTCGCAAGGCCATCGACCAAACAGGACGTCCCATCGTACTGTCACTTTCGCCAGGAAAGACACAGTTCCAGTATGCCGACGAGTGTCTGGCCAATGCCAACATGTGGCGTATGATGGACGACCTGTGGGACAACTGGGGCGCCATCGACGCAGTATTCAACGAGGCAAACTTCTGGGCCGGAGTGTCACGTCCCGGCAACTGGGCCGACTGCGACATGCTGCCGCTCGGACACATTGCCGCTACCATCGGTGACCCTGGCTACACCAACGCCGACGCTGGTCATTGGACCAATCTGACGCATGACGAGCAGTACACGATGATGACGCTCTGGGGCATGTGCCACTCGCCGCTCTTCTTCGGTGGCGAAATGACCAAGAACGACGCCTTCACGCTCTCGCTGATGAACAACGACGAGTACCATCAGATGCACAAATACTCGGTGGACAACCGCGAACTGTACCGTGAAGAAGACCTCGGACATCTGGTGTGGACTGCGACCGACCCTGCGACAGGCAACAAGTATCTCGCCCTCTTCCAGCGTGACAATACGAGTTGGATTGTGGGCAACAAGGCACTGTATCGTTCAGAGACAGTGGCATACACTACAGACGGTCACGCTGTCAATGTCGATATTCCCTGGCCCGAAGGCAAGAAGACACTGGTGCTGGTCGTCGACGACGGCGGTGACAACTTCAACTACGACCACGGCGACTGGATCAATCCTACGCTCATCCTGCGCGACGGCACCGAGGTGCCTCTGACGGGAACGTACAAGACGCGCGACTTCACGAACTCCTACTTCAACCGTGTATATGAAAACCGCAACGTCGATCACGGCGGCAAGATGAAAGTGCTGGGCACGACCTACGACCGAGGTTTCTCGACCGATGCCAACGCCGCCATCTTCTTCCAAATTCCCGAAGACATGGACGTTGTCCGCTTCACAGCCATGGCTGCCGCCGACGACTCAGGCATCGGGCAGAACGGTTCGACCACCTCGATTCGATTCTATGTCTTCGACCAGAACCCGCTGTCAGCCGAACAGGACGATGCTATCTGGCGCTCGGGGCTCATCAACCGCACAGGCACAAAGTCGAAACAACTGGAGTGTGACATCACAGGCGCCCAACAACTGAAGATTGTCGTCAGCGACTGGGGCGACGGCTTTGCCTACGACCGTGCCGACTTCGTCAACCCAGTGCTCGTCGATGCCGAGGGCAACGAAACATCGCTCACCACGCTGACGGCTGCCTCGTACACCTCCGACTGGGGCAACCTGCACATCAACAAGAATGTGGAGAACGGAACACTGCGCATCAAAGGCCGCTCCTACGCGAAGGGACTGGGCATGAATGCCAAGTGTACCCTCATCTACGACCTGCCCGAAGGCCACACCTTCACGACGCTGCGCGGACTCGTCGGCTACGACTCGTCGTGCGACACCGACAACACGTCGTCCAGCGGCACGACGATGGAGTTCCTCGTCTATATTACGAAGGAGAGTCCGAGTTTCGACGTGGACCTCACACTGCTCGGCTACGGATCGGAAGAAAGCGTGCCCGTCTATGATATCTGGGCGAAGGAAGATCTGGGACCTGCTGTCGGCATCCTGTCGGCCAAGGTGCCCAGCCACGGCGCTCGTCTGTTCCGCCTGGGTGACAATGTCGTCACAGGCATTGAACAAGCAGGCACCGACCGAAACGGCACACAGCCTAATATCGACGGCATCGCTACCGACGCGGTACTGCCAGCCGATGTCTATACCCTCAATGGTACTCTCCTAAAGCGTAATTGCACCCGCATCGCCGAACTGCCGAAAGGCATTTACATGATTGGTGGAAGCAAACTGATGGTGAAGTAAGGCGGAAGAATTACACAACTGCAACGACGCGACACATCCACCGCAAGGCTACGGCTATAGCCTTGCGGTGGATGTGTTTTTAGGAGGCTGGGTAACTTTGTCTGTGCCATGTCCACTACGCATAAAAAGACAAGCCCGTTTCACAACGGGCTTGTCCGAATATGATTCTATGGAGAATCGGGGAGAAATTGTATCTTTTAGGTAAGAGTTAACTCTCGCCCTTACTTATTCAGAGTTGCGGACCGGCAGCAACGAGTGTCTTACCAGCCTCATTTCCTTCGTACTTCTTGAAGTTCTTGATGAAGCGTGCGGCGAGGTCGCGAGCCTTTTCGTCCCACTCGGCACGGTTCTGGTAGGTGTCGCGAGGATCGAGGATGCCCCATGCAACGCCGTCGAGTTGTGTCGGAACTTCAAAGTTGAAGTAAGGAATCTTCTTCGTGGGTGCATTGAGGATGGCACCGCCCAGGATGGCATCGATGATACCGCGTGTGTCCTTGATGGAGATACGCTTGCCTGTGCCGTTCCAGCCCGTGTTGACGAGATATGCCTTGGCACCGCTCTTTTCCATTTTCTTCACGAGTTCTTCAGCATACTTGGTGGGATGCAGTTCGAGGAATGCCTGACCGAAGCAAGCCGAGAAGGTCGGTGTGGGTTCGGTAATGCCGCGCTCTGTACCAGCAAGTTTTGCGGTGAAGCCGCTGAGGAAGTAGTATTTCGTCTGCTCGGGAGTGAGAATCGACACAGGAGGCAGCACGCCAAATGCGTCGGCGCTGAGGAAGATGACGTTCTTGGCGTCTGGACCTGCGCTCTTGCCATTGACTTTCTGAGCGATTTTCTCGATGTGGTTGATGGGGTACGAGACACGGGTGTTCTCGGTGACGCTCTTGTCGGCGAAGTCGATCTTGCCGTCCTTATCAACGGTCACGTTCTCAAGCAGTGCATCGCGGCGGATGGCGTTGTAGATGTCGGGCTCGCTTTCCTTGTCAAGGTTGATAACTTTGGCATAGCAGCCGCCTTCGAGGTTGAAGACACCTTCGTCGTCCCAGCCGTGTTCGTCGTCGCCGATGAGCAGACGCTTCGGGTCGGTTGACAGCGTGGTCTTTCCTGTGCCGGAGAGACCGAAGAAGATGGCGGTGTTCTTGCCTTCCATGTCGGTGTTGGCAGAGCAGTGCATCGAAGCGATGCCCTTGAGAGGCAGATAGTAGTTCTGCATCGAGAACATACCCTTCTTCATCTCGCCGCCGTACCATGTGTTGATGATGACCTGTTCGCGGCTCTTCGTGTTGAAGGCTACACAGGTTTCAGAGTTGAGGCCGAGTTCCTTGTAGTTTTCCACTTTTGCCTTCGAAGCGTTGTAGATGACGAAGTTCGGCTCAAACGTCTTCAGTTCGGCTTCGGTCGGCTGGATGAACATGTTCTTGATGAAGTGGGCCTGCCATGCTACCTCGACGATGAAGCGGACGGCCAGACGTGTAGCCTCGTTGGCACCGCAGAAGGCGTCAACGACGTAGAGTTGCTTGTTGCAGAGTTCTTTGACGGCAATGTCCTTTACCTTTGCCCAGACGGCTTCCGACATGGGGTGGTTGTCGTTCTTGTACTCTTCGGTAGTCCACCACACGTTGTTGTGGCTCTCATCGTTATCGACGATATACTTGTCCTTGGGCGAACGGCCTGTGAAGATGCCGGTCATCACATTCACGGCACCGAGTTCCGTTACCTGACCTACCTCGAAACCTTCGAGACCGGCCTTTGTTTCCTCCTTGAAAAGTTCTTCATAGGAAGGATTGTGGGCAATCACGGTCGAACCGGTGATGCCATACTTAGTCAAATCTAAATTTGCCATTGTATTGATGTTTATGATAAATGAAAATGAACTGTCTCGATTCTCTTTCGTGCTTTCGGATAAAAATCCTTCTATCTCCTGATAAAAATCCTTTTACCTTCAAAATCGTTACAAAGGTAACGAAGTTTTTTAACATTTACAATAGGGTTACGAATGTTTTTTGGCTTTTTTCACTTATTTTATCATTCCGCTCTGTTTTCGCGCACATTTCGCCGCCTACTTGCAACGTCGGCGTTACAAAATCCACTGCTCCACAGCCGATATTCATGTGCATGGCAGTGGATAGTCAGTGACACCGTCGTTGAAAAGTAAGGTCTGGACAACAACTGATTTTGGACTGAAGTTCACGGGCTTTTCGAGCACAGTAAAGAATAGGGCAAAAGTTTTCCGTATGTCAGTGAGTTTTGCTAACTTTGCAGCACAGACCTGCACATTGTCTCACTCTATCTATATAAATAGCGTATGCAGAAACTTGTTTTCCTGACTGGAGCCGGCATATCGGCCGAGAGCGGCATCACTACCTTCCGCGACAGCGGAGGGCTCTGGGAAAAGTATCCCGTCATGAAAGTAGCATCCATCGAAGGCTACGAGGCCGACCCCTCGCTCGTCATCCAGTTCTACAACGAACGCCGACGCCAACTGGCCGGCGTTCAGCCCAACGACGCCCACCATCTGGTGGCTGCGCTTGAGGACCGCTACGAGGTTACTGTCGTCACACAGAACGTCGATGACCTGCACGAACGGACTGGTTCGTCGCACATTATCCACCTGCACGGCGAACTGATGAAGGCGACTTCGACTTATCGCCCCAACGACCCCGAACAGGTAGTCACGCTGCCGTCGCACGATGCAGACATCAAGATGGGCGACCGTGCCAGAGACGGCTCGCAACTGCGGCCCTTCATCGTATGGTTCGGCGAGGCCGTTCCCATGATTGAGCCTGCCGCCGATGCAGTGCAACAGGCCGATATTCTCGTCATCATAGGCACGTCGCTCAATGTCTATCCTGCCGCTGGACTTATTCACTATGCACGTCCTGGTTGCCGCATCTTCCTCATCGACCCCAAACCAGCCAACGTGGCCGAGTCGCTCGGTGTACACATCATCGCAAAAGGAGCCTCGGAAGGCATGAAAGAACTGTGCGAGTTGCTTAAATGAAAAGTTTTGCGTAACTTTGCACTTTGAACTTATTTCACCATAGAATATGAAGACGCTTGAAAAGATTTTTGCTGAGAGACTCCTGAAAGTCAAAGCCATCAAACTGCAGCCGGAGAACCCCTTTACTTGGGCCAGCGGCTGGAAGTCGCCTTTCTACTGCGACAACCGCAAGACGCTGTCCTATCCCGACCTGCGCACTTTTGTCAAAATCGAACTATCGCGCCTCATCCTCGAACACTTTGCTGAGGCCGACGCCGTGGCAGGTGTGGCAACGGGTGCCATCGCACAGGGTGCACTCGTGGCCGATACGCTCGGCCTGCCCTTCGTCTATGTACGTTCGAAACCCAAAGACCACGGGCTCGAAAACCTTATCGAGGGTGAACTGAAGCCAGGAATGAAGGTCGTCGTCGTCGAAGACCTTGTCTCGACAGGCGGCAGCAGCCTGAAAGCCGTCGAGGCCATCCGCCAGAACGGCTGCGACGTCGTCGGCATGGTGGCATCCTACACCTACGGCTTCGACGTGGCGACGGAGGCTTTCAAGAAGGCTGGTGTCAAACTCATCACCCTCACCAACTACGAAGCCGTGCTCGACGTGGCACTCCGCACCGGCTACATCACCGAGGCCCAGGTGCCCCTGCTCGATGCCTGGCGCAAAAATCCAGTCCACTGGGACATTGAACATTGATAATTGATAATTGAGAATTATGACCCGATACGAAAGCAAAGTCAAGACCATCCCTGCCCCGCAGGCAGCCGTCTATGCCAAACTCTCCGACCTCAGCAACCTCGCCGTACTGAAGGAGAAACTCAACGACCCTGAAGCCCTCGATCGCATCAAGGCGTCGGGCAAAGTTACAGACGACCAACTCCAGAAAGCACGCGAGCAACTCAAGTCGTTGGAGTTCACCGCCGACACCCTCTCGGCCGACATTTCTCCCATCGGCAAGATAGCCATCCGCATCACGGAACGCACTCCCGAGAAATGCGTGAAGTTCGAGAGCGAAAAGTCACCCATACCCATCAAGTTCTGGATTCAGGTACTGCCCATCGACGAAACGAGCAGCAAACTCCGCCTTACCCTTGACGCCTCGCTCAACCCCTTCATCAAGATGATGGTTGACAAGCCGCTGCAGGAAGGCATCGAACGTGTCGCCGACGCGCTCAGCATGATCCCCTATGAATCGTAAAGTATGAAGAAAGCCGACAACATCTGGACCAAAAACGTCCACATGACGCAGGAAATCGAGCAGTTCACCATCGGTCGCGACCGCGAGATGGACCTCTACCTCGCGCCCTACGATGTGCTGGGTTCGATGGCACACATCACCATGCTCTGCAGCATAGGCCTGCTCACGAAGGACGAACTGGCACTGCTGCTGACCGAACTGCGCGACATCTACTGTCAGTGTCTGCGCGGCGAGTTCGTAATTGAGGAAGGCGTGGAAGACGTACACAGCCAAGTCGAACTCATCCTGACGCGCCGCCTCGGCGACGTCGGCAAGAAGATACACTCGGGACGCAGCCGCAACGACCAAGTGCTGGTGGACCTCCGCCTGTTCATCCGCGCCGAACTGAAAGAAGTCTTTCTGCTAACACGCAGCCTGTTCGACGCACTCATCCGCCAGAGCGAACGCTACAAGGACGTGCTCATGCCAGGCTACACCCACCTGCAAATCGCCATGCCGTCGAGTTTCGGCCTGTGGTTTGGTGCCTATGCCGAGAGTCTGGTCGATGACATGCAGTACCTGCTGGCAGCGTGGCGTGTGGTGAACCGCAATCCACTGGGCAGTGCCGCCGGCTACGGCAGCAGTTTTCCGCTCGACCGCCAGATGACGACCGACCTGCTTGGCTTCTCCTCCATGGACTACAACGTGGTGTATGCCCAGATGGGACGCGGCAAGAC
The DNA here is from genome assembly GCA_024684455.1 of Bacteroidaceae bacterium. Lineage (GTDB taxonomy): Bacteria > Bacteroidota > Bacteroidia > Bacteroidales > Bacteroidaceae > UBA3839. Next base: position 109,113 of record JAIKWU010000076.1, on the reverse strand, counting down.
CGAGCGCAACGTCGCCTTCTCCCTCGCCTCGATTGCAGGCACAGTGGCTAAGTTGGCCTACGACGCCTGCCTGTTCTCCAACCAGAACTTCGGCTTTGTCCATCTGCCCGACGACTGCACCACGGGCTCCAGCATCATGCCCCACAAGAAGAACCCCGACGTCTTCGAACTCACCCGTGCAAAGTGCAACAAACTGCAGGCGCTTCCACAGACCATCACGCTCATCATGAACAATCTGCCCAGCGGATACTTCCGCGACCTGCAGATTATCAAGGAATCGTTCCTGCCTGCCTTCGACGAGATGAAGGACTGCCTGCGCATGGCGACGTACATCATCGAGCGCATCGAGGTCAACGAGCACATTCTCGACAATCCCATGTACGACCCCATTTTCTCGGTCGAGACCGTGAACCGCCTCGCTGCGTCGGGCGTTCCTTTCCGCGATGCCTACCGTCAGGTCGGACTCGACATCGAGGCGGGACGCTTCGCACCCGAGAAGAACCTTCACCACACCCATGCCGGCTCCATCGGCAACCTCTGCAACGACCACATCACCGCCCTCATGGACGATGTGTGCAACGAGTTTGACTTCGCACAGGTGGACCGCTCGATCGAAACCCTACTCAATTCCTGATCATGCAATACAACTATTGCGGACGAAGCGGCGTTCAACTGCCGAAACTCTCGCTCGGACTTTGGCACAACTTCGGGAGCGTCGATGACTTCGGCACAGCGACCCAGATGCTGGTGCGTGCCTTCGATGCGGGCATCGTCCATTTCGACCTTGCCAACAACTACGGACCTGAGCCTGGCAGTGCCGAAGAGAACTTCGGACGCATCCTGCGCACGGAGTTACAGGGTCACCGCGACGAGATGTTCGTGTCGTCGAAGGCTGGCCACGACATGTGGGCAGGTGTCTATGGCACAGGGTCGTCGCGTAAGAACCTCATCGCCTCGTGCGACCAAAGTCTGCGACGCACGGGACTCGACTACTTCGACATCTTCTACTCCCACCGCTACGACGGCGTGACACCTGTCGAGGAGACCATGGAGGCCCTCATCCAACTCGTCCGTCAAGGCAAGGCGCTCTACGTCGGCATTTCGAAATATCCGCCCGAACAGCAGGCACTCGCCTACAAGATTCTGCAGGAGGCTCACGTACCCTGCCTGCTCAGTCAGTACCGCTGCTCGCTCTTTGACCGCAAGGCACAGAAGGCGAACTTCCAACTCGCTGCCGACGCTGGCAGCGGCATCATCTGCTTCTCCCCCCTCGCACAGGGATTGCTCACGGGCAAGTACAACAACGGCATCCCCGCCGACAGCCGCGCCGCCAAGCAGAGCGGTTTCCTGCAGACGTCGCAGGTCACTGCCGAACGTGTTGCAGCGGCCCGCAGCCTGCAGAAGATAGCCGAAGAACGCGGACAGACGCTCGCCCAAATGGCATTGGCATGGGTACTCTCCGACCCCCGCGTCACATCGGTCATCATCGGCACAAGCAGCGTCGCCCAACTCGACGATAACCTCCATACGTTGAACCACTTGACATTCTCGTCCGACGAACTGCAAAGGATGGACGACATCGTGGCGAATCCTGCTATTTCCTTCTGAACACTTTTCCTGTTTTCACACCGAAAATGAAAGACCGACAGAACACATTTCTTGATGCACTCCAAGTGCTTAGCGTCGTCACGCTAAGCACTTGGAGTCGTCACGCCAAGCACTTAGCGTTAATTTTCCAAGCACTTGGACGTACTTTTATCCCACAGGCCCTCTGCCTCGCTTTGGCTCTCCTCTGTCTGACCAACTGCAAGAAGGAGGACCTCCTGCCGACCTCGAGTAAGTATTCGACCAAATATCGCGTGATGTGCGGCTTCAACATCGCCTCGTACAAGGAACTGCAGCCTGCCGTGGGCGGCTTCGGTGTCTTTGCACTGATACGACAGGTGGGCAGCGAAATCTACATGGAGTGCGAAGGAGTGAAGAGCGAACCATTATACAAGATGGACGCGCTGCAGAAGGATTTTCACTTCGGTCTCGGCGGACTCATCATCGGCAACGACATCGACGGCACACGGTGCTGCTTCGACCTCGCCTGCCCCAACTGCGATCAGGCACAGTGGCGGCTGAAAGTTCAAGGCTCGCAAGCGAAGTGCAACCACTGCGGCATCGTCTATGCCCTTCAAAACGACACCTACTTCATCGACGGAAAAGGCAACGGGCTTCACCCCGACCCACGACCGCTGTACCAATACCACATCGACTTCAACGGCACCATGGTACACATGTATAACTAAAGAGAGATGAAGACCAGAAACCATACGTTCGACCTGCTGTGCGGCCTGTGCATCCTGCGGATGATCCTGCTGCACGTGGCTGGTATATGCGGAATGCGGAGCGACTTCTGGTGCGGCAAGATGATGGCGTGGACGTTCTTCTTCATGTCGTTCTTCTTCTTCAAGGCTGGCTATTTCAACAAGACCGTGGCCGGCGACTCGTGGGCCTACACCAAGGACCGTGCCAAACGGCTGCTCGTGCCCTATCTGACATGGGGACTGATTGGTACGCTCATCTACGCTGGACTCATCCTGACGAACACCGTACGCTTCGCGCCTTACATCCGACGGCTGGAGTGGAGCCACGTGTGGGAAACGAGCCAATGGTACGGAAACCCACCACTGTGGTTTCTGCTCTCCTTCTTCACGGCTTACATCGTGATGCACTTCATGGGCAAGAGACCGAAAGTGCAGTGGGCGGTGCTGGCCTTTCCCCTCATCGGCTACTGGCTGTGGACGATGGACAATCCACTGTGGCTGAGCCTGAACAACGTGTTCATGGGCGTGTTCTTCTTCTGGCTGGGAAAGGCGTGGAGGCGCATCACCTATGCCATGACCCAGCCGCAGCATACGGGACGACGCTGGATACTGCTGGCTCTTTCACTGCTGATGGTCGCGGGGTTCATTTGGCTGAACCACCATGCACACGGTGAATACGAGATGAGTTTCAACCGCTTCATCCAGCGGCCTGTGAGTGCCGTGGTGGTAAACGTGCTGTGCCTGTGCGGACTGTCGGGCGTACTGTTCTGCCTGCCGCAGCGTCGCGTGCCGTTTGTCAACTATGTCGGTGAGCACTCGATGGTCTTTTTCGTGGCACACTATCCCGTACTACATTTCTATCACATGACACACCAACTGTTCGGACACGGCATACGGCACCACTGGGACGATTTCGTCCTGATGACGGCACTGACGCTCGTCGTGTGTGCCTGGCTTGTGCCGTACGTTGAAAAAATCCCCATACTGAGTGGCCGATGGCAGCGCAGGACTTAAAGGAAAAGACCGCTAAGGGGCTGTTTTGGGGGCTCGCCAACAACGGCTCGATGCAGGTGCTGAACCTCGTGTTCGGCATCGTGCTGGGGCGTCTGCTATGTGAGGCCGACTACGGACTTGCAGGCGAGGTAGCCGTATTCACCGCCATCGCCTCGGCGTTGCAGGAGAGCGGTTTCATTTCCGCTCTGATCAACCGCAAGAATGCCAGCCGCGAGGACTTCAACTCGGTGTTCTGGTTCAACGTCAGCGTCAGTGCCTGCATCTACGTCATCCTCTGGTTCTGTGCACCGTTGCTGGTGTGGTATTTCCACGAGCCCAAACTGCTGTGGCTGTCGCGCTACGCCTTTCTTGCGTTCTTCTTTGCCAGTTTTTCGATTGCGCCGCGTGCTCATTTCTATAAAAACCTGATGATGAAGGAGCAGGCGCTCATCGGCATCGTGGCCCTGCTGCTCTCTGGCTGCGTGGGCGTAGTGATGGCGCTGTGCGGGATGTCTTACTGGAGCCTGGTGACACAGAACATCCTGTTCATCCTCACGGTAAGCGTGCTGAGTTGGATCATCAGCGGTTTCCGTCCTATGCTTCACTTCGCGTGGAAGCCCGTCAGGGAGATGTTCGGTTTCTCCTGCAAACTACTCATCACCAATATCTTCAACGCACTGAACAACAGTATCTTCGCCTTACTGCTCGGCAATTTCTTCACCAAGTCGGAAGTGGGACGCTACCAGCAGGCCGACAAGTGGAACAAGATGGGTAGTGGACTCATCACTGGTATGGTTCAGAGTGTGGCTCAGCCCATGTTCGTGCAGGTGGAGGCCGACGAAAAGGAACGTCTCGTACGTGCGTTTCGCAAGATGCTGCGTTTCACGTCGCTGCTTGCCTTCCCCAGTATGCTGGGACTGGCACTGGTGGCACGCGAATTTATCACCCTCACGGTGGGTCCGAAGTGGCTGCCGAGTGCCGAACTGATGCAGATGCTGTGCATCGCGGGTGCGTTCATGCCACTGGCTGCCCTCTACTATAACTTCCTCATCAGCCGCGGACGCAGCAACATCTACATGTGGAACATCCTGACGCAGGGACTGATTACCCTTTCGCTGCTCTGCGCCACCCATTTCCTGAAATGGAACGTTCACATATCCGTTCTCCATCATCCCGTGGAACTGTCGGGCATCCGGCTCATGGTGCTGCTCTACGTGATGGTCTATGTCGCGTGGATGTTCGTATGGCACTGGTTTGTGCATCGTGAGGTGGGCCTGCGGCTGAAGGACGCGCTGAAAGACACGTTGCCGTTCCTGCTCATCGCCGTCGTGAGCATGGGAGTGACGGCATGGCTGACCAGCGGCCTCGACAACGTCATCCTGCTGCTCGCCGTGCGCATCGTCGTAGCCGGCGTACTCTACCTCGGCATCGTCTGGCTCACAGGAGCACACATTCTGCGCGAAAGCATTCAATTCATCAGACAACATGGGAAACAACAAACGACTTGAGTGGCTCGACGCCCTTCGTGGGTTTACGATGATTATGGTCGTCGCCTACCATGTAGCACAGATGTGCTACGGCATCAATCTGAAGACATCGGCATCGATGCCCTTCGTCGTACTGTTCCGTATGCCGCTGTTCTTCTTCGTCAGCGGATTTCTGGCATGGAAGCCCGAGATGCTGTGGACGCCCGTCCGTCTGGGTATGGCAGTGTGGAAGAAGGTGAAGATTCAGATGATACCGACGCTGGTGTTCCTCTGCGTGTGCATCGTCGTTCGTCATCCGCACTTCTGGGAGACGCTGGTCGATACGCTGCACCGTCCGACCAAGAGCGGTTACTGGTTCACGTGGGCACTGCTCGTTATGTTCATCGTCTATTATCTATTTGATTATATTACAAGACCCACCCCCCGACCCCTCCCTGTGAGGGAGGGGAGTGGTCACTCAGAGCAGCCAGATTCTCAAGGAAAAGTAGTATCTACTCCCCTTCCTACAAGGGAGGGGCAAGGGGGTGGGTCTGGAGTGCCTCACTGGTCCATTTGGTTATTATGGGCGGTGAGCCTCGTGCTCTACGAAATGACCTACCTGCCGAAAGTGTTTACCTGGCCGAAGTCGGAATTCATGCAGTGGTCGAGCCTCATCATGGTGGTGCAGTACCTTCACTTCTTCCTTTTCGGCAACATCGTCCACCGCTACTGGCATCGCGTGGAGCGACTGATGGACACACGGTGGTTCTTCATCCTCATGGTCGTGGTGGCATTCTTTGCCACGGCCGACACCCTGAAATGGCACACGCTGAGGTTTGCATGGACCAACTTGCCACGCACCGTGTCAATGTACTCGCTGATGATGATCATCGTGATGACCTTCCGGCATTATGAGCAGGCATTGTCGAAACAGACGCGCATCGGACGCGCCTTGCAGTACATAGGAATCCGCACGCTCGACATCTACCTCCTCCACTTCATCCTCATGCCGAAAGTGCCACAAGTGGGCATCTGGTTCAATGCTAACCGTCCGAACATCGTGCTCGAACAGACCGCAACCATCGCAATGGCACTGCTCGTCATCGCTGCCTGCTGTCTGGTGTCGCACGTCCTGCGCGTCAGTCCCGTGCTGAAGAAGTACCTGTTCGGGCGAGGAACCAAAAAAGCAAATCCTGAACCATGAAACAGCGCAACCACACCTTCGACCTTCTCTGCGGGATTTGCATCATCCGCATGATTGTGCTCCACATCACCGACACATGTGGCTTCGGCAAGGCGGAATGGTGGACCGAAGTGATGGCATGGACCTATTACTTCATGTCGTTCTTCTTCTTCAAGGCTGGCTATTTCAACAAGACCATCAGCGGCAACTCACGCCAGTACTGCATCGACAAGGCGAAGCGTCTGCTCGTGCCGTACCTGACGTGGGGACTCATCGGCAACATCGTCCACTTCACTTTCGTATGGTTCATTCTCGACCCGAAGAGCACGGTGGTGAAGATGACGACGTGGGAACACGTGTGGCAGACCTCGTCGTTCTTCGGCAACTCGCCCACGTGGTTCCTCTTCTCGTTCTTCTGGGCATACATCGCCATGCACTTTATCTCCAAAGTCAGAGGCCTGCGCTGGGTGGTGCTCGCCTTTCCGATGATTTCGTGGTGGCTCTACACTGAAGGCAATCCGCTGTGGCTGAGCCTCAACAACGTCTTCTTCGGCATCTTCCTCTTCTTCCTCGGTCGTGTATGGCGATGGCTGATGGAGCGTATGGGCAGCAAACTCACACTGACTGTTTCGGTGTTGCTCATCGGCGTGTTCGTCTGGCTGAACGCTACATGGCATGGCCAGTACACCATGAGTGCCAACGCCTGGAACGGAAACTGCTGGATCATCGTCGCCTCGACGGTGACATCGCTCTGCGGCATTAGCGGCTTGCTCATCAAACTGCACACACCCCGCATCCCTGTCATCAACTACATCGGTGAGCACTCGATGGTCTTTTTCGTGGCACACTACCCTATCCTGCAACTCTACAAACTCATCCGTACAGCCAACGTGCGCAGCCTCCGTGGCCACTGGGACGACTACACCATCCTGCTTATGCTCATCTTCGGCGTGTGCTTCCTGCTCGTTCCCTACGTCGAGAAAGTACCTTGGCTGAGTGGAAGATGGCCCAAAAAGCCAAAGTTTTTGGCTGAAGATGACAGCAGTTCGCAGAAAATTTCGTAATTTTGTCCATCATAACCTACACAAATCTCCATCCATCATGACCATAGGATACACCACAGGCGTGTTCGACCTCTTCCACATCGGACACCTCACCCTTCTCAAGAACGCCAAGGCACTGTGCGATAAACTCATCGTCGGTGTCACCGTCGATGACCTCGTTACCTACAAAGGCAAACACCCGATGATACCTTTTGCCGACCGTATCGAGATTGTCCGCAATATCAAGTGCGTCGATGCCGCTATCCCACAGTACGACATGGACAAACTCACCATGTGCAAGAAACTCGGCGCTACCATCCTATTCGTCGGCGACGACTGGTACGGCACAGAGAAGTGGAAACAGTACGAGAAAGACTTTACCGATGCAGGCATCCGCATCGTCTATTTCCCCTACACACACGGCGTGTCTTCGACCAAAATCACCGAAGCCCTCACGGCTGTGCGCGACAAAGACTAATTCTCACACAAAAACAAACACACAGATGAAAAACTTCTGCCTCAGTTCCTACATGGCTTTCCGCTACGTGTGGAAAGACGGCACGGACTTCTACCCAGGATTCCGTCACACCAACTATGCGCCTGTACCAAGTGCCGAACAGATTCCCGTCACCACCTCTGCCGACATCGACCGTGAAATTCAGCGTCAGGTGGACCACCTCTACGAGCAGTACGACAGCATCGGCATCCTGCTTTCGGGCGGCATGGACAGTGCGAACCTGGCAGCCTACCTGCGTCCTGGCAGCCACGCCTACACGTTTGTTTCAGAAACTGGTGTGTTCAACGACGATGTAGAGCGCGCAAAGAAGTATTGCAAGAAACTCAACTTGCAGCACCACCTGATTGAGATTACCTTTGAGGACTACAAACGCTACACTCCCATCGTCATGGCTCGCAAGTGGGCACCCGTCCACAGCATCGAGCCACAGATTTACAAGGCAGCCATCGCTGCCAAGAAAGATGGGGTGCAGATGATTCTCGTCGGCGAAAGCGCAGACCTTATCTTCGGTGGCATGGACAAACTGATTTCGCCTGTATGGACCTTCGACGGCTTTGTCAAGCGATACACATTCCTCGACCCTTCGCTCGTGCTGACGAACCCCGTCAGCCAGGCCGAATTGTTCGAACCCTACCGCGTAGGCAGCGACGGCATCGACGTGATGCGCTTCATGGACGATGTCTTTGCGATTGAAAGCAGCGGCTCCTACCTCAATGCCTTCGGTGCGGCAGAACTACCCTACTACGACCCCTATGCACGTCTGGTCATGGCTGAGCCACTCGACATGGAGCGTGTCAGAGGCGGCGAGCCCAAATACCTTGTACGTGGACTTTATGCGATGAAGTATCCTGAATTGCCCATTCCGACAAAGATTCCTATGCCGCGTCCTGTCGATGCCATCTTTGCCCATTGGACAGGTCCCGAGCGTCCGGAGTTTCGCCGCGACATTCCCATGGCGTCGCTCACAGGCAACCAGAAGTGGCAACTGTGGTGTGCCGAACTCTTCCTCAACCTCTACGACGAACTTTAATTCCCGACAAACGAATGAAGCAGCACCTGCTCGACACACTCAAGTTTGCACAGCAGTTTTTCCGCGACCACGACCTGCGCTACGTAGCCTGTGGCGGCACGGTACTTGGAGCCGTACGCCACAAAGGCTTCATCCCATGGGACGACGACATCGACATCTACATGCCGCGCAGCGACTACAACCGTCTGCTCGACATGAACAACCTGCTGCGTCCGCAGGGATACGAGATGATTTCGGTGCGCGACCGTGGCTACTATATGCCTTTTGCAAAACTGGCAGACCTCAACACCACCATCTGGGAGTTTGAGCGTTTGCCTTACGTGCTCGGAGTCTATATCGACGTATTTCCACTCGACGAGTTCGACGAGCCCGACGCCGTGATTACGGCACGGCAGTACCGCAGCCATTACTTTTTTGACAAGTACATCAATGCCGTGAGCCGCTATTCCCTCTCCTTCTTTTGGAACAGCCTCCTACATGCCGACGTCCACCAATGTGGCCTCTATGTGCTCAACCAGTGGCGCCGCCACCGTCCCGAACGCTACCTTCAGGCTTTCCTTGACTTTGAACAGACGTATGTCGGGCGCAGCGGTCCGAAAGCCGTGTGTGTGACGCAATGGGAAGGACGCATCTTCCAGACGGAATGGTTTACGGACACTATCGAACTTCCCTTCGAGGACACCACCGTCACCGTGCCGCGCCAGTACGACTCCTATCTGCGCCTGCTCTATGGCGACTACATGCAATTACCGCCGGCCGAACAACGCATTTCCCACCCTCATTTCTTCACCGACCTGACGCGTCGTCTCAGCGTTGACGAGATACGTGCGCTGCGTCACTGCTGACCCCATCCCCATGTCCGCTCCCGTTGCCCTTTTTGTCTATAACCGTGCCGACAACACCCGTCAGACGCTTGACGCTCTAATGGCCAACACGCTCGCCTCCGAAACAGATGTCTATGTGTTCAGCGACGGTGGGCGCGACGAGCGTTCGTGGGCACAGGTCAACAAAGTGCGCAAGTATCTCCATGCGGTTCAGCAACAAGTGGAGCACGACCATCGGCTCAAGAGCCTGACCCTCGTCCTTCGACCCGAAAACATCTATCTGGAGCGCAACATCACCGAAGGCATTGCCGAGGTGTTCAAGGCACACGACACCGTTGTCGTGCTCGAGGACGACATCGTCACCTCACCCTATTTCCTGCAGTACATCAACGATGCCCTCACGCTCTACCGCGACGAGCCGAAAGTGATGCACATAAGTGGGTTTACAAACTTAGAGACTGGGGGTGGGGCTTACTTCACCCCCCATATGTCAGGTTGGGGCTGGGCCACGTGGCGCGACCGCTGGCTGCAGCATTTCCGGCACTACACATCGGAGGAGGAGGCCCTCGACGGCATGACCGACGACGACTGTCAGCGCATCCAGTACGGCGGTGTGTTTCCCTGCCTTAAGTCGCTGAAAAAGCGGCCCATTCCGTGGGACATCTGCTGGGAAATCGCCATCTACAAGGCAGGTGGACTCTGTCTGACACCGTCGCATACGATGGTGCGCAACATCGGATTGACGAGCGGCACCCACTTCCGTTCGTTCCGTCTGTTACAATGTTACGAGTTCGACCGCGAACCCCTGCAGAGTCCGCTACTGCTCGAGAAAGTAGAGCCCAAGGCCGACCCCGCCATCGAGGCCGCCTTTGCCCATGCCATCCGCGACTGGGGCATCCGCTACACCTGGCTCGGCCGCATCGTCCGCACCGTTTACCACTGGTTTCATTAGCCCCCTCCATTTTTAGCAATGATTGGGGGTCCAACCTTTTGATTGCGCGATTTACCCGTCACAAAACACCTCTAAAACTCGTCAAAAAACGCACCGCAGTGCAATTTTTGAAGGTTTTCGCACCCTGTAGGGACGACCCGTGGGGCGTCCATGTCGGACAGGAAACACCAATCGGGACGCCCCACGGGTCGTCCCTACAAGCAATCGTTAATACCTTCTGAAAGAAATTACCCAGAAATTTATCCCCATTTCTTTCAATCAAAAGTTGTCCTCAGTTGTCTCGGTTGTTTTTAATATGAAAGTTTTTCGACTTTCATTTTGTATTCCTCTCACTTAATCGTATCTTTGCACACTCACTTATTTCATTTATAATGAAGAAGATTGCTTTTTCAGTCCTTGCCGTATTGACACTCATGCTCAGCGGCTGTAGCCGTGGCACCGACACCGACCTGCTGTCGCTCGACCTCGAACACTATAAGCCGGCGGCAGAGTTTGTGCCTGCTTACGAAGCCATTCAGCGACAGGAACAACTGCAGCAGGGTCGCGATTACGACCTGGAGCAGACAGTGCGCGTGCTCAACGCCATGGAAATGGCACAGGTGCGCAGCGAAAGTTTCGATGAATTTCTCAACTTCATGGCCCATCAGGACTACACGGGCGTGGCCCCAGACGTGCTTGAGGCCAAGCGCAAACTGTTCCCCGTACTGGAGTATATGTACAAGTTGCAGAAGCAAGACAAGCAACTGAGCGATACGTGGCGGCTGGCCCGCAGTGCTGCCCGAGGCGGACAGACCATGGTCGAGAACATCTCGATCAGCAGCATCATACGTGCCGCGGCAGGCGACTTCTTCGCCGTGCTCGGACTGGCAGCAGGCGAGAATGCCGACAAAAGCATGGACGAGGTGTTCTCGCAATATGAAGAGGACAAGGAACTGAAGGCGCAGATTCAGCAAGACCTGCAGATGCTGAAACTGACCTACCGCCAATATCTCGAGGACTATACGCCCATCTACAAAAAGTACATGGATGAGTACGACGCCCTCTGCACCGAAAAAGACAAGGCTTACCTCGACCTCTACGCTGGTCGTACGGATGAGGCGCTGAAGCACACGGGCAACATTCTTCGCAAATATCCGACATGCGGCGAAGCCATGCTGCTCGAAGCGATGGGGCAGATATTATTGCAAACTAAACAACAGCAGACTCTCCCCCAACCCCTCCCTGAGAGGGAGGGGAGCAGTCACTTTTCCCAGTTTGAAGACACTTTATCCTCCCCTCCTTCTCAGACTGGAGGAGAGGCCGTGGGAGGAGAGGCCGCTCAGTTGCTAGAAAAATACAAATCGCTCTATCCCGACCGCACGGCTCCAGCCCTTGTACTCGAAGGGTTGATGAACCAGCAAATCGGCAATGAGCAGGCAGCGCTGAGTTGCTTCCACCAGGCTTCGGTGGAATATCCGCGTCAGGCAGCACGACTGACCGACATGCTCGACGCCTACAACATGCGTACTTATTTGAAGAAGACACCCGAAGGGCAGTATCTGCGCCGCCTGTATGCCTCGACCATGGAGGGCTACGGACTGTTCAGTCCCAACCTGCTGAAGGCACGCCACTATGCCAACCAAGGCCGTATGGACGAGGCGCGTGACGAAATCTACAACCACTTCTTCCGTCGCGGCAACCAAGGCATCTACGACGAACTGCTGAGCGACATGCAGTTCTGCGAAGAAAACCTCTATGCGCCGTTCAAGAGCCTGCTGCTTGAGCAGTCGTACCTCGACGTACAGATTGAACCCGAGACCTCGTGGCTCTTCTGGCACAGCGACAATGTGATGCGTGTGAAACTGAACAACCGCAGCGACATCGACCTGGAAAACGTGCGCGTCTATCTCTGCATCCACTACACCGACATGTACCGCGACGAGTACGACGTCATCAAGGTGCCGAAGACGCTGAACATCATCCCGAAACGCTCGACGGCCGACCTCGACACCGTCCACCTCTGCTACCCAGGCAAATCGTACGACGACATCACCCGCATCCGTGCTATCGCCATGACCGACGACCGCATCTGCTGGGTGGATGACGTACACTACAAGGAAGCGTCGGCATTGGCATTCCTGCGAGGTGAACGGCGTGACCGCTCACAGCAGCAACAACAAGCCCGCGAGGAATATCTGCGCAACTACTCGCTCGTGCCGTCGAAACTCCAGAACACACTCAGGGAGGGAACGACGGTGGTGACCAACGACGATGCCGAAAAAGACGAGTCGTGGTGGGACACCTTCACAGGATGGTTCAAGAGCAAGGACCACTCACTCCGCATCCAACTGCCACGTGTCATCGCCATGACAGACCCCATCTTTTCACTGCGACCTCTCGACAGCGACGATGCACTGAAACCTGTGGAGAACTACCTTAGCGGCACTACCATCCACCTGCGCTTCGACTACGAACCTGCAGACGAAGAGGTCCTCCCGCTCCACATCTACAGCGACGCAGCCTCATTCCGCATCGACATCCTATACAAAGGCAAGGAGTCGGAAGTGCAGCATGTCGAAATCCTTTCACAATCATCTGCAAAATGAAACAACTACTCATCCTCCTGTCGCTCTATGCCACGACTGCATGGGCACAAGGCGTCGTTCACAGCCGCATCGGACAGACAGACCAGGCAGCCGACGGCAGCGTAAGGCTCACGCTATTGCACAAGTTTCAGAGTTTCAGCACAGGCGACCGCCAGACCTACGATGCTGACATACACAGTCCGAAGTCGGTCAACATCCACCCCAGCGGCAAGAAGTTCTACGTCAACTCGCTCGAAGGCTTCTGCACCGTCGTCTATGAGATGGGGACATGGAAGAAACTGAAAGTCATCCACCACCAGTTTGACGACAGCCATCGCACACTGTGGGCAAAACCCAGCGGACTGTTCCCCTTCCGCCACTACAACAATGGCAGCCGCGCACTGAACACTTTCAGCGGCAAGCCCGTCGAGAGCACGTTTACGCACGGCGGACGTTATCTGTGGGTGCCCTACTACCGCCGTTCCTACGACATCAATGCACAAGACCCGTCGGCGATGGCTGTGATTGATACCGACCGTGACACCATCGTCCGCCTGTTCGAGACAGGTCCGCTGCCGAAGATGGTGGCATCGTCGCACGACGGCCGTACAGTGGCCATCAGTCACTGGGGCGACAACACCGTGGCGACGCTGGACATCAGCGGCGACGACCCTGCGTCCTGGCACTACGACCAACTCTACATCGTCGATTACCAACTGAAACTCAACTTCAGCCTCAGCGAGTCTGTCAACCGTGACAACGGTAGCGGCTATGCACTGCGAGGCACAGTATTCACACCCGACGACAACTATCTGCTCGTCGGCTGCATGGGCGGTGCAGGCGGCATCGCCGTGATTGACTTGAAGGCCAAGAAGTACATGGGACGTATGCTCGGTATGCGTGCCAACATCCGCCACCTCGTCATCAAGAACGACACGCTCTACCTCTCCAGCAACGCTGCCGGTGTCATCCAGCGGATGCCGCTCAGCAAATTCATGGACGCAGCACGACAGATGCAAGGCAAGACTGCCACGGTTAGTGGTTGGGAAGAGTGTACCGTTATGAGCGGCGCACGCACCATCGAGGCCTCGCCCAGCGGACGTTTCTTCTTTGCAGCCTGCAACGGCGGCAGTCGTCTGTGCGTCGCTGATACACGCAGCATGAAGATGGTGTGCTCGACGCCCGTTGACAGTTATCCCGTAGGGCTGGACATCTCTGACGACGGCAGTATCGTCATCGTCACCTCGCAGGGCCATAGCGGCAGTGGCGGCGGCAACGCTGTCAACATCTACAGCGTCGAATATGCTGAAGCCGAGGTGGCACCCAAGCCTGCCGAACCCGCCGAAGAAGTCGTAGAAACAGACACCGTTGCTACCCCTGCACCGGCAAAAGAGAAAACGTCCTCTATTCCTTCACCCACGATTCTCCTATGGGTTGCCGGCATCAGCATGGTCATCATGCTCATCCTCATCTTTATTCAAAAACATCGTCAGCAATGAAGCATTGGCTTTTCCTCCTGTCTCTCTGTGCGACCTCGCTGTTCGCTCAGACCTATCCCGAAGTACATCCACGCATCGGGCAGACGCTGACGGCGAAAGACGGCAGTATCAGCGTCACGCTGGTGGACAAGTTTCAGAACTTCAGCACAAGCGCTGCTGAACCTCAGCCCGATGCCGACATCCACTCGCCGAAGTCTGCCAACATTCATCCCCGCGGCAAGAAGTTCTACATCAATAGCCTCGAAGGCTGCAAGACCATTGCCTACGACATGGTGAGCCGTAGAAAACTGGCCGTCGTTGAGCACAATTTCACCGAAGCCGACACAGCGCTGTTTCTCGAACAGCACGAACTCTTTCCTTTTCGCTTCTACACCGAGAACCTGCACACTTTCCAGGGCAAGCCTGTCGAGGGTGCTTTCTCGCACGGTGGACGCTACTTCTGGGTCCCTTTCTATCGCCGCACGTTCGACCTCAATGCGCAGGAGCCGTCGGCGATGGCCGTGATTGACACCGAAAAGGACAGCATTGTCGTCGTCCTGGAGACAGGTCCACTGCCGAAGATGGTGTGTCCGAGCCACGACGGACGTTGGATGGTGGTGACACACTGGGGCGACAACACCGTCGGCGTGATTAACATCCAGAGTCCCCATCCTCGTGATTGGAAGTATGAACACCTTTTCGTAATTGACAAGAAACTCGACCTTAACTTCGGCCTCGACATGCAGGTCGATCGCGACGACGACAGCGGCTGGTGTCTGCGCGGCACGGTGTTCACACCCGACGACCGCTACCTGCTCGTAGGCTGCATGGGACAGGGCGGTGGTATTGCCGTGATTGACATGCAGACAAAACAGTACCTCGGACGTATGCAAGGTATGCGTGCCAACGTGCGCCATCTCGTCATCCGCGACGGCTGGCTCTACCTCTCCATCAATCGTGCAGGCTACGTGCAGCGCATCCGTCTCGACCGTTTTCTCGATGCAGCACATCATTTCAACAATCACCTTGCCACGGTCACAGGCTGGCAGGAGTGTAAGGTCGGTGCCGGTGCACGCACCATCGAACTCTCGCCCGACGGCCGCTACGTCTTTGCCGCCTGCAACATGGACAGCCGTCTGGACATCGTTGACACACAAAGCATGCGCCTCGTGCTCAGCGTTCCTGCCGACAGTTACACCGTCGGACTGGACATCTCGCAGGACGGACGTACCGTCATCACCACCTCGCAAGGACGCGGCACCCGTGGCGGCAACTGTGTCGATGTCTTCCACGTTGACTATTCCCAACCATGACCGTCTCCATCGTCGTTCCCGTCTATAACGCTGCCGACACGATTGCGGCGTGCATCGACAGCCTCTGTCATCAAACCCACACAGACGTTGACATCGTGCTTGTCGATGACGGGTCGCCCGACGAGAGCGGACGCATCTGCGACGCCAAGGCACAACAGGACAGCCGCATCCGCGTCGTCCATCAGCCCAACCAGGGCCGCACTGCCGCACGTTGGAGAGGCACTCAGCAGGCTGCGGGCGAATGGCTCACCTATGTCGATGCCGACGACCAACTCAGAGTCGATGGCATCGAGCGTCTGCTGCAAAACGCTACCGATGACACCGACATTGTGCTGGGCAACAGTGCCAGCATCGGATATCCGACAGGAACAGTCCCCATCGAACTCTTCCGCCATCTGACCGTGCGCGGCGAAGGAACTATCGGCGTGCCCTGGGGCAGTCTCTATCGCCACTCAGCACTCAATGCCCACCAGTTCGACCTTCCTCGTGAAATCATCAACGGCGAAGACTATCTCTTCTGGCTTCGCCTCATTTTCCAGACGCAGAAAGACGTGCGCACACTACACGAAAGCATCTATCTGAAAGGCGAGGAACACACGTCGAACGTCTTTCGCTGGACGACCGAATACTGCGAACGTCTCAACCGTCTACGCATGGGTTCCATACCCTCCGACGTCGTCGACGACTATCTGGGCGATACACTCATCGACCGTATCGCCAATCTCTTTGCAGCCACACTCGACGAACCTCGCAGTGTGTGGCAAGACTCTGTTTTTTTTCGTGAAATCCTACGCGACATGCAGCACGTCGGCATGACGTTCTCTCCCCGTCAACGACTCTTTCTCAACCTGCCTTCACGGCGTTTGCGCCGACTCTACTCATGGTGGTCCGACTGCCATTCCTTCGGTGCACAGCCCACATACTTCTTGAACGAACGGTAGAAACTGACCATGCTGCTGAAACCCGACTTTACCGCTACCTCACCCAGCAGCATGTCGGGATGCTTCTTCATCAGTTCCTGCGAATGCGCCACACGCAGACGGTTCACATACTCCGAGAACGACATCCCTATCTCCTTGTTAATCGCTTCGTAGATATAGTTACGGTTTGAGCCCAGCCGTTGAGCCATGTCGCTGATTTTAAGGTTAGGCTGCAGAAAAGCACCTTCTACCTTCATCAAGTGCTCGATTTGTTCGCGCAAAGACATCACGGGCTCCCCTCCTACCTCTTCCTGTGAGGGAGGGGAGGAGAATGTCTCAGAATGAGGGTAATTACTCTCCTCCCTCACAGGGAGGGGCAAGGGAGTGGGTCCGTTGGGTCTCACCCTATACCCCAAATATCCTATATAATAAAGAAACACTGAAAAAGCCACCGAAGGAACAGCCAGTAGCATGTGTGACGACGAGAACTGGTGTCGCCCCACGAGGTTGGAAACAAACGAGAAAAACGACACCACTGCAAAGAGCATCAGCAGGAAGCGGATGCCGTGCAGGCCCTTCTCCCTCTTCGGGTCGAACAGGTGAAGACGGCGGTTGCCCGCAATGAATATCGGCAGAATCTGCACGGCAAACAGCAGACGCGCCACCGCATGGATGACTGCCTGAACGTAGGCGGCACCGCTCAGTCCCTCCATGCTGCCTCGATAGAGATAAGCGTCAATGAACGCAGCCGTCTGTGCCGCATCCATTCGCTGATAAGTAATCCACGTCGCACTCGCCACCAGCAGAGGAATCAAAAACAGCAGACGCCGCCAGAAGTTCGGACGGTCAGGTCCTTCCGTCAGTTTATCAATATACCACAGATAGAGAGGATAGACCGACAGGTTCGCATACACATACACCGTATCGCTCAGTGGAATCCACTCCTCGTAGCGGTTAAAAAAAACATAATGACCTGCATACAGCAATGTCGCCGCCAGCATGAACACCGACAGACGACCCCGTACAGGATCGTGCGTCTCGAAGTAGTTGGTCAGCAAAAAAACTGTCCAGAACAGGCAGACCATCATCGGTAAAGCAGTGAGTAGCATACGTCGTTCCTAACTTCTTTAACTACTTAAACTTCTCAACTTGGTGTAGCCAAAGGTACGACAAAAAGTACAAACTACAAAGTACACAGTACAAAAACACACAGGTTTTCTGCTTTTTTGAAACATTTTCTGCTTTTTTGAAACAAAAGAATGCCCTGACAAGTGTGAATAGCAACCGTGGCGCGGTGTGAATTCACACCGCGCCACGGATTTTTTCAAATGGAAGTTCGCTTCCGAGCACTTATTTGATGAACAGTTTGCGTCCGCCTACGATGTAGATGCCGCGTGTCGGATTCTTGACAGGACGACCGGCAAGGTCGTAAATGGTACTCTGTACATTGTTCTTTGCACTTTGTACTTCTTCGATGCCCGTGGCCGTTCCCTCGTAGCGGAGTTGGAAGTGGTCGTAGGCCACCCAGTCGGCAGCAACAGTCTGCGGCTTGCGGATACCGAGGCGCAGGGGCTGACTGGCTTCGAGGGTGTAGGTGACGGAGTTCTCACCGTACTGACCGTCGGTGTTGAATGCCTTCGAAGCCGCCGTGAGGTTGTCAGGATAGTTGTAGGGATCGTAGGTGTACTGCTCGCTGCTGTAGAGGTTGACGAGCGGCGTAGAGGCCTCACCGAGATAGAGTTGTGCGTATTGGGTGGTGGGGTCGGAAGCCTGCCAGGCTGCGTAGGCAGTGGCAATGTCGCCGGCACGGTAGAAGGCGTTACACGTGAGGGTGTAGATGCCTTCGGGCAGTCCGTCGATTTCCTGCCAGAGGTCGAACGGACGCGAGAACTGCTCGGCTGTCTCGCTGGCATAGCCTGCATAGTTGCCACTGGTGGGGATGTGGATGCCCTGCCAGCCGATGTTATAACGGGTGAATGAACTGTTGGTGATGAGGAAGGTGAGGTTGGCTGCTTCGCCACGCTCAGCCTTGTCCAGTTCGGCCTGCTGGTAGTTGTTGACAGCCTCGACGAGTTGCTGATAGCGCTGACGCTTGGTGGAGAGCGAGGTGTTGCTGATGGCTCGCGAGGCAGAATTGTAGGCACTGGTGAGCGAAGAGTTGTCAGCGTCCTTGTAGTAGTTCTTCACTTCCTTGACGAGGATTTCGAGGTCTTGCAGGTCGTCGAGATTGTCGAAGGCATGGTCGGTCGGCATGGCGGCTGCACGACTGGCAATGTCGCGTACCTGTGTCTCGTCGAGCGCGCTGTCGAAGATGAGAAGGTTGTCGAAGAGGGTGTTCTCCATGATGGCATCGGCCGAGAACGGCGAGTGTCCTAGCGAGGCACCGGTGATTTTGGAGAGGAATTCAGAGGGGTGTGCGTTGACGTTCTTTGTGTTACGCAACTGTCCGTCCACGTACATACGGCCTACGCCGTCCTTCTGCGTATAGGTGAGGTTGTGCCACTGGCTGAGGCGCAGTCCAGCCCACGAATCGACGGTAGTGGTGTTGCTGTTGCCCTTGGCCTGGTAGTACCAGTTGCCGTTGCCTCCTGCGCAGATCAGGCCGAGGTACTGGCTGGTGCCGTTGGCAAACTCGAACGCCCAGCAGAAGTTGTTGGTGTTGTTGGCAGCACGCGGCAGCAGGTCGAGGCTGATGGTGAAGTCGGTGGCGTCGGTGAGTGCGTTCTTCACTGCAGCGACGGGGATGTCCATATAACTCTGTTCGCCCTGCAGACCAGTAGCCAGCACATAGTTGCCATCTTCCAACTGAACGACGGAAGCCTTGCCGCGCAGCGTTCCTGTGTAGTTGCCGCTGTCGTCGGTGGGGGTGCCTTCGCTGAAGGTGTACGACAGACGTGCTTCGGGCAGGGGCTCCAGCACGGGAGCCTCAACGTCGGCGACGTTCAGACGGAGCACATTGACAGAGTAGGGCACGCAGTTGAAGACGATTTTGCCATCGTCGGCCACGGTGATGTTCTGCGTCTTCGGCGTGATGTAGTAGGGGCTGCCAATGGTGTTTTCATCGGTGCCGTTGGGCGAAGAGAGCACTTCGACCTCGCCCGAGACGGCGCGTCCGTTGGTGAACGAAAGTGTAGTCTCAGCAGCGGTGGCCTGCGGGTTGACGAGTTTGACGTAGAGGGTGTTCGTGTCGTCATCGATGTTGGCGCTGGTGTAAACCAACTGAGCGGCATAGTTCTTGAGGTTGGTCTCGAGAATCTGTTCGCCGTCGAGGTAGCAGGTCACCTTCTGACCTTGCTTTCTGACACGGATGGTGTAGGTCTTTCCTGTGGTCAGTTTGCCTGCAGCGTCGGCCAGCGTCGATTTGGAACCGTTCTTACACTGCTCGATGGCATGTTTCGAGTTGCCCCATCCACCGAGGTTGAGCCATGAGTAGTTCTGCTCGTCCTTATAGTCGAAGATGATGAGGAAGCCTTCCGAACCGCCGTTCTTCGTGGCATGAACTGTCATATCGACGTTGGTGGTGGTGAACTGCTTCTTGAGCACACAGGTGACGTCGCCAGAGGTGGTGTTTGTCTGACGGAAAGTGGTGTCGCTGAGCGTCCAAGTGCCGTTTCTGGTCATCCAGTCGTCCTTCTTCAGGTTTTCGGCACGGAAGGTCGTGTCACTGGCTGTGACGGTAAGTCCTGTGAACGTGGCACTGGTGGCCCAGGTGCCCACTCCGACAGAGCCTTTCGACATGTCGAACGACGGAGCGTTGCCTGATTCGGTCCAGCGGATGTTCTCCTTACCGATGTTGTTGGCAAACATGCGCTGAACGTAGTACGAAGGTGTGCCGTAACTCATCGATGCGTTGAAACGAATCATGTCGGGATGCCAGGCATAGTTCTCTTCGTGTGTGAAGATAGGCGCATAACTCATCATGGTGACGGTGCTGCTGTTGTTCTCGCAGCCCTGCATGAAGACAGCCTCGCCGATGGCGGCGTTCTGGTTGCCCCACCAGCCGCAGTCCTTCGTCACGGCATATTCGCCGACATAACTGTGGGTGGTCGAGTTGGCCAGGTTGTCGTAGCGGTGATAGTTGTCGATGAAGAACTCGGGCGTGTCGTAGAAGTGTTCGTCACGCAGTTCAACAGGTTCGGTCACAGAGTCAAACCAGTAGTTGTCGGCAATGAGGTGAATCTCAGGCCAGCGCGCCTTGATGACGTTGTAGAACTGCATATAGCGCTTCAGGTAGTCCTCGCGGTTGAGCATGAATTCCTGCTCGTTGCCGATTTCCATGTACTTCAGGTTGAAGGGCTCTGGATGTCCGTTCTCCGCGCGCATACGTCCGTAGAAAGTATCGGTGCCGCCCATGGCATACTCGATGGCATCGAGGGCTTCCTGGACGTAGGGCTCGATTTCCGTATCACTGACACGCCAATCGTGGCCGATACCGATGTTGACGACGAACATCGACGCAGCACCGAGGTCCTCGGCCAGTTGCAGCATCTCATGATAACCGAGTCCGTCTGAAACGCGATAGCCCCAGTTGCGGTTCAGGTGTCCAGGACGCTCCTCAATGGGGCCCACCGTCTTCTTCCACTCGAAGCGGTTGGTCTGTCCACCCCAGAAGGCACCTTCGATGAAGCAGCCGCCAGGGAAACGCATGAACTGCGGCTTCAGGTCGGCCAACTTCTGTGCCAGGTCGGGACGGCAACCGTTGGGACGGTTCTTGAACGTCGGCGGGAAGAGGCTCACCACGTCGATGACCACCGTTCCGGCCGTATTGCCTTTCAGTGCCAGCCATCCCTTCGTATCGTTACCCGTAGCGGTGATGGTGGCGGTATATTTCTGCCATTCCTTCGTGGCATTGACGCGGATGTTGGCACGTCCAAGACTGCTGCCACCCTCGCTCTGCAACTCAGCGATAATCGTGCCGTCATACGTGTCGTCGGCACGCATCCAGAACGACAGTTGGTACTGGCAGCCATTGACGATGTTAATGCCCCAGAAACCTTCGTTGCGCACACCACCTCCGTTGGCATTAATCTTGAGGCGCAGGGCATGTTCCTGCACCATGTTGAGCATGTTGTCGGTGGCAATAGACATCGACGCATTGCCCACCGTCCACCATTTATCGGGATTGCCGGCGTTGTCCTCGAACGAGCGGTTTTGAATCAGTTCGGCATACAGACCGCCGTCGCCCGCATGGTTGATTTCCTCGTAGAAGATTCCGTAATGGTCCTCGGTCACTTTCTGGCCGCGACTGCCCATATCGAAATTCAGGGTTACCTGAGCCTGTGTAGTCAGGGAACAAAGGGCCAGCCCAAGAGCCGCCATACATTTCATTCTTTTCATAGTGAGTTAAAGTTAATTAGATGCGATATTCGGCTGCAAAGTTAGAGATTATTTGGAACAAAACCTTCAAAAAATGTTTCATTTCCTATCAAAAATCATTCAAATGCATGAAATTATCCGCAAAAACCGCCTTTGCACTCCGTCCGTCGGCACACGGCACCAAAAAAATCACACCTCTCCACCACAAACATCACCACGCTCCAGCACAAACATCACCACACTGCAGTTGAAACTCAAAATTTAACTTATGTTTATACAAATTCAAGTTAAATTTACATAAATTTAAGTTATATTTATGGGAATTTAAGTTAAATTTTGAGTTTCAACTGCGGATTGGATGATTTTGATGTTCGGCAGGGGTATCTTTTCGGTGAAGAATGGCGAAGAATGGCAGGGGGAATGGTGGGGAATGAACTGTGGTATCGTGCTCACGCTTGGAAAAAGTCAAACAAGTTTGGATTTTCGCTCACTTAATCGTACCTTTGCAAAACAAAACTCAAAAACATAGGAATCATGCGCAAGATCATCGGTATCGGCGAGACCATCATGGACATCATCTTCCAACAGGGACAACCGACGGCGGCTGTGCCAGGCGGCAGCGTGTTCAACGGAGTGGTGTCGCTCGCACGCCTCGGACTGCCCGTCACAATGCTCAGCGAGACAGGCAACGACCGTGTCGGACGCCACATCCTCGACTTCATGGCTCAGAACGGCATCGACAACCGCCACGTAGCCGTCTATCAGAACGGGCGCAGCGCCATCTCGCTCGCATTCCTCAACGAGCGGAACGATGCCGAATACATGTTCTACAAGGACTATCCCGCCGCACGCTTCGAGGTCGATTGGCCCGACATCCAGGCCGACGACATCGTGATGATGGGCTCCTACTTCGTGCTCAACGCAGCCCTGCGGCCGCGCGTACGCGAGTTTCTGCAGTATGCACGCCAACGCGGCGCCCTCATCTACTACGACCTGAACTTCCGTTCGAGCCACCGTCACGAAGTCGTGAAAATCTATGCCGACATGCTTGAGAACCTCGACTTTGCTGACATCGTGCGCGGCTCGACCGAAGACCTGGACAACCTCTTCGGCTCGACCGACGCCGAGGCGGTCTATCGTCGCGAAATCTCCTTCCACTGCCGGCAGATGCTCTCGACCGACGCAGGCGGTGAAGTCTCTGTGCTTACGCCCAGCGGCCGCCTGAGTTTCCCCGTACAGAAGGTCGAGACCGTCAGCACCATCGGTGCCGGCGACAACTTCAACGCCGGCATCATCTACGGACTCATCCGCAACGGCATCCGCCGCAACGACCTCGACACGCTGGACGAGCAACGCTGGGCTGCCGTCGTACAGCACGGCATCGACCTCGCCACCGAAGTGTGTCAGACGCTCCAGAACAGTATCTCAAGCGACTGGGCTAAAAAATATATACATTCCCTATAACTCCCCCATAAATTCTCCATAATTATGGCATTGAAAGCAGGCATTGTAGGCCTTCCCAACGTGGGAAAATCAACACTGTTCAACTGTCTGTCGAGCGCAAAGGCGCAGGCAGCCAACTTTCCTTTCTGCACCATCGACGCACAGATGGGACAGGTGTCCGTACCCGACGAACGCCTCACGAAACTCGCAGAACTGGTGCATCCTGGACGCATCGTCCCTGCCGTCTGCGACATCGTTGACATCGCCGGACTCGTCAAGGGGGCGAGCCAGGGCGAAGGCCTGGGCAACCAGTTCCTGGGCAACATCCGCGAATGTGACGCCATCATCCACGTGCTGCGCTGTTTCGACAACGACAACGTCGTCCACGTCGATGGCTCCGTCGATCCTGTCCGCGACAAGGAAATCATCGACACGGAACTGCAACTGAAGGACCTCGAGACGGTCGAAAACCGCATCAAGCGTGTCGAGAAACAAGCCAATGTAGGCGGCGACAAGATGGCAAAGGTCGAACTCGGCCTGCTGCTCCGCTACAAAGAAGCCCTCGAACAAGGCCGCAGCGCCCGCACCGTCGAACTTCAGAACGACGAAGAAGTCACCTGTGCCAAGCAGATGTTCCTGCTCACGACCAAACCCGTCCTGTACGTCTGCAACGTCGATGACGCCTCGGCTGCCAACGGAAACGAGTACGTCGCCCAGGTGCGCGAGGCCATCAAGGACGAGGAAGCCGAACTGATGATCATCTCGGCACAGACCGAGGCCGACATCGCCGAACTCGAGTCGTACGAGGAGAAGCAAATGTTCCTCGAGGACATGGGCCTCACCGAGAGCGGCTGTGACCGCCTCATCAAGGCCATCTACCATCTGCTCAACCTCGAGACATTCATCACCGCCGGCCCGATGGAAGTGAAGGCATGGACCTACAAGCGCGGCTGGAAGGCTCCGCAGTGTGCCGGCGTCATCCACACCGACTTCGAGAAAGGCTTCATCCGTGCCGAAGTCATCAAGTATGACGACTATATCCGTTACGGCAGCGAAGCCGCCGTGCGCGAGGCAGGCAAAATGGGCGTCGAAGGAAAGGACTATGTCGTCCAGGACGGCGATATTATGCACTTTAGGTTTAATGTCTGAAAACAGCAGACCCACCCCCCTGCCCCTCCCTGCGAGGGAGGGGAGTAGATACTTCTTTTCATTGACCTTTATTTCTTTATACAGATGAATTTCTTATTCACATTGAACTATATACTCCCCTCCCTCGTAGGGAGGGTCAGGGGGGTGGGGCTCCCGCTCTTCATCGACTGGCAACCCTCGGTCGAGGCGTTCAGCATAGGTCCCGTCACGGTGCGCTGGTATGCGCTGTGCTGGGTGCTGGCCATCCTGTCGGGCTTCCTCTTCGTGCGCTGGATGTACCGCCAAGAGCAGATTGACCCTGCGCCCGACAAACGGGGGAAGTTGCAGCCGACGGGCAAGTTCGACCCGCTGCTTTTCTACTGCTTCTTCGGCATCATCATCGGTGCACGGCTCGGTCACTGCCTGTTCTACGAACCCGACTACTACCTGACGAGCACACAAGGCTGGATTGAAATGCTGCTGCCCATTAAGTATGACACCTTCCCGTCCGAATGGCACTACACCGGCTACGCAGGTCTGGCGTCGCACGGTGGCACCATCGGCCTGTTCCTGGCCATCGTGCTCTATCTCCGACGCACGAAACTGCCGACGATGCAGGTGCTCGACATCTTTGGTGTGACGGCCGCCATGCCTGCCGCATTTATCCGTCTGGGCAACCTGATGAACTCCGAAATCATAGGCAGCCAGACCGACGTGCCCTGGGCATTCCTGTTCCATACGCAGGAAGCGATGGTGGGCGACCAACTCGTGCCGCGTCATCCCTCCCAACTGTACGAGGCGCTGGCCTACATCGTCATCTTCCTCATCGCCTATCTCATTTATAAGAAATGGCGTCGTGCCGGCAGCGGCTTCTACTTCGGCTTCTGCCTCGCATCCATCTTCACGTTCCGTTTCTTCATCGAATTTCTGAAAGAAGTGCAGGGCGGCGTTGACGACGGTACGCTGCCGCTCGACATGGGACAGATGCTGAGCATTCCCTTTGTGCTCATCGGCATCTTCTTCATGGTACGCGCAAAGAGAAAACAACTTCAATGAGACGGCGATGGGACGTAAGTTGAAAGTCACTGAGATGGGACGCCTCACGGTCGAGGAGTTCCGCCGAGCCGAGAAAATGCCGCTCGTCGTCGTACTCGACAACGTGCGGTCGATGTACAACGTCGGCAGCGTGTTTCGCACCAGCGACGCCTACCGCGTCGAACGCATCGTCCTCTGCGGCATCACAGGCCGTCCACCCCACCCCGAGATACACAAGACCGCCCTCGGAGCCGAAGAATCCGTCGCCTGGACCTACTGCGCCGATGCCCACGAGGCAGTAACACGGCTCAAGGCCGATGGCTACACCGTCCTTGCCGTCGAACAGGCCGAAGACAGCATCGACCTGAGCCGTCTGCAAGCCACACAGTACAAAGCCCAGAGCAGAAAGATGGCCGTCATCTTCGGCAACGAAGTGAAAGGCGTGCAGCAAAGCGTCGTTGACCTCTGCGACGGATGCCTCGAACTCCCCCAGTTCGGCACGAAGCACTCGCTCAACGTCTCCACCACCGCCGGCATCGTCATCTGGGAATTCTTCAAACTGAATCACACCACCATAACTCCATCACCATGGCAGAACTCAATTTCAGAAGCGGCGAAATGATACGCGCAGGCCGCGTCGAAGTCATCTGCGGCTCCATGTTCTCGGGAAAGACCGAAGAACTCATCCGCCGTATGCGCCGAGCCCAGTTCGCACGCCAGCGCGTCCAGATCTTCAAACCCTCCATCGACGTCCGATACAGCGAAGAAGAAGTCGTCAGCCACGAAGGCACCAGCATCATGTCCACCCCCGTCGATTCCTCACAGAGCATCCTCCTGCTCTGCGGCGACTCACAGGTCATCGGCATCGACGAAGCACAGTTCTTCGACGACGGCATCGTCGCCGTCTGCAACGAACTCGCCAACCGCGGCGTCCGCGTCATCGTCGCAGGCCTCGACCTCGACTTCCGAGGCGAACCCTTCGGACCCATGCCCCGACTGCTCGCCATTGCCGACGACGTACTGAAAGTGCACGCCATCTGTATGCGCTGCGGCTCACTCGCCTACGTCAGCCACCGCATCGTCGAGGGCGACCGACAGGTCATGCTCGGCGAGACCAAGGAGTACGAACCCCTCTGCCGCGAATGCTACAAGCAGGCCATGCAAGAGCCATAGCCGCAGGCCATCCTGATTACACATACTTTTGTTCATGCGCGCGCATACGCGTGCATTAAATAATAAGGTAAGTGCCCCGCTGCCTACTGTGCAGCGGGGCACTCTGTAATGTTAAAGTTTATCACTTCACGTTCGCACACCCCCGATTTCCCTCTTTCTTTATTTTGGATTATCTACTTTTGCACCGTCGAAAGACAAACACCCCTATCCTCGGCGCGCAAAGGAGAAGAGTGAGAGATTGTTAATTGTTCATTATTAATTGTTAATTGAAACACAACTATGGCAAAAGTATGGCTTAAGTCCAAACTCCAGAAGTTGGCAATGAAGAAGAAGAACGCCTACGTGACCCGCAGCGTCACCCTGCCGCGCATCGACAAGGACTATCTCCTGGCGCGTGCAGCCGACAACTCGGGCGTGCGTCGCGGCGTCTTCTACGCAGCGGTCGATGCGCTGTGCAACGAGTTCAAGAACTTCCTGATGAACGGCCACTCGGTCGAGGTGCCTGAAATCGGCTCCTTCCGCTTCGCCGTCAACGCGAAAGCATCGGACGAACAGCCCGAATCGGCTGCAGAACTCGTCTATCGCCGCAAAATCGTCTACACCCCGAACAAGGACCTCTGGCGCAACCTCCAGGCCGTCAGCCTGCAGGACACCACCCCGAAGCCCGAGGACGAGGACGAAGGCGGCGACGAGCCCGAACCCTAATCCGTAGCCGCAAGTATGACGAATGCAAAGTTCCGAATGCTTGCGGCTGCCTTCTTGCTACTCGCAGGCGTGGGCATGGCAGTCGCAGGTTTCTGCGTTGAGCCGTCGGGTAGCATCTCCGAATCCGTCCTGATGTTCACGGCTCAATGCTTCATCTGTGCAGGGTCGTTCGTCGGCATCGACGTGCTGATGAACGAAAAGATCACGAATCTCTTCCGCAGACTGAGAAGAGGCGGCTCGTAAGGGCCGCCTCTTCACTTTATCACTTTTGAGGTTTTTCTTATGTTATGTGTCGGATGGTTTACATCGCGGCTATCTCTGCGCCTTCGATGTCCTCGATGTTGATGGTGTCATCATCGGCTGGCTCGGGAATGTCGTAAAGACGCTCCTTCGCGCTGTTGCTGCTATTGTCCCAGTAGGTAGCCGTGGCTTCGACAGTTGCCTCAATGTCGTCAGGCAGGTTGCAGAAGAAGTCGATGCCTGTGCGGAGTTCAAGTTCGTCGATGCTGATTTTGTTGCTGATGATGGTGGCGGCACTGTCGTTGTTTGATGACTTCTGCTCCGTCCAGAGGGCGAATGCCTTGTAGGAGTTGGTTGACTTTGTGTAGTACAGGAAGGCCATGTAGAAATACTTCGGCACTTGGAGGGTGTTGCCGTCGCCGTCGGTAGTCGTCGTGATGACGCCCGACTGGGTGGAGCCGTTCAGTGTTACGTTCTCGATGGTTGCAGCCTTCACGACATAGAGCGTGTCGTTCGAGTTGGTTGGTTGCCATTTGGTTCTCACATAGCCTTCAAGTGTACCCCATACACCGCCGTTGTGGTTTTGGTACTGCGGTTGCATGTTGGTCATGAAGAACGTCTGCTTGTTCTGTGCCGTCGAAGCCAAACGGTCGGCACTCGGGCAAAGGTGACCACGGCTGTATGTACTACTTTGAGTGTAACTATTTGCAGGTGAATTAGTCACAGCAGGGTCGGTATAGAAGGTGTTAGTGCGGTCCACGTTGCTGGCGTTGTTTGCTGCGCACATGGTATAGACCGTCCAGCGGTTGCCTCTCTTCGAGTTGTCCCATTCGAGGGAGTAGGTAATGCCATATTGACCACACGCTTTCACTACACGCTGACAGTTACTGCTCTCGCTGATATGCGGATATTCAAGTCGCCATGCCCAGTCATCGGTCGAAGCATTGTAATCTGTTGAAGACTTGAAATAGCCATCTGTACCCCAGTTGTGTGGACCACTTTCTGGTATGTTCTTGCCCGCAATGTTCCAGTTGGCGTTGACGTTGTTGTCAACAGGGGAGACGCCACCATTGTAGGTATAAGTAATACTCGACATCTGGCAGAAGAGGTAGTCCACCGACGTCGTGCTGCCGGTGGCATAGATCTTCAGACCGACACCTGGAAGGACGGTCACATCGTCAAACGTACCTGAAGCGTATGTGACGGTAGTACCATTCAACTGTACGAAAGTAATGCTTTCTACTGTCTTCGTAGCATCGGGTTCACCGTCGGTGACTTGTGCCCGTAGGCTCATGTTGGGTGCTGCAAAGAACAGCAGCATGAGCAGGAACGCCCATAGGCCGCCACTCTCCCAAGCGTTGCGCTCCTTGGCGCAGCCATCGTCGGCATTGCCGCCTCCGCCCTCACCTGGTATTACGACATCGCCGTCGTCGTTGATGTGAGGGTCACTGGCTGCTTGTAGGTAAGTATCTGTATGTAGGTTCACTTGTTTCATCGTTTCGGGAATGATATAGTTCTTTTTCATTGTTCTGTCCTCCATGCTTTAGCGTATAACCATCTTTTTCCCATTCACGATGTAGATGCCGCGCGGCAGGTTTCGCAGGTCGCTGCTGACCATGCGGCCGCTGACGTCATAGACCTTGTTGTCTCTCAAGTCGTTCATGATGACGAGGTCATCAATCGCAGTAGCAGTGCCGTCGGGGTTGACCTTGATGTTCGATGCACCTTCAGGCACGACGAAGTAGGCTCGCATACCTTTCAGACGGCCGGCATCTTCATCCGTCGGATAGTAGAGATAGCCGTCGGTCTTGAGGAAGCGGTTCGTTCTGTCGGCAGAGTAGATGTTCGTCGGCGAGTAGATGGCGTTGAAACTGTAACCGCCTTCCACATCTTCCACATTCTGTGGAGGAGTGGCAGAGAGTGTCACGTTGGTAAAGACAGGATTGACGATGCTCTCGTCAGGCTTGACAAGGTAGGGTTTGCCTGCCTCGATGTAATCATCGACAAATACCATCGTCGTGCCTTCTGCATGTTCGTACTTACGAACTCTGCCATTGAAATCGGGAATGTTAAAGGGAATAGCAAACGTATTCCAGTTGCTGGCAGACAGCGTGCGGACAAGTCGTACAGTCACGTTCTGAATGTCATTGTCTGGCGACGTGAAATTTTTGTTCTCATCGATGACATAGACGATGGGACGGACGTCGTTGTAGTAAATCGGCACAATCTCTTTGTCATTACCGTAAGGAACGGCCAGACCTGTCAGGTCAACCAGAGCGTAGTCGTAGAGGTCTTGATAGTGACTGTCCGCATTGAGACCGTACTTGTTATATACCTTGAAGGTGTTCCCAGCATCATCCGTGACATTGTTGTTACTTTCGGCACGCAAGTCAGTAATCGTCACCCAGTCGGCCTTGTAGTTGTCGAAGTCGTTGGGATTGATGGCGACAGGCTCTGTCGGTGTCTCTGTCACAGGAGCGGCGAACGCCATGTAGTTGGTGGTTGTATTGCTGGTGGCCAACATCTCAGGCAGTCCGTTGTAAGGCTGATACTTACCAATAATCCAGCCGGCGACGTGCCAGTCGTGCTGAGGTACAGGATTCTGCAGGTTACTGTTGAGGAAGAGGCAGATAGCGCCCGTATTGTCGCGGACGTAAATCTCACTGCCGCTCGCATGGAGCACACGGGCATCGTTTGCGGGGTCAAGATACAGCCTTGCCTCTTTTCCTATAGTCAGTGCCTTAAATGCTGCTATCGAATTGACGGTCTGACCGAGCGTGTAGGTGGCAGTGGCAATGGTGCTGGTGGCTGCACCTACGTAGGCGATTGCCTTGACAGTGGTTGTGCCTGTGATGGTCACGTTCTGTGAAGAAATCACTAACGTGCCGTTTGAAGTTGAAGGTTCTGTTCCATCGGTGGTATATCGGACGTATGATCCTGCGGTGGTTGGTGCGATAGTCACAACCATCGAAGCGGCTTCTGTTGTCTTAGGCCAGAAGGTGCGTGATGCAGTAAGGGTCGGAGCATTGGGTGCTGTGCTGCTCGTCTGTTCATAGTAAACAGTGACACCTGTGAATCCGCAAGTGGCACCAATCGTTGCACCGACATTGGATGTTCCATCCGTAGGTGTGACGGTAACGGTTTTGCTACTAACAGTTGCCGTTGCATTGGTCCATGTGCTGTTTTTCAAGGCAGATGCATAACTTTCTGTTGTTGCTGTAAATTCAATGCTTGTTATTTTGTAACCAGAGGCTGGAGCAATGGTAAGTGTAAAATCTTTGTAAAAGCGTGAACTGGTCCTATTGTTAGCATCTCCACCCAGATAATTATTAGCACTAGTACTAGAAGTATTCTTATCGGATGTCATCGTGGCATAATCACTACTCCAAACAACTTGATTTGTCGTTGCTGACGAATAGGAGTTGGTACTCAAATCCCAAGTGAAGGAGTTACTACTACTCGAATTGCTGACAGTCAACGCGTAGGTGGCACTGCTGGGCTTATAGGTACTGTTGCCAGCGTAAGACGCAGTGATATTGGTTGTACCTACTGCATTAATGGTGACAGCACCCGTGGAGGGATTGACTGTTGCTACATCA
Organism: Bacteroidaceae bacterium; assembly: GCA_024684455.1. Lineage (GTDB taxonomy): Bacteria > Bacteroidota > Bacteroidia > Bacteroidales > Bacteroidaceae > UBA3839. The sequence continues at coordinate 77,879 of JAIKWU010000076.1, read as the reverse complement.
GTATTGCTGCTATTATAGGTCAAACTGCCTATTCCACTGGGTGACAAGGTTGCTGTGGGTGATGCGAAACTCTCTCCCAAAATGGCAATATAGGTGTCCTGCGGAAACGATACATTTGTTTCGCTGCGTCCGTCCGTAACGGTGAGGTTGTATGAGCCTGTGCTGCCTTCGTAGGTACTGTTGCCAGCATAGGTAGCGGTGATGCTGGTTGTTCCGACACCAACGAGCGTTACGGCTCCTGTTGTATTATTTACGGTAGCAACAGCCGTGTTACTACTTGTGTAAGATACCGTCGCGCCAGAAATGGTTGCGTCGGTATTTTTGTTTTTGACCGTTGCTGTCGGAGCAGAGAAAAAACCTGGATATGTTGTAGAATAAGAGGCTTGTGGGAATGTCACCTTAGTCTCCGTCTTGGAAGCAATGTTATGAGTGATGGCAATGCTTTTTACATAAATGGAGTTTGTGGTACAGGTGACGGTTATCTTCACATTGCCCGACTGTAGAGGCGAAAAATTATAAGTCAGCGTTCGGTCGGTTGTTCCACCTGTTTTTGTGACATTTTGTGAAACAGCCGTATTGCTGCCGACTTGAATGGCAATGCTACCTGCTCCGGCATTAGCATTTGTGGAATAGGTAACAACGACTTGGGAAACATTACTGAATAAAGTTGGGGATGTGCCATTGGCACCGCTTGCGCCTGTCGTCACTTGAACGCCTCGGCCGGAGGTCATTTGGTTGCCGTCTTTTCCACTGGTCCAGTTAGCCGCATTGCCGTTCAGTGTGGCAGCCCACGCTTTACTCGTAAACGTGTACGTGTCAGTCGTTTGTCCCCACGCGCTCCCGACTCCTGTCGCGAGCAGAAGGCTCAGGATGAGCCAACGTAGATGAGTTAGTTGATGTTTTTTCATAATGTTATATTTTAGTTATTTTGTTATCTATATTTCTGTGTTATAAAGAACGTGACAGACGACAAAGTTACGCATAATCTGTTGCTTTTCAAACAATTTTGGTCTTTTTTGCAGTTTAAGCGGAGTTTTTCTCTGCTTTTTTTATTTTTTGACGTTTGCACAAACGATTATTGAGTTTTTTTGTGTACCTTTGAAGTCGAAAGGAATTTATTCACACATTTATATTAATCTGACCATATGAAGACAAATTATGAAATCCGCTATGCGGCGCATCCTGAAGATGCGAAAAGTTATGACACGAAGCGCCTGCGCCGTGATTTTCTCATCGAAAAAGTGTTCTCGGCCGACGAAGTAAACCTGGTTTACTCCATGTACGACCGCATGATTGTGGGCGGTGCGATGCCTGTCAAGGAGGAACTCCTGCTTGAGGCTATCGACCCGCTGAAGGCTCCGCATTTCACCACACGCCGTGAAATAGGCATCTTCAATGTCGGCGGTAAGGGCTGTGTGAAGGTGGGCGACGAGGTCTATGAACTCGACTACAAGGAAGTCCTCTACATCGGTTGCGGTGAGCGTGACGTCATCTTTGTCAGTGCCGACCCGTCGAAGCCTGCGAAGTTCTACATCAACTCCACGACTGCCCACAAGGAATACCCAACCAAGAAGGTCACCAAGGCCGATGCCGACATCTTGGCGCTCGGTTCGCTGGAGGGTTCGAACGACCGTGTCATCAACCGTATGATTGTGCAGAAAGTGCTCGACTCCTGCCAGTTGCAGATGGGTATGACCGAACTTAAACCAGGTAGCGTGTGGAACACGATGCCTGCCCACGTTCACAGTCGTCGCATGGAAGCCTACTTCTACTTCGAAGTGCCTGAAGACCAGGCTGTCTGCCACTTCATGGGTGAGATCGACGAGACGCGCCACATCTGGATGAAAGGCGACCAGGCCGTGCTTTCGCCCGAATGGTCCATCCACTCGGCTGCTGCCACCTCGAACTACACGTTTATCTGGGGCATGGGCGGTGAGAACCAGGACTATGGCGATCAGGATTTCTACAAAATCACCGACTTGAAGTAATATGGCAACTACGCGCAGAAAAAGGAGAACCACTTCGTCTAATTCCCCACTTGAGGACATCCTCGGCGGCATCGCTGGCACCACTACACGTCGTCGAAGCCGCCGTCCCACCGTCGGCGGTCTTACAGGCGGCAAGGCATCGAGCAGCATTTTCCTGACGCTGGCCGCAATCTGCTTTGCTGTCGGCTATTATGTCCAGGGCTTCGAATGGCTCATCTATGTAGGCATCGGACTGGCGGTCATCTACCTCATCGTCACCTACTTCCGCAACCGCAAGAAGAATAAGGCGGATGAACCTGTTGTGGAAAAGACAACGAAGCCTGCCGAAAAGCAAGCCCCCTCTCTTTCGGAGGAAGATGGGGAAAGGCCTCATCTGAGCGAGTCGCAGCGCGCACAAATCAGCGACCGCCTGAAGACCTTGCCCGAGTTGCAACCGCTGCATCCCCGTCTGAGCGATGCAGCGAAGTTGGCTGTCCATCAGCGCACTGCCTCAACAGTTGCACTCACGTCAATGCTGAAACTCAACGACGCCGATGCGGCCACTGTGATTCGTCAACTCGAACTCATCGGCATCATCGGCTCAGCACAGCCCGACGGCTCGCACAGCGTCTATGTGACAGGCGATGATGAACTCTCCGAGTGGCTCCAACTCTTGTTCTGACCAACTACTTCACAGCCTGAAACTCTCGTCCCTGCGATACTTCCTCGTGTTGCAGGGGCGAGTGTTTTTTTCAGATAATTGTTGCAACTCGGCAAATACAAATTGTTTTTTTACACTCACTGCTCCAAAGTTTGCTTTTTCGCTCACTTAATCGTAACTTTGACTGCGTCGAAATTACTTCCGTTCGGAAAAATGCAAACAAGTTTGCTTTTTCGCTCACTTAATCGTAACTTTGCAAAAATTATCCATATGAAAAAATTTTTCTACCTGTCGCTGGTAATGATTATTTTGTCTTATGCTACTAACGTGATGGGGCAGAACATGAACCAGCAGAAAACCTTGTCGAAGGTAGTTTCTGATCAAAAGGCAAAAAAGCCCTTCAAGCGCAAGGATTACAAGTTCAGGTATTCGTTTTCGAAAGACGATGAAGGCCAATACGCCTACATCAACGTTGAAGGCTGGGTCAAGAAGAAAACCCTTGCATTTAGTTGCTGCTGCAACCTCGTAGAACCGAAGGACAAGGAGCCTGACGGCGAAGGATGGATTTCGGAAACGGACATCAACTTCGATGGTGTGCCCGACCTTTTGATTTACATAGGTCTGCAGGCTTGGGGACAAGTAGCATCGTTCTACGACGCCTATGTATGGAATGTCGAAAAAGCCTGTTTCGACCACGTTGACATATATTCAAGCATCGGTGAACCCTTCATCGACAATGAGAATCACTGTATTACAAGTACTGGTCGTAACGGCCCAGACCACTTTACTACCCAGAGCTACGAATGGAAGGATGGTAAACTCATACTCACAAAAGAGAAAACAGAAAAAATCGAATGGGGAGACGAATGACTATGATGAAAAAAATCTTGATACTCATCTTGTGCATGGGCTGTCTGAGCCCTATGTATGCACAGACTGAAACTGCACCACAGACAGCAGTTCAGCAACCTGTCCGTTTCGGTTATCTTTCTTACGACGAAGTCCTCCATGCCATGCCTGCCTATCAGCAGGCTCAGCATCGGATTGACGAACTGCGTGCTGCCTATCAGAACGAACTCAACCGCAGCGAAGAGCAGTTTGCTAAAGCCTATGCCGAATATGTCGAAGGACAGCAGACCTTTCCCGAAAACATCTTGCTGAAACGTCAAAAGGAACTGCAGACATTGATGGAACAAGCGATGCAATTCAAGAAAGAAGCCCGTGAACTGCTTGAAGAAAATGAAAAGTCAGTGATGTCGCCCTTGTACGAAAAACTCAACGAGGCAATTCAACAGGTCGGCATGAAGCAAGGATATGCCTTTATCGTCAACACCGACCAAAATGCCTATCCATTCATCAACGGCAGCATCGGCACCGACGTATCGGCCGACGTGCTCAATCACTTGAAATGAAAATGGGCAAAATTGGAGTCTTCGACAGCGGTTACGGCGGACTGACCATTCTCGGACAGTTGCGCCGTCGTCTGCCAAGGTACGATTATGCATATCTCGGTGACAACGCCCGTGCTCCCTATGGAACACGCTCGTTCGACGTAGTCTATGAGTTTACGTTGCAAGCCGTGAAGCGACTCATCGACATGGATTGTCCGCTCATCATCCTTGCATGTAACACCGCCTCGGCCAAAGCACTGCGCACTATCCAGCAGACCTTTATTGCCAACGAACGACCCGACTGCCGCGTGCTCGGTGTCATACGACCCACAGCCGAAGTCGTCGGCACACTCTCTCACAACCACCACATAGGCGTACTTGCCACCGAAGGTACCATCCGCAGCGAGAGTTACGACCTCGAAATCCATAAATTGTGGCCCGATGCTGTTGTCACTGGACTGGCTGCACCGATGTGGGTAAGTCTGGTGGAAAACGGAGAATACGACCGCCCTGGAGCCGATTTCTTCGTTCGCGACAGCCTTCAGCAGTTGCTTGCACTCGACCCTGTCATCGACACCATTATCCTCGGCTGCACCCACTATCCACTCCTGCTCCATAAAATCAAGAAATTCGTACCACCTCACATTCGCCTCGTACCTCAAGGTGAATACGTTGCTGCAGCACTTGACGACTATCTCAAGCGACACACCGACCTCGATGCCCGTCTTTCTACAGGCAGCACCTGTGAGTTCTTCACGACCGAGTCGCCAACCCGATTCCGCGAACAGGCAGCACTCTTCCTCGACAATGAAAGGTTACGGGTAGGCGAACGAAGTTCGGGAATACACATTGATGTTCAGCGAATCCAACTCTGATCAAGACCCCCTCTAACTCCCCCAAGGGGGAGGATTGTTAATTGTTCATTGTTATATTTTAGAATTTATAGGGTAGTTATAGGGACAATACTTTTGAGCACCTCAATCATTCGTCCCCATAACTTCCTTTCAAATTGTTAATTGACCATTGATAAAACCTTATCAAGATGAGCGACGGCAACTTCAACCGACAACTACTTCCGAAAAACGAACTCAGCGCAGGTTTGCGAGCAGGTAAAGCCCAGATGCGAACTCGTGCCGAGCAAGCATTTCTGCAACTCATTAAGGAAGAATTTTCAAGTTTCAGCGACGACGAAGTCGCCCGACTTCACGACAAATTCATGCAACTTATCCGATCGTAGTTGTTGATAACCCTGTCAATAAACTGTTGATAAGTTTTGAAAAATTATTCTTGCATTTTTCAGCAAAAAATCTATACCGACATTTAAAAAAGACGACCAAAAATAATTACCGTTTTTTTTCATTCACTTTTCCACACGTTTTCAAAAGGTTTTCAACACCCGAAAACGTGTTTTTTTATACACAGATACAATTTTCAACAGGGTGTTGATAAATACTTATATCAGTCTAATTATCAGTAATTTGAATCAATCAATTTTGTTGATAATAATGTGGATAACTCTGACTCTCAAAACAATAACTGAACGACCAAAGAAATACGTAAAAAGTTTTCCGCACTATCAACAACTTAACAACATCAATAAAGAATTTAAAAAAGAAAAAAATATAATTATTATTTAAGGTGAGTTCGATATACGCAAAGCAATGGAGGAAATCCATCATTCCTGAACAATAAACTTTTGTACCAAAGTGTCCTCACCGCAGTGGTACAGTTGTTTCACTGCGGTGGTACTAAAATTTCACTGCGCCGATACAAAAGTTCCACCGCAGTGAAACTAAAGTACCTCTGCGGTGGTACAAACAACCGTCCCTACAGGAGATACATTCGTACCTTTAACTACTAATAATTAAATTTTTAATTTTTCCTTTGCAACGTCCAGTGCGATGTTGATATCGGCGCAGATGTGTTCTGTACCAATAAGGCTGTCGAAGCGGTTGTGTTCAAGTACGGAACGTACACGCTCATTTACACCTGAAAGGATAATGGTGATACCCATGCGGTGGCTCTGTTCGATGAGGTTCTGCAGATTGTGCATACCAGTGGAGTCGATGAAGGGCACTTTGCGCATTCGGATGATGCGGACACGAGGCTTTTCCTTCATGCGTACCATCATGTCTTCAAACTTTGAAGCCACACCGAAGAAGTATGGTCCGTTGATTTCGTACACTTCGACACCCTTCGGGATGCTGAGGTGCTCGAGGTTGAGCGGATTGATTTCGTTTTCCTCATTGGGGTCGATTTCCTCGGTGAGTACGCTCACTTGTGTAGTTTCGGCCATACGACGCATACAGAGGAAGCAGGCCAGGATGATACCCACTTCGATGGCTACGGTGAGGTCAAAGATAACGGTGAGCAGGAAGGTGAGCCACAAGACAATGATATCGCTCTTGGGATTGCGCATCAGTTGTCGAATAGTGCGCCAGCCACTCATGTTGTAACTGACCATCACGAGTACACCGGCCAGACAAGCCATAGGAATATAGGCGGCCAGAGGCATGAGGAAGAAGTAGATGAGCAGCAGGACGATGGCGTGAATGATGCCAGCCACGGGCGTTTTTCCACCATTGTTGATATTGGTCATCGTGCGTGCAATGGCACCCGTTGCGGGAATACCGCCGAAAATGGGCGAAAGTATGTTGGCAATGCCCTGTCCGATGAGTTCTTGGTTGCTATTGTGACGGTGACCGATGACACCATCAGCGACGGTAGCCGAAAGCAGACTCTCGATGGCACCGAGAATGGCGATGGTGATGGCTGGCGTGACAAGGCCTTTCATACGCTCCCATGTGAGTTCAGGTACAACGGCCTCAGGCACACTCGGGTCAATCTTGAAGCGGTCGCCGATAGTATCGACATGAATGCCGAAGTAGTTGGTGAGAATAACACCGACGATGGTCATCACAATAATGGTTACGAGTGATCCTGGTACTTTCTTCGATATCATAGGCATCAGGGCAATGATGACCACCGAGAAGATGCCGATGAGCGTGGTGGCAACATCAATCGTACTGAAATTCTGGGCATAGACGACCCATTTAGAGATAAAGTCTGCAGGCACTTCTCCTGTAATCTGCAAACCGAAAAGGTCTTTAATTTGCGTGGTGAAGATGGTCAGTGCAATACCGCTGGTGAAGCCTACCACAATGGGATAAGGGATGTAGCGGATGATGGTGCCCAAACGGGTAATGCCGAGGAGGATGAGGAAAATTCCAGCGAGTACGGTGGCGATGGCTAAACCCTCGAGTCCATACTGCTGGATGATGCCATAGATGATAATGATAAACGCGCCTGTGGGGCCACCAATCTGTACGCGGCTACCACCGAAGGCACTAATGGCAAATCCTGCTACGATGGCCGTTATGATGCCTTTCTCGGGCGACACGCCAGACGCAATACCGAAAGCGATGGCGAGTGGCAGGGCAACGATGCCGACAATGATGCCTGCCATGAGGTCAGCGGTGAACTTCTGCTTGCTATAATTCTGCAGACACTGTACTATTTTGGGTTGAAAATGTAAGTATTTCATTGTTTTTACCTTATATTATCATCTTATTTGTCTAATTATTGATAGACTAACAGAGAAAGATTGTCGTCGGTGAATAGTTCTTTTGCTACCTGTTGCAGTTGCAAAGGCGTGAGACATGCCAAATGGCTATAGATGTCGTCGAGGTTTTCAAAACGGTTGTAGTGTAGGTATGATTTTGCCATGTCGAGGGCATAGTTTTCGAAGTTGTCGCAAGCCACACCGATTTGTCCACGAATTTGTCGAATAGCAGCATCGAAGCGGTGCTGAGTAAGCGGTGTCTCTGCCAGACGGATGAGTTCTTTCCGAACAAGTGCAACGCAATGTTCGACATCGTCTTTGTCGCAGCCAAAATAGATACTGAACGTGGCAGTGTCGGTATAATTGGTCAGCGTACTCTCGACGGTATAGACGAGTCCTTTGTGTTCACGTAGGCTGACATTGAGCAACGAGTTCATGCCAGGACCTCCGATAAGATTGTTCAGAAAATAGAGTGCGATGCGGCGTGGGTCGTCACTGGCATACCCACGACATCCCATCATGACGTGCGACTGGTGAGTGTGTTTGTCGATGGTCTTAGTAATGGGATGAATGGGCAAAATAGAGGTAATCGGGCGTACGAAGTACGAAGAATCAGGGAATTGTAGATGAGACGTTGCATGTTCCAGTTCACGAGTAACGATGCGCACTAATGTTTTGAAGTCATAACGTCCGAAAACGAATAGCACCATTCGGTCAGGCCGATAGTAGCGATGGTAGTATCGCAGGGCATCGTCGGTGCGGAAATTACGCACGTGATTGGGCTGACCGAGTATATCGTGACCGAGAGGATGCTGCGGAAAAAGTATGTTTTCAAAGTCGTCGAAGATAAGTTCAGAAGGCGTATCTTTGTAACTGTCTATTTCTTCGGTGATGACTTCGACCTCTTTGTCAATCTCATGCTGTGGAAAGGTACTGTTGAAGACTATGTCCATGACGAGATTAACGGCACGTTGCAGATGCTGACGCATGAAGGCAGCATAGACGAAGGTCTCCTCCTTGGTCGTGTAGGCATTGAGGTCGCCGCCTATTGCCTCCATACGATTGAGGATGTGCCAGGCTCGGCGGTGCTGAGTACCTTTGAAGAGCATGTGCTCACAGAAGTGAGCCATACCATATTCCGAAGGTTCTTCGTCGCGCGTTCCGGCATCGATGGCCATGCCACAGTAGGCCACGTCGGTTGGACTTGGCATGTGAATGAGACGAAGACCGTTGGAGAAGGTGTGTGTGGAGAAAGACTCGATCATTTAGAGCGTTTCCAGCATCCGTTTCAGGACTACCTGTGCGGAAATTTCGCGGTTGGCTGCTTCAGGAATGACTATGCTGGTGGGTGCCTCGATGACGTCATCGCTGACAATCATGTTGCGGCGCACAGGCAGACAATGCATGAAGAAGGCATTGTTGGTCACTGCCATGTGGGCGGCATCTACGGTCCACGAACTGTCGGTGGAGAGAACTTTGCCATAGTCCTCGGGGCGTGTCACTCCTGGACAACTCCAGTTTTTCGCGTAAATGAAGTCGGCACCCTCGAAGGCACGCATCTGATCGTATTCGACACGGGCGTCACCGACGAATTGTGGGTCGAGTTCGTAGCCTTTAGGATGTGTGACGACGAAATCTACGTCGGCTGCCCGCATCCATTCGGCAAAGGAATTGGGCACGGCTTGCGGCAGTGCCTTGGGATGAGGTGCCCACGTCAGTACAACTTTGGGACGTTGGCTACGCTTGTATTCTTCGATGGTGATCAGGTCGGCAAAGGCCTGCAGCGGATGTACTGTGGCACTTTCCATGAAGAAGACGGGTCGGCCGCTGTAGCGGATGAACTGGTTAAGTATTTTCTCTTCGTAGTCGTCCTTTCGGCTCTCGAACGTGGCGAAGGAACGCACACCGATAAGGTCGCAGTAACTGCCCATGACGGGAATGGCTTCGAGCAGGTGTTCGCTCTTGTCGCCATCCATGATGACACCTCGCTCTGTTTCAAGTTTCCAAGCGCCTTGGTTAACGTCGAGCACAATGACGTTCATGCCGAGGTTCATAGCAGCCTTCTGAGTGGAAAGACGGGTACGGAGGCTGTTGTTGAAGAAGATGAGCAGGGCAGTCTTGTTGCGTCCGAGGTGCTGATACTGAAAACGATCTTGCTTGATATGCTGGGCTTCCTTCAGGGCTGCGCTGAGGTCGCCGAGGTCTTGTACGTGCTAAAAAACTTTCATGTCGGTTTATTTTTTCTTTTTCCTTTTGGTGAATTGTCCGTAGAAGGGTTGTTCTTCTACTTGTCCTTCAAAGAATTGTGCCCACTCTGGACGGCCTTTTTTGTTCTTGGGGAAGGGATAGTCGGGTGGAAACGGATTGTCGTCCTGCTGGCGTGGCTGGCGCTTTGATTTTTTCTCCATACGACGTTCGGCTGGATGCTGCTGACGTTCGCTACGCCTGAAACTTTGTGCTTTTCCACCGCCTGACTTCTCGGTGATTTCGACGTTGACGGGACGGCCATCGTATTCAGCGTGGTTGAGGGTGTGGAGAACAGCCTGTGCCTGTTCACTGGGCACTTCGAAGAAGGAGAACGTCTTCATCAGGTCGATGCGGCCTATTTGGAACTGCTGACCGCGGCTGACGCGATTGAGGAATCCCATGAAGGCGCGTGGGGTGAGGCGGTCCATTTTGCCGATGTTGATGAAGAGGCGTGTGTAGCCTGGTTCAGCCTCACCGCTGCGCTGGCGACCTTCGCTGCGTCGCTCACCGCCTTTACGTCGCTTGGAAACAACATCGGCTTGTTCACGTCCGTTGCCCGTCGGCTGAATGATTTCAGGTGCGTTTTTATAGTAGTTGAGGAACTTGTTGAATTCCATTGATACCATTTTCTTGACGATGTCGTCTTTCTCCATGAGTTCGTACTTACGGTAGATGTCGGGCAGGAAGGGTGCAATCATCTCTTCATTGATTTCCACCTTCTCAATGTCGTCGATGACTTTCATCAATTGCTTCTGGCAGATTTCCTGTGCCGACGGTAGGTTACCTGCGACAAATTCCTTTCCAATCTGCTTTTCGATGGCGCGTACTTTGTGGCGTTCCTTTACGTGAATGATGCAGATGCTCGTTCCCGTCTTGCCGGCACGTCCCGTTCGTCCTGAGCGGTGTGTATAACTTTCTATGTCGTCGGGCAGGCCATAGTTGATGACATGGGTGAGGCTATCGACATCAAGTCCGCGGGCTGCTACGTCAGTAGCGACGAGCAACTGGATATGGTGGTTGCGGAACTTTCCCATCGTTAGGTCGCGTTGTGCCTGCGAGAGTTCACCGTGAAGCGACTCGGCGTTGTAGCCGTCGCGAATGAGTTTGTCGGCGATTTCCTGTGTCTCCATGCGTGTACGGCAGAAGATGATGGCATAGATTTCGGGATAATAGTCAGCAATACGCTTAAGGGCATTGTACTTGTCGCGTGCCTGCACGAGATAATAGATGTGGTTGACGTTTTCAGCGCCTTCATTGCGACTGCCGACGACGATTTCCTTTGCATCGTGCAGATAGTTCTTGCTGATGCGCTCGATTTCGCGGCTCATGGTGGCGGAGAAGAGCAGGGTGTTTCGCTCTTTGGGTACACGTTCGAGAATGGTGTCGATGCTTTCGGAGAAGCCCATTGACAACATCTCGTCGGCTTCGTCGAGCACGACGTTCTCTACGTGGTCGAGACGTGCCACACCGCGCTCCATGAGATCAACCAGTCGGCCAGGCGTGGCGACGATAACCTGCACGCCTTTTTTCAACTGGCGTATCTGCGACTCGATGCTTGCACCTCCATAGACAGCGAGGACATGAAGTCCGTCAATGTATTTAGAATACGACTTGAGGTCGTCGGTGATTTGCAGACAGAGTTCGCGTGTAGGCGAGAGGATGAGTGCCTGCACACGGATACCTTCGTATTTGGTTTCCTCGATGCCTTCATTCAGGCTGATTTTCTGCAGCAGTGGCAGTCCGTAAGCAGCCGTCTTGCCTGTTCCTGTCTGGGCAAGAGCCACTACGTCGTTGTTATTGCCGAGCAGGTAGGGAATCACTTGCTCTTGCACGGGCATAGGTTCTACATACCCCAGTTCTTCAATCGCACGGCGTATCTCCTCCGACACGCCCAACTGTTCAAATGTCATACTTTTTACCTTTTTGTTCGCTGCAAAGGTACGAAAATAATTCTGTTTAAGCATGAAAATCGCTGAAAATCATACTTTTTCGTCTGGGCGTGCACATTATTTGAAAAAAAATGGCGAACTTTGCCATCCCAAGATGCAGTGATGCGAGGCGGCAACTACAGCGTGATGCAACAAATGCAAAACCGTTAAACCGTTAAACCGCAAAATGTTATGAAGAAAATCCAAATACTGCTCCTTTTGTGCCTGTTGACAGGAATTAAGATGCACGGACAGACATACGAACGTGTGACAAACCTGCCCCATATCTACATCCAGACCGAAAATGGACGTGCCATCACGAGCAAGGAACAATACATCAATTCGACACTGTGGTATGTCAACGAGACGGACAATGTTGTGCGCTACGATTCGGTGTCGATACGTGGACGCGGCAATTCCACGTGGTCGCTGGCGAAGAAGCCGTACAGGATCAAGTTTCCTATCAAGCAGAAATTTCTGGGCAAGGGTTACGCACGTGCCAAGAAGTGGACGCTGCTGGCCAATGCTGCCGACAAGACACTGATACGCAACGCCGTCACTCGTGAGATGGGCGAATGGCTCGGACTCAAAAACAACCCAGCAGCCATATTTGCCGACCTTACCCTCAATGGCACATTCCAGGGCAACTACCAAATCAGCGACCAGGTGGAAGTAAGGGCCCATCGTGTGAACATCGCCGAGCAGGACTATCCACTCACCGAGACAAGTGACATCACGGGAGGCTACCTGCTCGAAGTCGATGGTTTTGCCGACGGCAACACGTTCTGGTCGAGCCACGGACTGCCCGTGCGAATACACTATCCTGACGAAGAAGAAATCGCTTCGAGCCAAAACCAATATATCCGCGACTATATCAATAACTTTGAGACGGTGCTCTTCGGTGACGACTTTACCGATCCGGAGAAAGGCTACCACCACTGGGTCGATTCCCTTTCGCTTGTCAACTGGTTGATTGCCACCGAAGTGTCGGCGAACATCGACGGCTACTACAGCACCTATTTCTATAAAGACCGTCAAGATAGCACCTTATATTTCGGCCCATTGTGGGACTACGACATCGCATACGACAATGACTATCGTATCAGCGGCAACGTGCGCCGCCTTATGTCGAACGACGGCTACGGAGACATGAAGGAATGGGTGAACCGAATGTGGCAGGACCCTTGGTTTGGGCGACTTGTCTGCAACCGATTCAAAGAGGTGGTTGACGGCAACATGAAAGGTTTTCTCTTTGAGAAGATTGACAGTCTCACCGAATTGTTGCAAGAATCACAGCAACTCAACTATCGGAAATGGGGTATTCAGACGCGCATGTACCACGAAATAGTGCTCTATTCGTCGTACGACCAGTACATCACCGACCTGAAGAATTTTATCGACCAGCACATCGACTGGCTTGCAACGGCATTTGAGTCGAAGAGAGTGAAAGAACCTACCCCACCCTTCCACGCTGAACGCTACTATTACACCATTCGCAACTCACGCACATCGACGCTCTTCGACCGCAACGACGACAACGTGTGCGGATGGGCCGACGACAAAGAACGTCTGACACAGGAATGGACCATAACACCTGTCGGCGACTATTTCTTCATCCAAAGCCGAATGGACGGACTGGCACTTTGCGACCCCACCGAAGGTGAATCGACGGCAACTACCAACGTAGGTACTCAACTCTGTGTAGCAACTCCTGACAGCACTGATATGCGGCAACTTTGGACACTCCGTCCACAAGGAACCGACGGACTGTACAACCTCATCAATCCTGCTACAGAACACACAGCCAATCTCAGCGGTGGCGGTTCAGCCAACGGTACGCCCATCCTCAGTTACACCACCAATGCTGCCAATTCATCGAGTGGCAACCGGCTGTGGCGAATCACCCCAACAGAGCCTCTTCCCGACGACGGACCCGAAACAGACATCGCCAGCGTGACCGAGCCCGAAGCCTATGCAATGGCCTACAACCCCCTGCTCCATCAACTGCATTTCGCTGCAGAAGACCCCGCTCAACTTACCTTCACAGCAACCGTCTATGCAGCCGACGGCACACGTCTGCGCTCTTTCCGCGCCAGCGAAACTCTCTCCGTTGCCGACCTTCCCACTGGCATCTATATCGTGTCGTGGAATGTGAGCGGAAAGACACGCAGTGCTAAATTCAGCAAGTAAGACAGACTTACATACAAAAAGGACTACCTCAACATGACAAGGTAGCCCTTTTTTTGTATATAAGTTCCTTTTTACTTCACGCTCCACTCATACACGCCGCAAGACTTGTCGGCGGGCTGAACAATTTCGAGTTTCACGGCGGTGGTGCGTACCGGCGTGAAGTTGACGGTGTTGGCGGCACCCTTCACCGTTCCGTAGTTGGTGGGGTTCTGCACCTCTACCCATTCGCCAGCGTCGTTCTTGTAGTACAGTTTCCATGCGTCGGGCACCTTGCAGCCCTGCCATGGCTGGTCGTCGTACCAGTAAACCGTGCTGCTGGAGATGGTGGCAGGTTCCTTGAAGGTGTACGAAAGCCACTCGGTCGAGTTGTTCTTCGGCCACCAGTGGGTATAAGGAACGCTGCGGTCGTCGGCATCTGCAGGCACGAGGCGGTCGTTGACGGCCGACAGGGCAGGCATACGGCGCGACGAGGCCTCGACCTTACTTTCGCTGGCCAGACTGGGCGGCAGGGCAGGTGTCGTGGCACTCAGGTCGATGGGCAGCCAGACTGCCATGTTGCCAGAGCCACGGTGTGCCCATGCATAATAAGGAATGAGGGTCAGTCGCTCGTCTTTGGCAGTTAGACGACCACGCTCGTCGAATGTGAGCGTCTGTGCATCAGTGGTCAGAGTCTGCACCGTCGTGTTCATGATGTCTTTGGTGCCCATCGTGAACTGTGGTTCTTGGTTGAGCAGGACGCTGAGTACGTCGCACGTGTTGTCGGGCCATTCAGCGCAGTAAACCAGCGGTCCGCGCTCGATTTCGGCACGTCCCTTGTCGGCCTGTACGCGACCGTTGGCCTTGACGAGACGTGGCTCCATGTCGAAGTGAACCTGCACCTTGTCGCCGCTCTTCCACTTGCGGTCGATGATGAAGTAGCCGTCCTTCAGTGCGCTCTTCACTTCCTGGCCGTTGACCTTCACGCTGTAGCCGAGGTGTTTGCCATCGATGTAAGTGTAGAGGTCGCTCGGTACGACTTCGCCGCGTACCCAGCCCGGGATGCGGATGTTGAGGGCGAACTGGCCGCTGGCCTTTTTCATCGTCATTTCCACGTCGCCGTCCCACGGGTAGTTGGTCTTCTGCTCGAACGTGATTTTCTTGCCACCTACCTTCACCTGTGTCTCATTGCCTGCAAAGAGGTTCACGTAGAAAGAATTATCCTTGACGGCATAGATGTACTGAGGCAGCGAAGGGATGAAGCGTGCGGCGTTCGATGGGCAGCAGGCGCAGCCGAACCATGCCTGACGCTGATGCTGGCCCATCGACTGCAGGGGGTTGGGATAGAAGAAACGTCCGCCGTCAATCGAGATGCCGCTGATGACACCGTTATAGAGCGTACGCTCCAGGGCATCATAGTATTTACTGTCGCCGTGCAGCAGGAAGAGTCGGTAGTTGAGATAGACCTGAGCGATGGCGGCGCAGGTTTCGCAGTAGGCTGACATATTGGGCAGTTGGTAGTTGCGTCCGAAGGCCTCACCCGACGAAGTGGCACCGACGCCACCCGTGATGTAGTACTTTTTCTGGATGATGTTGTCCCAGATGCGGTCGATGGCATCAATATAGCCTTGGTCGCCCGTCAGCGCAGCCACGTCGGCCATACCGGCATACATGTAGCCGGCGCGGACGGCGTGACCGACGGCTTCATCCTGTTCGAGCACAGGCTTGTGGCTCTGCGAATACTCGGTCTTGATGGTGGTCTTCCCACGATAGTCGAGGAAGAACTTCGCCTGCTCGAGGTATTTCTTGTTGCCCGTGGCGAGATACAATTTGGCCAAGCCCATCTCGGCAATCTGGTGACCAGGCACGACGCAAGCCTGACCTGGGTTGGGTCCGACTTCACGGCAGACACAGTCGGCAAACTTGATGGCGATGTTGAGCAGGTTTTTCTTGCCCGTCGCATTGTAGTGGGCGACGGCGGCCTCACACAGGTGGCCCAGGTTGTAGAACTCGTGGCTCAGGTCCTCGACCTTCGACCAGCGGCGGTCGCCGGCCCATCCGTGCGGATGCTCGGGGTTCTGCGTGCGAGCCGTGTACAGATAGCCGTCGGGCTCCTGTGCCGAGGCAATCACGGCGATGACGCTGTCGCAATAGGCGTTGAGGCTCTTCCCCTTGAACTGCGCATTGGGATAGGTCTGCAACAAGTAGGCTGCACCCTCCAATGTCTTGTACGGGTCGGTGTCGTCGAACGAATAGCCCATCACACCGTCCACATTGAACACCTTCGACGGGTCTTTCAGATGCTCGGCTGCCTGCGAGAAGTTGGTGTAGCGGCGTTCGCTCTCACACTTGCTGAAGGCAAGCGGAATGGTCACTTCACGGCTGGCTTGCAGACGCTGTCCCCAGAACGTGCCAGGGGTTACTTTTACAGCCGTAAACGGCACGGGCGTAATGGGATAGCCCGACTTGTCGCTCTGTGCATGTGCCAGACTGCCAAGTCCGACAACAAAAAGAGCAATAAAGAAAACTCTCTTGATGGTTGTCATACGTAGTTTTATTATATTAAAAATAATGTGAGTATTAGTTAGCATTTTTACCATGCAAAGATAATCAATACGCACTGCACAGCAAAATAAATTAACATATTTTATCGAAATACGCGCACCGAACCACAGATGCACCTCCAAGTGCTTGGAAAATTCACGCTAAGCACTTGGCGTTCGTACGCTAAGCACTTGGAGATATTTTTCCAAGCACTTGGATGACCTTTTCAGTACATTTTTCATTTTCCTGAGTTCAGTATCTTTTTTTTAGGTTGAAGGAAGTTTTGAGAAAAAAAATTCGTACCTTTGTCATCCGAAAACTTTTTCACGACTATTCTCTGAGCATGACATTCCAGTACGACGTCCTCGTCATCGGCGCAGGCCATGCAGGCTGTGAGGCGGCATCGGCTGCAGCACGGATGGGTGTGCGCACCTGTCTGATGACCATCGACATGAACAAAATTGCGCAGATGAGTTGCAATCCTGCTGTCGGAGGTATCGCCAAAGGCCAGATTGTACGCGAGGTCGATGCCCTCGGAGGTATGATGGGCATCGTGACCGACCGCTGTGCGCTTCAGTTCCGTATGCTCAACCGCTCGAAAGGTCCTGCGATGTGGAGCCCTCGAGCCCAGTGCGACCGTGAAAAGTTTATTTGGACTTGGCGCGAAATGCTCGATGAGACTCCGAACCTGGACATCTGGCAGGACATGGCGACGGAAGTGGTCGTCGATTGCGGCAGCATCGTTGGTGTGAACACGATGCTCGGTGCAGAGTTTCGCGCACAGTGCGTCATCATCACAGCAGGCACCTTTCTCAACGGACTGATGCACGTGGGGCGCACCCGTGTGCAAGGCGGTCGCATGTCGGAGCCTGCATCCAAGGGCCTGACCGAGAGCATCGCAGCCCACGGCATTCGCTACGGACGCATGAAGACGGGGACACCCGTGCGTATCGACCGCCGCAGCGTGGATTTTTCGCTGATGGAGCGGCAGGATGGCGAAACAGACTTCCACACGTTCTCCTACCTCTCCGAAGCGCGAACGATGAAGCAACTGCCATGCTGGATTTGTTATACGAATGAGAAAGTGCACGAGGTTTTGCGGACAGGTTTTGCCGACTCGCCCCTTTTCAACGGTCAAATCCAGAGTATCGGACCTCGTTACTGCCCCAGCATCGAGACGAAATTACATACGTTTCCCGACCGTGACCAGCACCTTCTGTTTCTCGAGCCCGAAGGCGAAAAAACAAACGAGATGTACCTCAACGGTTTCTCCTCGTCGCTGCCTATGGACGTACAGATCAAGGCTTTACAGCAAATTCCTGCGCTACGAAACGTACGTTGCTATCGTCCTGGCTATGCCATCGAGTACGACTATTTTGACCCGACACAACTTCGGCACACGCTGGAGTCGAAAGTCGTCCGTAACTTGTTCTTTGCTGGACAGGTGAATGGAACGACGGGGTACGAAGAGGCGGCGGGACAGGGCATCGTCGCCGGTATCAACGCTGCATTGCGTGTACGCAACGAAGGTGAGTTCATCCTCCGTCGCGACGAGGCCTACATCGGTGTTCTGATTGACGACCTTGTCACTAAGGGCGTTGACGAACCCTATCGCATGTTCACTTCACGTGCTGAGTATCGCATCCTCCTCCGTCAGGACGATGCGGATATGCGACTGACAGAGCGGAGTTTTCACATCGGTTTGGCATCACTTGAACGTTATGATCGAATGCTGAAAAAACGTGAGAAAATCGATGCAATTGTCTCATTTTCAGAAAGTTTCTCAGTACGCGCTGCGCTCATCAACCCCGTCTTGGAAGCATTGGGCACTACCCCACTCCAGCGAGGTTGTAAACTGGAAGAACTGCTGGGACGTCCACAACTCACCATTCAAAACCTCCTACCCCACATCGCTCCTTTCCGCAAGGAAATCGACCGACTTTGCGATGGGCTCTCCGCCAACCAGCGCAACGAACTTATCGAGGCTGCAGAGGTACGCATCAAGTATAAGGGCTACATCTTCCGTGAACGCCAAATGGCGGAACGGATGCAACGGCTTGAGAACATCCGCATCAAAGGAAGGTTTGACTATTTGTCAATGAACTCCATCACCATCGAAGCGCGACAGAAACTTACTGCCATTCAGCCAGAGACCCTTGCTCAGGCATCACGCATACCTGGTGTTTCGCCGAGCGACATCAACGTCCTTCTCGTCCTGATGCGACACTAAATGTTTCACGTGAAACAACATTGTTAACCATATAATTTACACATTTCAGACACATGAACAACGAATACCTAATGAAGCATCTTCGCAGCATCGAAGACTTTCCCAAACAAGGAATCTACTTTCGTGACGTCACCACACTGTTCAAAGATGCCAAGTGCATCGAAATCATGGATGACGAACTCTATGAACTCTACAAAGACAAAGGCATCACCAAAGTCGTGGGCATCGAGTCGCGCGGCTTCATCATGGGCGCTTGTCTGGCACGCCGACTGGGTGCTGGTCTCGTCATGGCTCGCAAACCAGGAAAGTTGCCCGCCGAAACCATCAGCCAGAGTTTTGAAAAGGAATATGGCCTCGACACACTCGAAATTCATAAGGACGCCATTAACGAAAATGACGTAGTGCTCCTTCACGATGATCTGCTTGCAACAGGAGGCACGATGATTGCTGCTTGGGAACTCGTCAAAAAATTCAACCCGAAGAAATGCTACATGAACTTTATCATCGAGATTCGTGACGAAGGCCTGCATGGTAGAGAGAATATCGGTCCAGACATTGAAGTGACCACACTGATTGAGTGCTAATTATAAAGAATTATAGCGCGGATTGTTTCACGTGGAACAATACCGCGCATTTCTTTGTATGACGAAAGACGAAGAGCGCCTCAAGCGCCTAAAAAACATTGTGCTGAACTTGCCAGAATCGCCTGGTTGCTATCAGTATTTCGATGACAGCGGCACAATTATCTACGTTGGAAAGGCCAAAAACCTGAAACGTAGGGTTTCGTCGTATTTCAACAAAACTGTGCAGACGCGCAAAACGCAGATTCTCGTTTCCAAAATCGAAGACATTAATTACGTCGTCGTCCCCACCGATGAGGATGCACTGTTGTTGGAGAACAACCTGATTAAGAAATACAAGCCTCGCTACAACATTTTGCTGAAGGATGATAAGACGTATCCTTCGGTCTGTGTGACGAACGAAGAGTTTCCGCGTGTGTTCAAAACACGTACTATCAATAGTAAATGGGGTACGTATTATGGTCCTTTTTCTCATGCTGGAACACTGAACAATATGCTCGAACTCATCGGAAAGATGTACCAGATCCGTCGTTGCCGGATGCCGATGACGCAAGAAATGATTGATAATGGAAAGTTCAAAACATGTTTAGAGTATCACATCAAGAATTGTCTTGCACCGTGCGTAGGTAAGCAATCACGTTCTGATTATTTGAAAAGTATTGATGAAATCAGAGAAATCCTCAAAGGAAACACGCGCATTGTCTGTCAAAAAATGCTGAAAGAGATGCAGCAATTATCGGCAGAGATGAGGTTTGAGGAAGCAATGTTGCTGAAAAGAAAGTATGATTTAGCGTTGGAGTTTGTCGAAAAAAGCGAAGTAATCGCCAATTACGAGCATGATATCGACGTTTTCAGCATAGCCGATGAGGAAAAGTGTGCTTACGTCAATTTCCTTCATGTCACGAATGGCTGCATCAATCAGGCCTTTACGTTTGAATATAAGAAAAGAGTCGATGAAACCGCCGAAAACTTGCTTTCACTTGCCATCGTTGAGATGCGAGAACGCTATAACAGTAAGTCGCGCGAAATCGTTTTGCCTTTTCCCATTGATACAGAACTGAAGGACGTCACGATCACTATACCTCAGCGTGGCGAAAAGAAGCATTTGCTCGATTTGTCTCAAGCAAATGTGCGACAGTATCGCTTCGATAAGATGAAACAAGCCGAGAAACTCAATCCAGAGCAACGTAGTGTAAATTTGATGAAGGAACTGCAAAAGAAACTGGGACTCAGTAAGTTACCTATGACAATAGAGTGCTTTGACAATTCAAACATACAAGGTTCGGATGCAGTTGCTGGTTGTGTGGTGTTTAAGAAGGCAAAGCCGAGTAAGGCAGACTATCGAAAGTATAATATTAAGACTGTTGAGGGTCCTGATGACTACGCTTCAATGGCCGAAGTGGTTCAACGACGTTACACTCGTTTTATTGAGGAAGGCACTCCCCTCCCCGACCTTATTATTACAGATGGCGGAAAGGGACAGATGGAGGTCGTCAGGCATGTAGTAGAAGATATTCTCCACCTCGAAATTCCTATTGCCGGCCTGGCTAAAGATAATCGGCATCGTACTTCCGAATTTCTCTTTGGCTTTCCTCCCCGAACGATAGGAATAGAATTGAATAGTCCTCTGTTCCAACTTCTTACGCGCATTCAAGATGAGGTTCACCGTTATGCTATTACTTTCCATCGTGACAAACGTAGCAAGCATCAACTGCATAGTGAGTTAGATCAGATAAAGGGAGTTGGAGAAGTAACTAAAACGTTGTTACTCAAGCAATTCAGAAGTGTAAAACGTCTGAAAGAAGCCACTTTGGAAGACATAGCCGATGTTGTTGGTATTGCCAAGGCACGGCTGATTAAGGATGCTTTGAAAGAAAAATAAATCAGAATTTTGTATTTTGCGCGTTTCATTGTATATTTGCAAAAGAAAGAGAACCTTATGCGTACAGTTATCCAGCGAGTTACTAGATCATCTGTCACCATCAATGGTGAGCAGACTGCAGCAATACAGACGGGCCTGCTTGTGCTTGTTGGCTGTGAAAACGCTGATAATGAACAAGATATACAGTGGCTGTGCAATAAAATCGTGAACCTTAGAGTGTTCGACGATGAGCAAGGCGTGATGAACCGTAGCGTGAAGGATATAGATGGTGAGATCCTTGTAGTAAGCCAATTCACGCTCTGGGCTTCCTATAAGAAAGGAAACCGCCCTTCCTATCTACGCGCAGGCAGCCACGAAGTGACTATACCGCTTTATGAACGCTTTTGTGCCCAACTCAGTGAACAGTTGGGTAAGCCAGTTCAGACGGGAGAGTTCGGCGCCAACATGAAGGTGGAACTCCTCAACGACGGTCCTGTTACCATTTGTATGGATACAAAGAATAGAGAATAAACAGATTATCAATAACTTAAAACCCAAAAAACCATGATTCACGATCATCATCACCACCATGAGCACAGTGAGGAATGCCACTGCGGCCACCATCATCATGAGGACGAGGCTATGACCTCGAAGTACGAACAGGCACTTGCATTGTACAATTGCGATCTGGACGATGCTCAGGTACAGAAAGAAGTTGATGCTCTTCTTTCGAAGCATCTGCAAGAGAATAACACGCTGGAAGTCAAGAAGTTTCTGCTAAACAGTGTTGAACTGACCACCCTGAAGACAACCGACAGCGAGGACAGTGTGCTGAAGTTTGTGGAGAAAGTCAACGAGTTTGATGACAAATATCCAGAACTCGGCCATGTCGCTACGGTGTGTGTCTATCCGAACTTTGCAAAAATCTGTCACGATACGCTTGAAAATGAAAACGTAGAGATTGCTTGCGTAAGTGCTTGTTTCCCTTCATCGCAGTCGTTCTTGGAGGTTAAAATTGCCGAAACAGCATTGGCTTTAAAAGACGGAGCCACCGAGATTGACATCGTGATGCCAGTCGGAAAGTTCCTTGTTGGGGATTACGAAGGTGTGGCAGACGAAATCAGTGAACTGAAAGCCGTTTGTGGGCCTAAGAAGATGAAAGTCATTTTGGAGACAGGTTGCCTGAAGTCCGCTGCTAATATCAAGAAAGCCAGTGTTTTGTCAATGTATGCAGGTGCCGACTACATCAAGACCTCTACAGGTAAATTGGAACCTGCTGCCACTCCGTTTGCTGCTTATGTAATGTGCCAGGCCATTAAGGAATACTTTGAAAAGACTGGTATTCAGGTGGGTTTCAAGCCTGCCGGCGGCATGAAGACGGTTGAGGATGCGCTCACCTATTATACAATTGTGAAAGAAGTTCTAGGTGAACGTTGGCTGACCAATCAGTGGCTTCGTCTTGGTACCAGTTCACTCGCTAATAAGTTGCTGAGCGAGGTGACGGGCGAGGAGGTGAAGTTCTTCTGATGGGTCACTTCTATGAAATTTTCGTACCACTGCGCTGAAACAGTTGTACCACTGCGTTGAAACAGTTGTACCACTGCGGTGGTACTATTGTTTCACTGCGGTGGTACGAAAATGGAAAAATTATTGGGAGTTAGTGGCTGCGCGAAATGACATAGTCAAGGTAGTCGTGCAGTGCCTGGCGAACAGGAGAGTCGGGGTAGTTGTTTAGCAGTTGATGTGCCAACTCGGCATAGTGTATCATCGTCTGTTTTGCGTGCTCAATACCTCCATGATTCACTGCAAATTTTACAAGGGTGGCGATGTGGCTGTTGTCTGCCCTACCCTCTTTGACCATGTGCACTAAATGTAACATTTGTGCATCATTTGTAACATTTAGGGCATGTAAAAGCGGTAAAGTGACCTTACCTTCTCGTAAGTCGTTGCCTGTTGGTTTGCCGATTTCGCTGCCTGAAACATAGTCGAAAATGTCGTCGCGAATCTGGAAACAAATGCCTGCAATTTCACCAAATTGACGAAGGCGTTCGATGTCTGCTGATTGGTTGGTGACTGACATCGTTCCAGCCTCGGCACAGGCAGCAAACAGGGCAGCCGTCTTTCTCTTGATGATTTCGAAATAGACTGACGTCGAGAGTTCCCGATTTTCGATATTATGCAGTTGGAGCAGTTCACCGTCTGCCAGATGTTTGGCCGTTTTGCTGAGGATGGCAACGAGACGGGGATCATTTACCTGTGAGGCGGTGTCCAGCGAGTTGGCAAGAATGAAGTCGCCGACGAGGACTGCCACCTTGTTGTTGTATGCTTCGTTGACAGAGGTTTCACCACGCCGTACTCCGCTTTCATCGACGATGTCGTCGTGAATGAGCGAAGCCGTATGGAAAAACTCAAAAGTAAGGGCTGCGAGAATGGTGTTTTCGCCGATTTCACCGAGCAATTTTGCACTCAACAGAGTGAGCAGCGGCCTCATCATTTTGCCTTTTCTGCTGGCCACACGCTGAAGCACTTCGTTCAGAAGCACGTTGTTGTACGTCATGAACGAATCAAAACGTTGACGACACAAATCCAATTCCTCGCTGACGGGTTGACTGATGTGCTGAATGCTTGTCATTTGACTCTGATTTTAGGGTTTCTGCCCCACTCGGTGGGCATTTTTGCACAAAATCGACTACAAAATTACAAAATAAACTTGTGACTTGGAATAATTTAACTAACTTTACGCAAAATAAACATGAAAAAACAACCAAACATCGTATTTTTGTCATGAAAAAACTGTTTCTTCTTGATGCATACGCACTGATTTATCGCGCTTACTATGCTTTCATACACGCTCCTCGGTTTAACAGTCGTGGGGAAAACACCTCGGCGGTGTTGGGCTTTGTCAACACACTTGAGGAGGTGCTTCGAAAGGAGAATCCAGATTATATTGGTGTGGCGTTTGACCCCAAGGGCGGAACGTTCCGTCACGAGGCTTATCCTGCCTACAAGGCGCAGCGTGAAGAGACTCCAGAGGGAATCCGTTTTGCCGTGCCGTACATCAAGAAGATTTTAGAGGCCTATCACATCCCTGTGTTAGAGGTTCCAGGCTTCGAAGCCGACGACGTCATCGGCACGCTGGCCTGGCTGTTTTCTTCCGATGAAATGGCGGTTTTTATGATGACACCCGACAAAGATTACGGACAGTTGGTACGGCCCAATGTGTGGATGTACAAGCCTCATACTCGCGAAAATGGATTTGAGGTGCTTGGTGAAAAGGAGATATGCGCTAAGTACGGATTGCAGAAAACCTCCCAAGTCATCGACCTTTTGGGTCTCATGGGAGACGCTTCGGACAATGTTCCAGGATGTCCAGGCGTCGGAGAGAAGACAGCCGTGAAATTAGTTGATGAATTCGGCGATATTGAGCATTTACTTCAACGAACAGATGAACTGAAGGGTGCTCTAAAAAAGAAGGTAGAGGAAAATCGTGAACAGATACTTTTCTCGAAGTTTTTGGTGACCATCAAGACCGACGTGCCTGTTGATATTACCCTCGAACAGTTGAAACGTGAACCCGTCGATGCAGAACGTCTGCGCAGTCTGTTCGATGAGTTGGAGTTCCGCAGTTTGACTGCGCGAGTGCTTGGTTTGGAGAATGCACCTGCCGAGCGTCAATCAGTCGAGCCCCCTACCCTCACCCGACGTCAGCAACGTGAGCAGCAAAAATTTTCAGGCATGGCAGATTTGTTTGGTGGTGACTCTGAAACAGACGCTACTCCACAGCCGATTGCACAAAATGGCGAAAATGTGCAAAATGTGCCGCTTGAGACTTCGTTATTTGCCGACGAGGGGGCAGGAAGTGCAGAAAAATCAATTCTCACGAGCCTTAAATCAACTCCACACAAATACTATCTGATTGATACTGAGGAGAAAATGGCTAAAATTTGCCAAAAATTCTTGTCTAAGAAAATTCTCAGTTTAGACACAGAGACCACATCGACCGAGGCGATGCAAGCCGAATTGGTCGGTTTGAGTTTTTCGGTGAAGGAGAACGAAGCGTATTATGTCCCCATTCCGTCGGATCGGGAAAAAGCCACCCGACTGGTCGAACTGTTCCGTCCGTTGTATGAAGACGCGACGATTTTGAAGGTTGGTCAGAATCTGAAGTACGACATGACGGTATTGGCAAACTATGGTATCGAGGTGCGCGGTCCGATGTTCGACACCATGCTCGCCCACTATGTGCTCCATCCCGAACTGCATCATGGCATGGACTATCTGGCAGAGATTTATCTGAACTATCAGACGATTCACATCGACGAATTGATTGGTGCGCGTGGTAAGAATCAGAAGTCCATGCGCGACCTGTTGCCTTCCGAGGTGTATGAGTACGCTGCCGAAGATGCCGACGTGACGCTGCGGCTTTACAAGGTGTTGAAAGCGGAACTGAAGGCAGAGCCGCGTTTGAAGAAACTCTTCGAACAGGTCGAAATGCCGCTGGTGCCAGTGCTGTGCCGCATGGAGCGCAACGGAGTGATGATTGATACGGACAGTCTCGAACAGACCTCTGTGGAGTTCACTGAACGTATGGCGGTTCTGGAGAAGGAAATTCACCAGTTGGCCGGACAGCCTTTCAATATCAGTTCTCCCCGTCAGGTCGGAGACATTCTTTTTGGACAGATGCACATCATCGACAAGCCCAAAAAGACAAAGACAGGGCAGTATGTCACATCGGAGAATGTGCTGCAGAACCTCCGTTCGAAGCATCCGATAGTGGAGAAAATCCTTGATTACAGAGGCTACAAGAAACTGCTTGGTACCTATGTCGATGCGCTTCCTCAACTGATCAATCCTCAGACAGGGCACATCCACACGTCGTACAATCAGGCGGTGACCACCACAGGACGTCTGTCTTCGTCGAACCCTAATCTGCAGAACATTCCCATTCGTGACGAGAACGGAAAGGAGGTACGTCGTGCCTTCATTCCCGAGCCAGGCAATGAGTTTTTCAGTGCCGACTACAGTCAGATTGAACTGCGCATCATGGCACATCTGAGTGGCGACGAGAATATGCTTGAAGCCTTTCGCGAAGGGCATGACATCCACCGTGCCACGGCGGCGAAAGTGTATAAGGAGCGGATGGAGGAGGTTACGCCGGAGCAGCGTCGCAAGGCCAAAACAGCCAACTTTGGCATCATCTACGGTATCTCGGCCTTCGGACTTGCCGAGCGCATGGAGGTGAGTCGCAGTGAGGCGAAGGAACTCATCGACGAGTATTTTGCCACTTATCCGAAGGTGAAGCAGTACATGGACCTGAGCATTGCCAAGGCACGTGAGCATGGCTACACCGAAACCCTTCTCGGACGTCGCTGCCATCTGCCCGACATCAATTCGCACAACGCTACAGTGCGTGGCATCGCCGAACGTAACGCCATCAACGCCCCGATTCAAGGCACGGCTGCTGATATCATCAAGGTGGCGATGGTGCGCATCGACCGCCGTATGCAGGAAGAGAAGTTGCGTTCCAAGATGATTTTACAGGTACACGACGAACTCAACTTCAGCGTTGTGCCCGAAGAGAAGGAACAGTTGCAGCGTCTCGTCATCGAAGAGATGGAGCGTGCCTACAAGATGTCTGTTCCGCTGGTTGCCGACTGCGGATGGGGTACGAACTGGCTTGAGGCGCATTGATACGGTACGATGTTCACGATTCGCTCGACATTCAGTCTGCTTCTTCTCACTCTCTGCACGTGCTGTTCACTTCAGGCGCAGGTGCAGCGTGACGACTTCGATGCGTTTGTTGAGATGATGGCAGACGTAACGGGCGACGATGACGAAGAAGAGTGGGGGAGTGAGCAGATGGAAGACCTTTACGAAATGTACTGCCATCCGTTGAACCTCAACGATTTGGATGAAGGGCAACTCTCCCAGTTGCCCTTTCTTACGGCGGTGCAGGTGGGTGACATCGTCGATTACGCCGAGCGTCACCGTCCCATGCTTTCGACGGGCGAACTTATGAGCCTAACCTCTCTCGATTACACCACGCGCAGGCTGCTTCAGTTGTTTACCTACGCAGGTGATGTGCCTGCTGAACGCCTCACGTTCAAGGACTTGCTGCAACGTAGCCATAGCGACTTCACCTTGCGTACCGATGTGCCACTTTACACCCGTATGGGCTATGCAGATTACCCTGCCAGCGTGTTGGCTACAAGTCCAAACAAAGTGTATCGCGGTAGTCAGCCCTACCTTTCGGCGCGTTACAGCCTGGAGAGCCTCAACCATCTCGAAGCAGGCTTCCAGTTGGAGAAAGACCCTGGGGAGAGCGGCGTCGATTACTGGGCAGCCTATGCCCTTCTGCGCCATGTCGGGGCCGTCGATGCGTTGGCTGTGGGCGACTATCGTCTCATGTTCGGTCACGGGCTGGTCGTCAACACGTCCAGCGGCTTTGGCAAGACCATGATGCTCAGTACCGTGGAGCGTATGGACCGAGGCATCCGTCGGCATTCGTCGATGCAGGAGAGCGGTTATCTGAGCGGTGCAGCGACAACGTTGCATTTTGGCAACTGGCAACTTTCGGCTTTCTTTTCCCAACGTCGTGCAGATGGTACGCTGTTGGCTGATGGCAGCGGTGTGAGCAGTGTGAAGACCGATGGCCTGCACCGCACCTTTCTGGAATACAGCAAGCGTGGCAACCTCACGAAGACTGACTGGGGCGGCAACGTCGCCTGGCAGGGAACACGTCTGCGCCTGTCGGCCACTGCCGTCCACACGCGCTTTTCCCTGCCGCTCAGTCCCAAGCATGACACGCCAGCGTCCTATTACCGACTCTACAACGCTACTGGCACTGACTTCACCGCCTACAGCCTTGCCTATCGCTATGTGGCGCAGGGCTTCACGCTGAGCGGCGAGACGGCTTCGACTGCCGACGGCGGCATTGCTACCCTCAACATGCTTCAGACCGAACTCGGAACTCATCGGCTGACACTCATACAGCGCTATTATTCAGCCGATTATGTGAGCATCAACGGGAAGACCTTCAGTGCCAACAGCCGTCCGCAGAACGAGAGTGGTGTCTATGTCGGTTGGCAACACCCCCTGTCGCGCCGTCTGAAAGTTGAGGCCTATGCCGATGCGATGTATTTTCCGTGGCTCAAATATCAGGTCAGCCAGTCGTCCTATGCCTTTGAGACGATGGCACAACTCACTTATACACCCTCCGATACACACCTTTGGAGCCTCCGCTATCGACTGAGAACCAAGGAGTTGGATTGGAAGCGCGATGCTGCCTTACAGACAGTGCTTCAGCAGCAAGCACAGCACACGGTCCGTCTCATGCATGTCTATGCACCTTCGTCCGAGTGGCGGCTGAAGTCCTTGCTACAGGGTACGCTGGTCAGCCGCGACGACACGGGCAGCAGGGTAGGGTGGGGGCTGAGTGAAACCCTTTCGTGGCAACGTCTGCGTTGGTTGCGATTGACAGCCATGCTTACTTGTTTCCATACAACCGACTATGCCACGCGCCTCTACACCTATGAGCCGTCGCTGCTTTACACGTTTGGTATGACATCGCTCTTCGACGAGGGGTGGCGTGCTGTACTGTTGGCGACGGTGCATCTGCCTCACCGCATCAGTCTTTTGGCCAAAATAGGCAGTACACATTACTTCCGTCGCACGTCAATCGGTACAGGGCTCGACCTCATCCCTCAGTCGCACCGCGAAGACCTTCAAATCCAGTTGAACTGGCGTTTTTAGTTACATTTAGTACACCTTTTTACCTTGTGCCACTCGGTGTAGAAATCAAAATTCGCGTCATTCGTAATGAAAGAATCACATTTTTATACTATCTTTGCAAAAATTTACGGTAAGATGCAGAAGATAGGAATCTATTGTGCTTCGTCCGACGGCATGGAACGCAGATACTACGACGAGGCACGTCGGCTTGGCGAGTGGATGGGCCGCAAAGGCAAGACGCTTGTGTATGGCGGCATCGGTTGCGGACTGATGGAGACCGTGGCACAAGCCGTCAAACAGAATGGCGGCACGGTGTATGGTGTGGTGCCCAAAGGCCTGAAACTCAAAACTGGACCGAGCGATGCCATTGACGTGACCCTTTGGTGCGACGACCTGACCGACCGCAAGACATGGCTCGTGCAGGAAAGCGACGTGCTTGTGGTGTTGCCAGGCAGCGTGGGTACGCTCGACGAAGCCTTCACGACAATGGCAGGCTGCATGGTCGGTATGCACAACAAGCGGACGATATTCTGGAACGTCAACGGCTTCTACGACGGACTGTTCGCCTGGCTCGACGGACTGGTGGCGAAGGGTGTCGTAGGGCGTCCGTGGAACGACCTGATGAGCCGTGTCACGACGCTCGACGAACTGACATCGTTGCTCGTTTGAAACAGGTGGCAGAATCCTGGCACCCCCGCAGGGCGTTGTTATTTATAAAAGAAGACAATGGATATATTATGTTTTTTTGTGTCCATTGACCTATCAGTTTGAGCCTTCTTATCTTATAATTATGCAGTAAATCATACAAAAAAGTTGATATTTTTGTATTTTTTTTGGTGGTTTTATTGAAAAGTCGTAACTTTGCATCTGTTTTTCAGGTTTTTGCAGACCTTGAATATGCCAATTCCCTACTCGCGTACGCGCGTATATAAGGTAAGGAGAGAGTATTAGTAGAAGAAAAAGTATAATTCATTTTATTGTTTCACATTTAATTATTTAACGCTTATGAAGAAAAGATTTACTCTTATGCTTCTTGCGGCTCTTGTAGCCGTAACGAGTTTTGCTCAGCCTGTGAAGCGTCAGCCGCTTGCTATGCAGCAACAGACTCTGACACAGCGCACTCCGAGCATCAAGCCCTTCCAGACGGTCGCTAAGTCTCAGGCAACCAAGACGACTGCCCTGAAGGCAAAGAAGGCTCCGAAGAAGGTGGGCCTGTCTGACATCACGTGGCCTATGACTGCCATTGTGTGCAGTTACTCCTATGACATCAGTGATGCAGGTGAACTGTCGGCTAATGAGATTCCTTATGCATCTGCTGTGGCCACACTCAACCAGGTGGACGAGACCACAATCAGTATCGTTGGTTTGTATGTTGGAGCCGATGAGCCTATCTTGGCAACAGTGAACCTTGAAGATGGAACTTTCGAGATTCCTGCTGGTCAGACGTTGATGACAAACGACACCTATGGTCCTGTGGTTCTAACGAATGCCTTCGACCCTGAGGCCCCTCTGACAGGTCAGTTCTACGAGGACGGCAGTGCTTCAATCAACGAATTCTGGTGTGGTCTCCTTACCGAAGGTGACTATGCTGGTTACCCCTACACCAATTACTACTATACTCCGCTCATCGCTGAGCCTAACGGTGTCCAGACCTCTACTAACTCCTCAGGTACAGAGGAAAACAACCCTGTTTTCATCTATCCAGACACACAGAGTTATATCACCACAGTATTCAACTTTGGTGGTTCTGACTATGCATCTGCTATTGATATTCAGATGAAGGAGGATAATATCTTTGTGGCTCCAGAGCAGGCTTTTGTATATGGAGGAAGCAGTATTGGCATAGTCTATTTCTCAGGACTTACACCAGATTATTATCTGGAAACTGTAACAGGTGTTGGTGCAGCCAATGTCCTGACATTTGATGGAAATTGGTGCATCTATGCGGGTACCAGCATCTATGGCCTTTGGAGTTCAACCACCATCACTCTCACCGACGGCAGTGAGTTCGAGTTCCCCGTCATCGAGGACGTTCCTGCCATGCCAGCCGATCCTTCGGTCATCCGCATCAATCCTTACAAAGAGTCTAAAGGATATGGCTCAATCGTAGTTGACGTTCCCAACGTTGACACTGAGGGTAACCTGATTAAAGAAGGCAAACTGTTCTATGTCATTTACGGACAGAAGGATGGTGAAATCACGAAGATTACCTATCCTGCCGACCTCTATAAAAACCTTGATGAAGACCTTACTGAGATTCCCTACACCCTCAACGACAATTATGACTTTGATATCACAGACGATGGCTACAAGGTGGTCTATCTGAACTTCGAATTTGACTACGACACCATGGGTGTGCAGAGCATCTACTATGGTGGTGGCGAAGTCAACGCAACGGAGATTTTCTGGTATGTTCCAGAGCCCAGCGAACTGATCGAAGCCCAGTGGGTAGCCGCTGAGCAGGGTTATGAGAATACAGAGGAAGTGACCAACATCAGCATCAGCGAGGAAGACGGCATCAGCGGTGTCTTCGCACAGGCAGCAGGCACCGGCACCAACACTCCGAAGTTTTACAACACGAAGGGCGAGGCAGTCCGCATGTATGCCGGAAACACCCTGACCATCAGTTCTTCAGAGTATCCCATCGAGAAAATTGAAGTGACACTCGGCAGCCGCGTTGATTTCGAACTGGCTTCGGAAGAAGGCGTATTAACCTATGACGAAGAAACCAGCATTGCTACCTGGGAAGGCGAAGCCAACGAAGTGGTATTCGATGTTCCTCAAGGCCTCACACCTGCAGGTCAGGCTTACATTGTAGCCATCTCCGTTTACTACGCTATGCCTCAGCTCGTACTCGAACTCATCGAACTGCCCGATGGTGCTACCGTTGACGAGTACAAGTTCGTCGCAACCGTTTCCTATGAACAACCAGTTTATGATGAAGAAACCGGTGAAGAAACTGGCGAGACAGAGATTGTGACCGAAGAGGTTGAGCGCCCCGTATTTGTTGCCTTCGTTGACGATCAGGTTTACATCCAGGGTCTGAGCGAGGTTTGTCCTGACGGTTGGGCTGTCGGCACGATGACAGACAATGTGCTCACCATCCCTGTTGAATACCTGGGCGAGTATGAATACATCGACTGGGAGGCAATGGAGATGTACACATTTGATATGGCGATTGACAAAGTCGTTATCAACTACGATCCCGAAAAGGATGAGTTCACGACTTCAAGCCTTACGGTTAGTGCTTATTATGGCGGTGAGTCGCTGGGTGCATACGAAGAATATGCCGATGTTGTCATCACGAAGATTAACGATGTTGCCGCTACTCCGGCTGATCCTTACTTCACAGGTTGGAATCTCGACGTTAATGAAACGAACTATCCGTTAGTTCGTTACGAAATCCCGACCGTTGACACGGAAGGCAACACCATCCTCACCAGCAAACTCGCCTACATCTTCTGGGTTGAGACCGAGGAAGGTCAGAGCCAGTACACCTGCGTGGCTGGTGTTTACGAGAATCTTGATGAGGACTTGACAGAGATTCCTTCTACCTTCGCCGACAATTGGGACATCTACCCGAACAAACTCTATGTTTATACTGACGCCGAAGACTTCACCGCATGGAAGAAGATTGGTATTCAGAGCGTTTACTACGGTGGTGGCGAACGTCATGAGTCGAACATCGTTTGGGAAGACCTCACCGAATACTGGGAGGCTGTAGGTATCGAAGACATCACCGCTGCTGATGCTAAGAGCGTGAAGTTCTACGACCTCCAGGGCCGTCAGGTAACTGCCGACGCCAAGGGTGTTGTCATCCGCGTGGCTCAGATGGCCAACGGTTCGACCAAGACGACCAAGATGCTGCGCAAGTAATCGACACGCAATCTCTATATGAAAAGCACCGCTCCCCCACACGGAGCGGTGCTTTTTTTCGTCTTGAGTGGCGATGTTACGGTGATTTTTCGTAACTTTGACCTTCGGCCGAAGTTACTCCCACTCGGCAATGCAAAATGAAGATTTATTGATTTTCATTTTGCATTGCGCTCGCTTAATCGTAACTTTGCAGAAAGAACCACCGTTATGCAACGAAAGGACTACGAAATCATGGCGCCCGTCGGGTCGCGCGAAAGCCTTGCCGCCGCTATCAAGGCAGGTGCAAACAGCATCTACTTTGGCATCGGACGGCTGAACATGCGTGCACACTCAGCCTGCGACTTCAGCATCGACGACCTGCGCGACATTGCCGAGCAGTGCCACCGTCATGGCATCCAAAGTTACCTGACACTCAACACCGTCATCTACGGCGAAGACATGGAGACCATGCACGAAATGGTCGATGCTGCCAAAGCGGCGGGCATCAGTGCCGTCATCGCCAGCGACGTGGCGGTCATGCAGTACTGCCGTAGAGTAGGGCAGGAGGTACACCTGAGCACCCAACTCAATATCTCCAACGTGGAGGCACTGAAGTTTTATGCTCAGTTTGCCGACGTCGTCGTCCTCGCCCGCGAACTGAACCTTTGGCAGGTACGCGACATCTACGAGGCCATTGAGCGTGAGCACATCTGCGGGCCGTCGGGCGAACTGGTACGCATCGAAATGTTCTGCCACGGAGCCCTCTGTATGGCTGTCAGCGGCAAGTGCTACCTCAGCCTCCAGAACGCCGGACGCAGTGCCAATCGCGGCGAATGCGTGCAGATCTGTCGGCGCGGCTACGAAGTGCGTGACCTGGAAACGGGCACCGAACTCGCTATTGACAACAAGTACATCATGTCGCCACGCGACCTGAAGACCATCCGCTTCATCGACGTGATGATGAACGCTGGCGTGCGCGTCTTCAAGATAGAGGGTAGGGCGCGTGGACCTGAATACGTTGCGACGGTGGTACGAGCCTACGATGAAGCCATTCGTGCCGTGTTGGACGGCACTTTCCATCAAGACGAAACGCGCCAGGACCGCTGGGATGCCGAACTCGCCACCGTGTTCAACCGTGGTTTCTGGGATGGCTACTATCAGGGTGCTCGACTCGGCGAATGGTGCGAAGTCTATGGGTCGAAAGCCACCGAGAAAAAGGTGTATTCAGGCAAGTGCATCAAGTATTTCAGCCGTCTTGGAGTGGCTGAGTTCCTCATCGAGAACGAACCGCTCAGCGTCGGCGACAAGATTCTCGTGACAGGTACGACGACGGGTGCACTCATCCAGCAGGTAGATGAAATCCGCTTCGACCTCGCCCCCGTTGCTAAAGCAGAGCGTGGACAGCACATCAGCATCAAAGTCAACGAGCGTGTGCGACCCAATGACCGCCTCTACGTACTGCAAAAAAGAAATTTATTGTGAGTTTTCTGTAACTTTTTCTACTGCGAATCCGTCTTAACATTTAGAGAGCGATGAAAGAACTGAGTTTCCGCAACGATGTCTTGCCGCTGAAGGACCGTCTGTACCGTCTGGCAATGCGCATCACGCTCGTCCGCGAAGATGCCGAGGACATGGTTCAGGAAACGCTCATCCGTGTGTGGAAAACGCTGCAAGACGGGACGCAGATTGACAACATTGACGCTTTTGCACTTACCGTCTGTCGCAACCTCTGCCTCGATTTGACAGCACGCCGCGAACAGCAGAATGTTACCTTCGACGAAGAGTTGCACGACCGTCCCGACGCCACACATTCGCCCTACGAAGATATCGTCCGTTCGGAGCAGACAGCACTCCTCAATGCTCTCCTCAACACTCTGCCCGAGAAACAGCGCACTGCCATGCAACTGCGCGATATCGAAGGCCACACTTACCGCGAAATTGCAGAAGTCATGCAAATCAGCGAAAGCGATGTCAAGGTGAACATATTCCGTGCCCGACGTGCTATCAGAGAGCACCTCCAGCAAAGGAAAAATTAACGCAAGCAATTTATTATTTTCAATTAACAATACATCAGGTGGATTACAAGTACATAGAACAACTGCTCGACCGCTACTGGGAGTGTCACACAACGGCAGAAGAAGAGCAAATCCTTCGTTCCTTTTTCAGTCAGCACGACCTTCCGCAACATCTTGCACAGTACGCGCCACTCTTTGACTTCGTCCGCGAGGAGCAGCAGATGCATGTATCCGACGACTTCGACTCACGCTTCGGACAACTGCTTGCTGTCGAAGATGAACAGCAGGCTATGCGCCGTACCCACGCACGCCGTCTCACGCTCAGCCGTCGAGTGGCTCCGCTGCTCAAGGCAGCAGCCGTCGTTGCCGTTATCTTCACCATCGGCACCGCTACCGAACGCGCCATTGTCGGCAGCCATTCAGACGACAACGCTACACAACCTGTCCTCACCGACACCTACGTGCGCAGCAGCGAAGTCGAGGCTGTGATTCAGCCCGAGCATACCACCGATGCCACCGCTACGATACAGAATACCGACACCCTCGCACACGCAGTCCTGCCAGTCGAGCCCGCTGTCGAAAACGAATAAGGAAACTTTTACTTTTACTAAATAACATCAAATTCTGCTACTTAAAAACAAACCCTCGAAATTGAGGCTGTGAAGTTTCAATTCTCTCGAAAACCAACAGTGCTTTTGCCGTGCTGGTGAAAGTACGGAAAAAGCCCGCAGACGTACCGTCGGCGGGTTTTTTTTGCTTTTTATTTCGTCTGTGAAGAATTTATGCTTAACTTTGCAGTGAAATGGAACTGACCACACGTATCGACATTCCGAAAAGTACGGATCATATCGGTCACGAACATCGGCTACTCTTGCTCGGTTCATGCTTTGCCGACGAAATCGGTGAACGCCTCTGCCGTGACAAGTTCGATGCCCTTGTCAATCCGATGGGTACGCTCTACAATCCTGCTTCGATATGTGCCCATCTCTTGCGCTGCCTCTCCGAACGCGAATACGCTGCCGATTCGCCCGAACTCGTTGAGACAGAAGGGATTTGGCACAGTTGGATGCACCACGGCTCTTTCTCTTGCGACGACCGCGACGAATTGCTCCGTCGCATGAACACCGCCCTGCACATGACGGCCGAACGCCTGCGTAACGCCGACTGGCTGTTGCTCACATTTGGAACCTCCTACATTTATCGTTTGAAAACAACCGACCTACTTGTGGCGAACTGCCATAAGCAACCCGATGGACTCTTTGTGCGCCAGCGCATGGCTGCCGTCGATATTGTCGATATGTGGCGCACGGCCCTGCAACTGCTTGGTGCGGTCAATCCAAGACTTCACATCGTCTTTACTGTCTCACCCATCCGCCACCGCCGCGATGGTCTGCATGAGAATCAGTTGAGCAAGTCAGAACTGCTTTTGGCAACGGACACACTCTCCCAACGCTCAACCCTCTACGCTCAGCCTCTCTACTTTCCTGCCTACGAACTGTTGCTGGACGAGTTGCGCGACTACCGTTTCTACGCCGACGACCTTGTTCATCCTTCTTCTCTGGCTGCCGACTACATCTATCAACGCTTTTGTGACACATTCGTCACGCCGGCCGAGCAGACATTGTCGGAACAATGCCGCCACATTCAGCGTGCCCTCAATCATCGGCCCTTCCATGCTGACAGTCAGCAGCATCAGCAGTTTTTATACAACACCCTTGAACAAATACAACAACTCAAACAGGCTCATCCTTCGCTCGACTTGGAGGCCGAAATTGCTCTATGCCATACACTCTTGAAGAAATAAACCGCATCGTGGGCGGCACGCTCCACGGCGATGGAACGCAGACCGTCAGTCTGTTGCTTACCGACTCCCGTTCCCTCTCATTTCCAGAACAGACCCTCTTCTTTGCGCTTACGACTTCGCGCAACGACGGTCACCGCTACATCGATGACCTCCGCCAGCGAGG
Organism: Bacteroidaceae bacterium; assembly: GCA_024684455.1. Taxonomy (GTDB): domain Bacteria; phylum Bacteroidota; class Bacteroidia; order Bacteroidales; family Bacteroidaceae; genus UBA3839. The sequence goes on along the minus strand of JAIKWU010000076.1, from coordinate 41,173 downwards.
TGTCCACCACTTCGTGGTCAGCAGCCTTCCCCCAACCATGTCCCGAGGTGCGGAGGCCTCGTACATTGTCGTTCCTGACACGCTGAAAGCCTTACAGGCTCTCTGTGCAGCCCATCGCAGACGATTCAACATTCCCATTGTTGCCATTACGGGCTCCAACGGCAAGACTACTGTCAAGGAATGGCTCTACCAACTGCTCTCGCCCGACATGAACGTAGTGCGGTCACCGCGCAGTTACAACTCACAGATTGGGGTCCCCCTCTCCCTGTGGCTTATCAACACACATACTGACCTCGCCCTCATCGAGGCAGGCATCTCTCAGCCAGGCGAAATGGCAGTGTTGCGCGACATGATTCATCCCACCACCGCCGTCATCACTAACATCGGGCAGGCCCATCAGGAAAACTTTACTTCGATGGCCGAGAAAGAAGCCGAGAAGCGACTGCTGCTCGACGGTGCCGAAACCGCCATCGTGAATCGTCAGGTCGAGGGTTTCCGTCTGCGCGAAGTGGAGAAGGACACTACCACAGCCACCATTAAGTATGAGTACCGTAACGAACTCGGTCAATACACGATACCCTTCATCGACGATGCAGCCATCGAAAACTCACTCACCTGTTTTACCACCTGCTTGACTCTCCACGTCAACATCGATGACATCGCCCGTCGCATGGCCCGCCTCGAACCTGTGGCCATGCGTCTTGAGGTCAAGGAAGGCCGTGACGGATGTACCCTCATCAACGATACCTACAACTCCGACGTCCACTCGCTCGACATCGCCCTCGACTTCATGGCACGGCGTCCCGACATGGAGGGAAAGACGCGCACCCTAATTCTCAGCGATATCCTCCAGAGCGGTGAGTCGCCACGGTCGCTTTATAGCCGTGTGGCACAGACGGCCCAGTTGCGTGGCATCCAGAAACTCATTGGCGTGGGCGACGAAATTGTGCAGTGTGCCGCCTACTTCCCGATGGAAAGCCACTTCTTCCGCACGACAGATGAACTGCTCCAGAGCCCACTCTTCAGCCAACTTCACGATGAGTTCATCCTCATCAAGGGAGCCCGCTGCTTCCACTTCGACCGTCTGTCCGAAGCGCTTACCCAGAAAGTCCACCAAACCATCCTTGAGGTTAACCTTAACGCCCTCGTTGACAACCTCAACTACTACCGCCAGTTCAAGCGGCCTGAAGTCAAGATGGTCTGTATGGTCAAGGCCGACGCATACGGCATTGGAGCCATCGAAGCGTCCAAGACTCTCCAGGAGCATGGTGTTGATTACCTCGCTGTTGCCGTTGCCGACGAAGGAGCCACCCTGCGTCAGGCAGGCATCACCACCAACATCATGGTGATGAACCCTGAGATGACTTCGTTCCGACTCCTTTTCGATCACAGCCTCGAGCCCGAAGTCTATAACTTCGACCTCCTCGAAGCCCTCATACATGCCGCAGAGCGTGAGGGTATCACAGGTTTTCCTGTACACATCAAACTTGACACAGGGATGCACCGCCTGGGCTTCCATCCTGTCATCGACCTCCCCCGACTCATCGACCGTCTCAGTTGTCAGACCGCCTTGCTGCCACGCAGTGTGTTTAGTCATTTCGTAGGCTCCGACGACGACGGCTTCGACGATTTCTCGCGCGAACAGTTCCGCCTCTTCGATGTCGCCTCACAAAAGTTACAGGCCGCTTACAGCCACAAAATCCTTCGACATATCTGCAACTCTGCCGGCATCGAACATTTCCCGCAGTACCACCTCGACATGGTGCGGCTCGGCCTGGGACTCTATGGAATCAACCCCCGCACGAATCAGGTCATCAACAACGTGGCCACACTCAAGACCACCATCCTTCAAGTGCGCGACGTGCCTGCCGGTGACAGCATTGGTTACAGCCGCCGCACCACTGTCAGTCGGCCCTCACGCGTGGCAGCAATCCCCATCGGCTATGCCGACGGATTGAACCGGCGGCTCGGCAACCGCAATTGCTATTGTCTCGTGCACGGACAACGAGCCCCCTACCTCGGCAACATCTGCATGGACGTGTGTATGATCGACGTCACCGACATTCCCGATGCTCGTGAAGGTGACATTGTCACCATCTTCGGTGCCGATATCCCCGTTACCGTCCTCAGCGATGCCATCGGCACCATTCCCTATGAAGTGCTTACCGGCATCTCGCAGCGCGTCCAGAAAGTTTTCGTACAAGAATAACCGCGCCCTTTCACAGTTTTGTAAGAGGGCTTCCGAAGTGTCGCTGACGGAACGCTCCAGTCCGCTCATACCCTCTTTGAAAAATCACTTCGCAGTGCGGATTTCGTAGCCCTTTTTCCGCAGAAAAACAATACTTCAGAGAAGAAAATGTACAGAATGGATGACAAATCATTGAACATTAAAGGTTGGATACTGAAAAAATAACGGTCGGACAGAGAGTTTTTCGCATAAATTTTGTTTATCTGTTAAAAATCCTTTATCTTTGTCAGTCAGACTCGTTATGTTCTTTAATAAGTAGAATATCATATTTAATTATTAATTCTTAATTCTTACTTTATGTGGTTATGTAATTCTTCCATCGGAAAGAAAGTCATCATGTCCGTCACAGGACTTGCATTGATTCTCTTCCTGACGTTCCACGGCTGTATGAACGTGGTAGCGTTGTTTTCGAAGGAGGCGTACAACACGATCTGTGAACTGCTTGGCGCCAACTGGTATGCTGTGGCTGCCACGGTGGCGCTTGGTGCACTCTGTGCGCTTCATTTCGTGTATGCGTTCATCCTGACGTTCCAAAACCGTAGGGCACGCGGTTCGAACCGCTATGCTGTGACGGACAAGCCTGAGAAGGTAGAGTGGGCAAGCCAGAACATGCTGGTGCTGGGCATCATCGTGCTGCTGGGCCTCTTGCTTCACCTCTACAACTTCTGGTACAACATGATGTTCGCCGAACTCATGGGCTGGGAGGTAACACCTGCTCCTGCCGACGGCTTCGGCTACATTCAGCAGACGTTCTCGTGCTGGGTGTATGTAGTCATCTACGTGATTTGGCTGCTGGCCATCTGGTTCCACCTCACCCACGGTTTCTGGTCTGCTATCCAGACGCTGGGATGGAGCGGACACATCTGGTTCAAGCGCTGGCGCATCATCGGCATCACCTATGTGACCATCGTCATGCTGATGTTCCTTGCCGTGCCCGTGATGTTCTTCACCAAGACGGCTCCGTCGCTCTGCTGCGCTCAGCAGACAGAGCAGTGCTGTGGCATGGAGCAGCATGAATGCGAGAAGGCCTGCGCCGATGCTGCTTGTACCGATGAGGCTTGTGCCTGCGACCCCTGCACTTGCGACTCCTGCGATGGTAATTGCAAACTGGAAGGTCAGTGCGAATGTGGCGAAGCCTGCCCCTGCGAAGGTCCCTGCACCTGCCAGGATAAAAAGGACAGCGAAGGATAGGATATTCTAATTTATCACCTATAATATCATTCATTTGTTATGGCTAAACAGATTAATTCAAGAATACCTGAAGGACCCGTGGCGGAGAAGTGGACCAACTATAAGGCTCACCAACGCCTCGTGAACCCGAAGAACAAACTGAAACTTGATGTCATCGTCGTCGGTACAGGTTTGGCTGGTGCCTCGGCCGCTGCCTCGCTCGGCGAAATGGGCTTCAACGTGCTCAACTTCTGCATCCAGGACTCTCCGCGCCGTGCTCACTCCATCGCTGCACAGGGTGGTATCAATGCGGCAAAGAACTATCAGAACGACGGTGACTCGGTCTATCGCCTCTTCTACGACACCGTGAAGGGTGGTGACTACCGTGCCCGCGAAGCCAACGTGTATCGTCTGGCCGAAGTGTCGAACAACATTATCGACCAGTGCGTGGCTCAGGGCGTTCCCTTTGCCCGTGAATATGGCGGCACACTGGCCAACCGCTCATTCGGTGGTGCACAGGTGAGCCGTACGTTCTATGCCAAAGGACAGACGGGTCAGCAACTGCTGCTCGGTGCCTACAGTGCCCTCAGTGCACAGGTACAGGCAGGCAAGGTGAAACTTTACACACGCTATGAAATGCTGGACGTGGTAATGATCGACGGACGTGCCCGCGGTATCATCGCCAAGAACCTCGTGACTGGCAAACTGGAACGTTTCAGTGCCAACGCCGTCGTGATAGCCACGGGTGGCTATGGCAACACCTACTTTCTCTCGACCAATGCCATGGGCTGCAACGTGACGGCTGCGATGTCGTGCTATCGCAAGGGTGCTTACTTCGCAAATCCCTGTTACGTGCAGATTCATCCCACTTGTATTCCTGTTCATGGTGACAAGCAGTCGAAACTCACGCTCATGTCGGAGTCGCTACGCAACGACGGACGTATCTGGGTACCCAAGAAGATTGAAGACGCCAAGGCACTGCAGGCAGGCACGAAGCAAGGTTGGGAAATTCCCGAAGAAGACCGCGACTACTACCTCGAGCGCCGCTATCCCGCTTTCGGTAACCTCGTACCACGCGACGTCGCTTCGCGTGCTGCCAAGGAACGCTGCGACAAGGGCTTCGGTGTGAACAACACAGGTCTCGCTGTCTTCCTTGACTTCTCGGAGAGCATCAACCGACTCGGTCTCGACGTTATCATGCAGCGCTACGGCAACCTCTTCGAGATGTATGAAGAAATTACCGACGTATTCCCTGGCGACATGGCGAACGAAATCAACGGCGTGAAGTATTACAAGCCGATGATGATCTTCCCCGCCATCCACTATACCATGGGCGGCATTTGGGTCGACTACGAACTGCAGACCTCGATTCCAGGTCTCTTCGCCATCGGAGAGTGCAACTTCTCGGACCACGGCGCCAACCGTCTCGGTGCCAGTGCCCTTATGCAGGGACTTGCCGACGGTTACTTCGTGCTACCTTATACGATTCAGAACTACCTCGCCGACCAGGCCATCTGGCCACGCATCTCCACTGATCACGAAGAGTTTGCTAAGGTTGAGAAAGCCACCGAGGAACGCATCCAGAAGTTGCTCAACATCAAGGGCAAGCGTTCTGTCGATAGCATCCACAAGGAACTCGGACATATCTGCTGGGAATACATCGGCATGGGTCGCACGAAGGAAGGCCTGGAGACAGGTATCAAGAAGATTGACGAACTGCGCAAGGAGTTCGAGACCAACCTCTTCATTCCAGGCGGGCGTGACGGACTGAACGTCGAACTCGACAAGGCCATCCACCTCGACGACTTCATCACCATGGGCAAACTCATCGCCTACGACGCACTCTCACGCAACGAATCGTGCGGTGGTCACTTCCGCGAGGAGTACCAGACGGAGGAAGGCGAAGCCAAGCGCGACGACAAGAACTACTTCTACGTCGGCTGCTGGGAATACCAAGGCTCCGATGACAAGGCTCCCGAACTCATCAAGGAGCCCCTCGAATACGAAGCAATCAAGGTTCAAACACGTAACTACAAAAACTAATCATTATGGCTAAGAATATAAGTTTCAAAATCCGTTATTGGAAACAGAATGGACCTAAGGACAAAGGCCATTTTGATGAAAGAGAAATGAAGGACATTCCTGATGACACCTCATTCCTTGAGATGCTCGACATTCTCAACGAACAACTTGTTGAGGAGGGCAAGGAGCCTTTCGTGTTCGACCATGACTGTCGCGAAGGCATCTGCGGCATGTGCTCGCTCTATGTCAACGGAACACCCCACGGCAAGACTGAGCGCGGCGCCACCACCTGCCAACTCTACATGCGTCGTTTCAAGGACGGTGAAACCATCACCGTCGAGCCCTGGCGCAGTGCTGGTTTCCCCGTCATCAAGGACTGCATGGTTGACCGCGGCGCCTTCGACAAGATTATCCAGGCTGGCGGCTACACCACCGTCCGCACGGGTGCTCCCCAGGATGCCAACGCCATCCTCATTCCGAAGCAGGACGCCGACGAAGCCATGGACTGCGCATCGTGCATCGGTTGCGGTGCCTGCGTAGCAGCCTGCAAGAACGGCTCCGCCATGCTCTTCGTATCCTCGAAAGTCAGCCAACTCGCTCTTCTTCCACAAGGCCGTCCCGAAGCCGCCAAGCGTGCCAAGGCCATGGTCGCCAAGATGGACGAACTCGGCTTCGGCAACTGCACCAACACCCGTGCCTGCGAAGCCGTCTGCCCGAAGAACGAGACCATTGCCAACATCGCCCGCCTCAACCGCGAGTTCATCAAGGCAAAACTCGCCGACTAACGGTATTTATCAATAGTAAGAACCGCAGATTGCACCCTGTAATCTGCGGTTCTATATTCATTTACCAATATGGATAAATTAATTAAAATCTGTTCGCTCACGATTGTTCTTATGTGTATGGCGATGGCCATCAATTCGTGTAGTAAAGATGATAATTCTACTCCAGAGTATGTTGGGTCTTGGTATAGAGACCTGTTGAATAGTTCTGCGACGGAATTAAAAGTAATTGTTATGAATATAAGTGAGAACCATGTTCAGATAATTCTATATACTGTTAAGGGGAAAGATATGGATAAAACTACTGGAACAATGAGCAATGTGCATAAGACAGTAGAAAACTATCCTCTTGTCATCTCAGACAATATAGTTACGGTTGACGGGCAATCTTTCAAGTATTCTGTTATCGAAAATCAATTGATTCTTACTGATATTAAGACGGGTAATTTGTCAGGTTTCTTTAGAGTGACAAGCGAAGTTCAGAATGCCATTAATAACCTTGACAAGATGGCATTGTAATTTTGTGACCCCTCCGTCGCTTCGCGCCTCCTCCCCTTTCCGGGGAGGAGTTCCTGGTACATCCATCTTAATGGCTGTCGTGAAAAACTCCTCCCCGGAAAGGGGAGGTGCCCTGCAAGGGCGGAGGGGTCACTAATACATATATCTCCTTATTTCCTGTTTCCTTGTAGGGGCTTAGCTTGTCTAAGCCCTGTTGTGGAAAGGGCATAGACGGGTTATGCCCCTACAGACAATCAAAAACTTGGGCTGTTTGAGAATTCGTCATGTCAACAGCCTAAAAAATACGTCAAAAAACGCACCGCAGTGTAAATTTATTTCGACTGCGGTGCAATTTTTGGCTCGTCACGACCTTGTGAAATAGGCTGTAAATCAACAGAAAAAGACGTGAAGGATTCGGAGGTTCCGTATCCTTCAACGTCTTTTATTTTGGCACCTATCTGATGGCCTCGATTAATCCATAAACATGACGGACTGGACATTGTCATTGAAATTATCGTCCAAAACGCCACATCGTGTGCTTGCGTTTTGGACATTGAAAGGGTTTCTCGTCCATTGATTCTGGGGTATGATATAGAGAGCATCGCAGATAGATATCTGCGATGCTTTTTTACCACATATTTCGTGGTAGAAAAGCGGCTTACACAAGGGCAAGAACAGTGTAGGCGACGAGGATGTAGCGGAGGGTTTTGCCAGTGAGGGTAGTGGCGAGGACAAAGAGCCAGTTGGCGCGCATGATGCCGAGGGCGATAGAGATGGCTGAGCCGAGGACGGGTAGGAAAGTGATAAACCCCATCCATCCGCCGTAGCGGGCGACCCATCGTTTGGCGCGATCCAGCCGTCGAGGCTTGACTCTGAGCCATCGGCCGACGGTTTCGGCGTCGCCGAGCAGTCCGAGGCTGTAGTTGAACATCGACCCAGCGGTGTTACCGATGGTGGCTGCGACGAGCAGCAGAATCGGATTCATGGAAGTCGTGGCGAGCAGTGCGGCCATGACAGCCTCGCTGCTGAAAGGGATGAACGAGCCGGCGAGAAAGGCGGCAAAGCCCATGCCCCAGTAGCCGTAGTTGATGAAAAATTCGTTGAAGGCTTCCAAAGTGAAAAAGTTATAAGTGAAAAGGTAAAATGGGCAAGAGGCAGGCGCCGAGAGAGAGCACGGTAAGGATGACGACGACGATGTTTTGCACTTTTCCGTAGGATTGGGCACTAAAGTGTCCACTCATGATGGCTGTGTTGGTCAGACAGAGCGGCAGGATGAACAGTGCGTGCTGAGGCTGCAGCAGAAGCCATGCGAAGGACAGGCTACCGACGAGCAGGACAACGTAGTAGTTGCAGCGTGTGCGAGTCTTGTCAAGATGGATGTTGCGCAGGAAGTCGATACTGCCTATGAGAAAATGGAGTAGGGCAAGCGAGGCGACGACGAAGTGCATGAGCGTCCACGATGTGTAGTCGGGCTGGTCGAAGCGCATGAGCCCGACGAAGCGGTCGGTCAGCACCGCCATTTGGTCGGTGCAGTAGCCGTAGGTGAAAAGAAAGCAATAGGGAGTGACAATGCCCAGCAGCGAAGCCACCCAGATGCGAGTACTCATCGTGCGGAGCATAATCTGTGCAATCCAGCAGACGGGTACGAAGTGGAGCAATTGGGGAAATACCGTTGACGAGATGCCGATGGCAAGAAACGCGAGGTAACTGAGCACCGTAGCGTGTGGGCGTTGGTAGGAAGCGAAGAGGGGATAGTAGGCAACGACGCTGCACAGGAGGATGAGGTGGGCCGTCTGCAGTTCGTGCAGCATGACGGCAGGAGCCAGTAGGATGGCGAGTGTGCTTCCGATCATGCGGCTGTTGATGCGCAACAGCACGAAGGCATTGTTCAGTTCCGTCAACAGATAGACACAGACGGCACACGACAGGAAGCCGAGCAGCAGCCGCCAAGACAGGTCGGGCGGCAACACCGTCCACGCGACCAATGCAATCAGTGCGACGACTGCCAGCGTGAAGCGTCCCTGTGCGATTGACTTTTGGAACATGTTCTTACAAATCGTTGCCTATGTCGCGGCGGAAGTATTTCCCTTCGAACTGGATGCACTGAGCGGAGCGGAACGATGCGGCGAGTGCTTCGGCGCGGTCGGCTCCGTAACTGCTTACGGCGATGACACGTCCACCGTCGGTAACAACCTGTTCCATGGCCGTGCCGTTGTCCTTCTTCACCAGTTTTGTGCCGGCATGGAAGACGATGCTCTCCTTTACAGTGTCAAGTCCGGTGATGGGGAACCCCTTCTCGTAGTGTCCAGGATAGCCGCCGCTGACCAGCATGACACTGACGGCGGTGCGAGGGTCGATGCGGAGTTCTCGGGTGCCGAGATTTCCTTCAGCCACACCGCAAAGCAAATCGACGAGGTCGCTTTCGATGCGTAGCATGACGCTCTCCGTCTCAGGGTCGCCCATGCGGACGTTATATTCGATGACCATGGGGTCACCGACTTCGGCACAAGAGTAAGTGCGATCGACACGGATGAGTCCCAGGAAGATAAAGCCGCGATAGGCGATGCCCTCCTCTTTCAAGCCTTGAATCGTAGGCCGTACGATGCGCTCTTCCACCTTCTGCATGAAAGTGGCATCGGCAAACGGTACGGGCGACACACTACCCATACCACCGGTGTTGAGGCCCGTGTCGCCTTCGCCGATGCGCTTGTAGTCCTTCGCCACAGGCAGAATTTTATAGTCGGTACTGTCCGTCAACACGAAGACACTGCACTCAATGCCACTGAGAAACTCCTCAATGACGACACGGCTGCTGGCCTCGCCAAACATGCCTCCAAGCATCTCCTCCAACTCCTGTTCAGCCGCTTCGAGCGTGTCGAGAATCAGCACTCCCTTGCCTGCACACAGCCCGTCGGCTTTCAGTACGTAGGGAGGCTGAAGTGTGTGCAGGAAAGCCTTGCCCTCGTCCAGCGTCTCAGGTGTGAAAGTGCGGTAGGCAGCCGTCGGAATCGTATGGCGCTGCATAAAACCCTTTGCAAAGTCCTTCGAGCCTTCGAGTTGTGCACCGGCTTGCGAAGGACCGATGACGGGTATGCGTCGCAAAGCCTCGTCCTGCTGAAAGAAGTCCTGAATGCCTTCCACCAAGGGGGCTTCGGGTCCGACCACCACCATGTCAACACCTTCGCTGAGTACAAACTGCCGGATGGCTGCGAAGTCGGTGGCTTTGATGTTAACATTCGTTCCTACTTGTCGCGTTCCAGCATTACCAGGAGCGATGAAGAGTGTTTCTACGAGCGGACTCTGTGCGATTTTCCATGCCAGCGCATGTTCACGTCCGCCACTGCCTAAGAGAAGGAGTTTCATTGTTGAATCATTTTATTTTCTTTGCAAAGGTACGACTAAAAGGGTGCAAAGCAAAGGAAATGTTAAAGAAATTTGCTTTTTCACTCGCTTAATCGTACCTTTGCACCTGATTATGAACGACCGACAGATAGTGGAAGCGTTGTTGAGGCACGATGCGTTCGTGACTCGCCTGTTCTTCTACCGCAATCTGCGCCCGCTGCTCGTGAGCCTCATTCAGCGCTTAGGCAGGGACGGACAGCGGTGGGAGTACGACGAAGTGGTCAGCGAACTCTATGCCTTGCTCCTTGCAGACGACGGACGCCGCCTGCGCACGTTTACGTTCAGTTGCTCGCTATATCAGTGGCTGAAAATCGTTGCACTGCACCATCTGACGGCCAAGACCGACACGATAGTGATAGATTCTGTGTCGAAAGAGCCTCTTTATGAACGTGCTGCGGAGGAGGAAACCGTGGAAGCCGACTCATCGGCGCGCGATGATGTCGAGCGGCTTCTGCAGCAGATGCCAAACCAGCGTTATGCTACCGTACTTCGCCGCCTGACCCTCGATGGCTATACAAACGAGGAACTGGCGCGCGAGATGGACATCAACATTGCTAATCTCTACAACATCAAACGCCGCGCTATGGCGCAACTGAGTGAAGTCGCTCTCAAGGACAAACAACAATATGGGCATTAGATACATGAAGAAACAAGACGAGCAGGAAATGAAGAACGTGGCTGATCCCTGGCACATCATTGGCATGGACCTCGGACACCAGCGTCCGCTGACCTCTCGGAAAACGCCGATCGTCGCATTGGCTGGCGGTCTGTCGGACGTAGAGATAGCCACCTATCTCGACGGCAACGCTGGTGCCGACCTGCAGATGCGCGTCATTCGTGAGGCTCGCCAAAACCCGACGCTACAGGCTTTGTTGCAACGTGCGACGGAGATTGATGACGTGGTGGAGAAACTGGTGCGGAGCGGCGATGTCAAGAGTCTGCCGCTCACGGCGATGGCTGCCACGGAAGGCGAAGAAAGCAGTTCGTGCGGACAGCACTGTGAAGAGTTTGTGTTGCGTCGGCGCGGCATCGTGTTCGACGAAGCAGAACTCATCCATGTGGCTCGCGAAAACGGCTGGCTGCAAGAGGGAGGCACTCGCATCGGCGACATTGGCAACGTCTTGGAGAAGGTCGGTCTGCGCGTGACGAAGGAGTTCGGCTACACTCTTGACGATGTGCAGCAGATGCAGGCCGACGGTAAGGATGTCATCGCCGTGGTCGATGGTGGCGAACTGGTCGGCGACCGCAACATGGAAAGGATGGAGGATAAGTACATCGGCGAAATTCCCGACCATGCCGTCGTGGTCACACAGGTGGACCTGACGAAACAGACCGTCGAGGTGTATGACCCACAAAGCGAAAACGAACGCGACACCTATCCTGTCGAGCAGTTCCTTGATGCCTGGGAAGACTCGGGCAGGTATTTGGTGGTAATAGAACAATGACTGCCGACGAGCAATACATGCGTCGCTGCCTTCAGTTGGCGAAAAATGGACGAATGAGCACAGCACCGAACCCGATGGTCGGTGCCGTTGTCGTTTGTGACGGTCGCATCATCGGCGAGGGCTATCACGTGCGTTGCGGCGAGGCCCATGCCGAAGTGAACGCACTGGCATCAGTCTGTCCTGACGACGTGGCTCTGCTGCCGAAATCCACTATCTACGTCAGTCTTGAACCCTGTTCCCACTACGGAAAGACTCCGCCTTGTGCCGACCTTATCATTCGCAAAGGTCTCAGGCGGTGTGTCGTGGGCACCATTGACCCCTTTGCCCAAGTGCAGGGACGTGGCATCCAGAAGTTGCGCGATGCCGGCGTGGAGGTCACCGTCGGCGTGTGTGAAGCCGAGTGCCGCGAACTCAACAAGCGTTTCTTCACCTTTCACCAACAGCATCGGCCTTTCATCACGCTGAAATGGGCGCAAACCTCCGACGGTTTTATAGGAAGCCCCCACGAACGCCTGATCATCTCCAATGATTTTACCCAAATGCTCTGCCACAAGCGACGTGCCGAACACGAAGCCATCCTCGTGGGACGGCGCACCTGGGAACTCGACCAGCCGCGCCTCGACGTACGCCGATGGGCAGGCCTAAATCCGCGACGCTATGTGCTCAGCCATACGACGGGCGACATCCCGACCTTGCTCCAGACGATGTGGCGGGAAGGCGTGCAGAGTCTGCTCGTCGAAGGAGGATGCCAGACGCTGCAGGGTTTCATCGATGCAGGCCTTTGGGACGAAGCCTTCGTCGAGACAGGGCCGCTGCGTCTCGACGCCGAAGGCGTGCCAGCCCCCCGACTGCACCACGCCACGCTGCGTGACACAACCCTATACGGTCATCACCAGATAGACGAATGGCGGCATTGCACGGTGCAGTAGCCGCCCTTTTTTTCTACTGTCGGAACATACATCTAAGCACTTGGAAAAAACACGCCAAGTGCTTAGCGTTCGAACGCCAAGTGCTTAGCGTGATTTTTCCAAGTGCTTAGCGTCATTCTTTATCTGCGGTTTTCTGCTGATTATGCCGAAGAATGTCTTTCAGTGGTCTGAAAAAACGTGAAAACTGCTTAAAACTCGGTAAAATAGGTATAAAATGCGTTAAAAGTGACTTTCTCATTTCCGTAGCCCAAAATTTGTTCGTATTTTTGCATCGTAAAATACTGCGCCTATAATTTTTGAAGACTCTACAGGAATGAAGAATATATTGAAGAAGGCTGGATTGTTCGTGGCAGTGCTGCTGACGGTTGTCTCCTGTCTGAAGGACAAGGAGGTGGTGAACTATCCGCAGTGCGCCATCACGTCGTTCACGGTGGGCAACATTACCACCTATTTCAACACGAAGACGTCCGACGGTCTGTACGACAGCATCTACACGCGTGTGATTGACGGCAGTTCCATCGGCTTTAACATCGACCAGTTGAAAGGCGAGATTGAGTCGGTCGATTCCATCATCGGTTGGGCCGACATCAGTCGTGTCGTGCCTACGATTACCTATACGGGCCTCATCTTCTGCAAACAGCGTGGTTGGGACAACTACTATTCGTTTACGTCAGGTGTCGATTCGGTGGATTTCACGCAGGATGTTGAGTTTCTGGTGTTTTCGACCGACCAACAGAACAATCGCATCTACAAGGCTAAACTGAACAAGGCCAAACTGGTGGCCGATTCGCTCTACTGGACTGACATGGCTTCGACGTCGCTGACGCTTAGCGGTGTGCATCGTAGCGTGTCGCTCGGCAGCCGCATCTATGCGTTTGCCGACAACGGCGGTGCGCCGACGGTGACGTCGTTCGACACGGCGACAGAATCGGCATGGACGACTCCCGCCGCGCTGACAGGCTGTGGCTCGACGCTCGACGTCCGCACGGTCGTCGTCTTCAACGACAAGTTCTATGCCCTTGCCGCCGACGGACATCTGTACAGTTCGGATGCCGCCGTGCAGGGTGTGGCGTGGACCCAGGCGGGCGACGTGACGCTGACGAGCCTGCTCTGCGCCGACCCGACCTATCTGTATGCATACGACGGAAGCAAGATTGTGCAGTCGTCCGACCTGCTGACATGGACGGCTAACGGAGTGACCGACCTCGACAAACTGCCAGTCGCACCCGTTCAGTCGGCCTACTACCAGACCAAGACCCATGCGGGAATGCAGCATGTCGTTATGTTGGGCCTGACGAACGAGGCCACGCGGAACACGACGTGCTGGTACAAAGTGTCGTCGTCCGACAAAGACCTTAACCAGCAGTGGAACCACCTCCCTGCACCTGCCGGCAGCGACTACGTCCTTCCTGTGATGGAGAGCCTGACGATGGTACGCCTCGGTGACCAACTGGTGGCTTTCGGCGGAGCCGACCCCAACACGGGCGACACAGCACAGGCATTCAAGACAATCTATACGTCGGACGACAACGGACTTTCGTGGCAGCCGCACACCACGCGCATCCTCCTGCCGAAGGAACTGAACGAGAATCCCACACTGCCAGTTTCGGCCGTCGTAGTGAACGGAAAAATCTGGCTGCTGCAAAGCGGTGGAAAGGTGTGGTGCGGTACGATAGGTAAAAAATAAAGGTTTATGAGCATAGTCGGGAACATACGGAATAGGGTGGTGGCGAGCATACTGATGATGCTTCCGCTGACCGCTGTCTATGCTCAAGAACTGGAGTATGCCCTCGAACTCGGTGTGATGGCCGGACCGTTGACCTACTACGGCGACGGTAACTACACATCACCCTTCAAGAACATGAACGTCGGGGCAGCCGTCTTCGGTCGCTACAACCTCAACCAACGTATGGCACTGAAGTTCGACGTCGCCTACGGAAAAGTCAGCGGCGACGCGATGAAGAGCGACAACAAGTTTCCGGCCAACCCCACCCAGCAGTGGAAGTTCAGCAATCCGCTGGTGGATGTGGCCTGTCAGTACGAACTGTCCTTCTGGGCTTACGGTACGGGAGGCAGTTATAAAGGTTCACACCGCCTTGCTCCCTACATTCAGATGGGACTCGGACTGACTGCCTGCAACAAGGCTGTGGCACTGAACATCCCCCTGGGCATCGGCGTCAAGTATAAGTTTGCACCCCGCTGGAACTGTGGCGCCGACTTCAGCGTCCGCTTCACTACCAGCGACAAACTCGACGGCATCGAAGACCCCTACCGCATCAGTAGCGGCGGGTTCAAGAACAAGGACAGTTACTCCATGCTGATGTTCTACGTGTCGTACGACCTCTGCCCGAAATACCGAAAATGTAACAACGAATAACGACTATATGTACACTGAACAAGTAGATAAGACTCGACTTCCCCACCACATCGCCATTATCATGGACGGCAATGGGCGCTGGGCCAAGAAGCAGGGCAAGGAACGCACGTTCGGACACCATGCAGGCGCCCAGACGGCGCAGGATGTCGTGAAGGCTGCCGGCAAACTCGGCATCGACTACGTCACTCTCTATACCTTCTCGACCGAGAACTGGAACCGCCCTGCCGCCGAAGTACAGGCATTGATGTCGCTGCTCATGGAGAACCTCGTCGATAAACTCTTCATGGAGTACGACGCACGTTTCCGTGTCATCGGCGACCGCAGCCGTCTCTCACCGGAGATACAGGATGCCATCCTCAAACTCGAGGAATCGACAAAGAACAATACGAAAACCTGTATGGTGATGGCACTGAGTTATTCCTCCAAGTGGGAACTGACGAAGGCGACGCAGGACATTGCCCGCGAAGTGAAGGCTGGGACGCTCCGACCCGAGGACATCACCGAAGAGACCATCGCCCAGCATCTCGATACCCACGGTATCCCCGACCCTGAACTGATGATCCGCACCGGCGGCGAGGAGCGCATCAGCAACTTCCTGCTGTGGCAGTGTGCCTATAGTGAATTCTACTTTACCAAGACCTACTGGCCCGACTTCAACGAAGAAGAACTCTGTAAAGCCATCTGCGAATACCAGCAGCGTCAGCGCCGCTTCGGCAAGACTGGCGAACAAGTGGAAGAAGCCAAGTAACTCAACGCGACGATTCATAGAATGAAGATCAAGAGAATACTTTTCCTGTCTGCGCTCATCTTGCTGTTTGCACCATCGGCACAGGCACAGCAGGACACCGATAACCCCACCGTTGTGTATGGACAACCGCGACGCCTGCCCATTGGCGGCATCTCGGTCGAAGGCGTGGATAACTATGAAGACTATTTGCTGATAGGCATATCAGGCTTGTCAGTAGGGGAGTACGTGTCGGTGCCTGGCGACGAAATCACGGCTGCCGTGAAGCGATACTGGAAGCACGGCCTGTTCAGCAGTGCCCGCATCGAGGCTGAAAAGATTCAGAACGACAGCATTTACCTGAAAATCGTCCTCGCCACCCGTCCCCGCGTCTCCAGAGTAAACATCAATGGCGTAAAGAAGTCGGAACGTGAAGACCTGGAGCAGAAAATAGGTATTGTCAGCGGCAACCAAATCACGCCGAACATGGTCGATCGTGCCAAGTTAATCATCAAGAACTACTTCGACGACAAAGGCTTTAAGAATGCCGACATCGACATTGTGCAGCGTGACGACATAAACAAGAAGGACCACCTCATTGTCGATGTCAACATTGACAAGAAGGAGAAAGTGAAAGTGAACCATATCTTCATCACTGGCAACGACAACCTGAGGCGCAGGAAGATTCTCGGCGGTCCACTCGGAGGAGGACTGTTGAAGAAGACGCATGAGAACAAATTCATCAACTTCTTCCGCTCAAAGAAGTTCGTCAGTGAAAAGTACAAGGAAGACAAGGAACGCATCATCGAGAAGTACAACGAACTGGGCTATCGCGACGCACAGATTGTTGCCGACAGCGTCGTTGACCGTGGCAATAATACCGTTGACGTGTATCTCCATCTGGACGAAGGACAGAAATACTATGTACGCGACATCTCGTGGGTAGGCAACACCATCTACTCGACCGAAGCCCTCAACCGAGTGCTCCGCATGGAGAAAGGCGACGTCTATAACATGAAGCATATCAAGCAGCGCCTTGAGGTCGACGAGGACGCTGTGTCGAACTACTACTACAACGACGGATACGTCTTCAACAAAATCCAATCCGTCGAAGTGGGTGAGGAAGGCGACTCCATCGACCTGCAGATTCGCATCTTCGAGGGCATACAGGCTTCTATCAACAAAATCAAAATCTACGGCAATACACGTGTCTATGAAGATGTCATCCGTCGCGAACTGTCGCTCAAGCCAGGCGACCTCTTCTCGATGGACGCTTTCAAGCAGTCGTATCAGGACATTGCTCAGATGGGACACTTCGACCCTGAGAAGATGGACTTCAAACCCGTTCCCGACCCAAACACAGGCATGGTGGACCTGAACCTCGGTCTGACACCGAAGGCAAGCGACCAGATTGAACTTTCGCTCGGCTGGGGCTACACGGGCGTCATCCTCAAAGCAGGTGTCAAATTTACGAACTTCTCCATGCGCAACTTGTTTGGGAAGAACAAGAACCGCCGTGGTATCCTGCCGCAGGGCGACGGACAGCAGTTCGAAATCAGCGCCTCGACCAACGGCTCCTACTACCAGTCGTACAGCGTTTCGTTCTTCGACCCGTGGTTCGGCGGAAAGCGTCCTAATTCGCTCAGCGTGTCGGCATACTTCTCGCGCTACACCGACGTCAACTCCAACTATTACAACTCGTCGTACATGAATTCTTACTATTCGATGCTGTACGGCTATGGCAACTATAACAACTCCTACTACAACAACTACGGTTCGTACTACGATCCGGACAAATACATGCAGATGTTCGGCCTGTCGCTTGGCTGGGGTAAACGTCTTACATGGCCTGACAACCGTTTCTCACTTTCCGCAACGCTGTCGTTCTCACGCTACATGCTGAAGGACTGGGAATACTTCCTCATTACCGACGGTAACTGCAACAATGTGAGCCTGACGCTGCAACTTTCGCGCAACTCCATCTCCAACCCCATCTTTCCGCGCAGCGGTTCGCAAATCTCCCTTTCGGTTTCTGCCACACCTCCTTACTCACTGTTCGACGGACTGGACTACAAGGAACTCAGTTCCCATATTTCGACCGCCGATGCCGACCGTATGAGGAATCTGCAGAAAATCTACCGATGGATTGAATACCACAAGTGGAAGTTCAACAGCCGCTACTTCACACCGCTTTCATCGGCACAGAAGTGCTTTGTGCTCATGGCGCGCTTCGACTGTGGTTTCCTCGGCCACTTCAACCGTCACAAGCGTTCGCCATTCGAGACGTTCTACATGGGTGGCGACGGCATGTCGGGCTACACCTCGTCGTACTACAGCGAGACTATCGGCCTGCGCGGCTACGACAACGGCGCACTTACGCCCTACGGACAGGAAGGCTATGCCTATTCACGCATGACGCTTGAACTTCGTTATCCCTTCTTGTTACAAGGCTCGACCAATATCTACGGACTTGCCTTCGTCGAGGGTGGTAATGCCTGGAATGATGTCAAGAAGTTCAACCCCTTCGACATGAAACGCTCGGCGGGTGTCGGTGTACGTCTGTTCCTTCCGATGGTCGGCATGATGGGTATCGACTGGGCCTACGGCTTCGACAAAGTCTTCGGCAGCACGGCTTACGGCGGCAGTCAGTTCCACTTCGTCCTCGGACAGGAGTTCTGATGATATGAAAGATTATTATAAATAGAAAACTCAGAATTATGAAAAAGTTATTGATGACCCTTGCGCTTGTCATGACTACACTCGTGGCAGCCAACGCACAGAAGTTCGCGCTCGTTGACATGGAATACATCCTCAAGAACGTGCCTGCCTACGAACGTGCCAACGAACAACTGAACCAGATTTCCAAGAAGTGGGAAGGCGAAATCGAAGCCATCCTCAAGGACGTCGAGGCTCAGTACAAGAAGTACCAGTCGGAAGCCGTCTTCCTCAGCGACGCGCAGAAGACCAAGACTGAAGAATCCATCATGGCCAAGGAAAAGCAAGCCAGCGACCTAAAGAAGAAATACTTCGGTGCCGAGGGCGAACTCTTCAAGAAACGCCAAAGCCTCATGGCTCCCATTCAGGACGAGATTTACAATGCCGTCAAGGATGTATGCGACCAGCGCGGCTACCAACTCGTCCTCGACCGTGCATCGGGCGGCAGCATCATCTACGCCTCGCCCAAGATTGACATCAGCGACGAAGTGCTTCAGAAACTCGGCTATGCCCACTGATTAGACCCATAAAACTCATTAAACAAATAACAAACTTATGAAGAAAATCATTCTCACCATGCTCGTGGCACTGCCCATGAGCCTCTTCGCGCAGAAATTTGCGCACATCAACTCAGCAGACATCATTCAGGCCATGCCCGAATACACCACTGCACAAACCGAAATGCAAACCACTGCTAAGCAGTACGAAGACGAACTCCAGCGCATGCAGGACGAACTTAAGACTAAGATGGACGACTACGAAAAGAACGCAGCCACCATGGTCGACGCCGTCAAGCAGCGCCGCGAACAGGAACTGCAGGAACTCAACCAGCGTCTCCAGCAATACTACGAAAACAGCCAGCAGGAACTCCAGAAACTGCAGCAGCAGAAGATGCAAGTCATCAGTGAGAAAGTCTCGAAGGCCATCAAGGAAGTCGGCGAAGCAGGCGGCTACATCTATGTCATGGACGTAACCAGCGGCATCCCTTATATCTCCACAACGCTTTCGACCGATGTCACCTCGCAGGTGAAAGCCAAACTCGGATTGAAGTAAGGAAAAACGTACCTTCAATCAAAAGAGCCTCCGCACTCATCAAGGTGCGGAGGCTCTTTTGTGTTGAGGCAAGTTCTCATTTGTGGATGTTCAGTTTCACCGTTGCCGTATAGACGTTGCCGTCCGTATGGCGATACTTGATGACGACGCCAGCCTGATAGGTCTTATCGGCCTCGATGGCATCTTTCTCCAACTCGCCGACATACAGTATCTGATTGTAGGCAGGCGACCACATTATATAGTACTTCAGGTCGTTTCGTTCCGACGTGATGTGTCCGTTTTGGTCATAACCGTAGTAGTAAGCATAGTCGGACAGACGCACGTTGCTGGCCGATCCGTCGTTGTCGAGACCATAGACCGTCAGGTCGTCGTCGTCCTTCTGGTTCGGTGCCGACAGCGTTTTCAGTTTCGAGAGCGAAATGCCCAGTGCCTGACAGACAGGGTCGAACTTGAGGGTGCCGCTCCACAGCGACGCACTGCCCGATTCGGGCATCGTGATGTCCATGACCACTGTTGTGTCACAGCGCACATAGTCCTCTGGGAAATAATACTCGCCAGGCAGGTCGGTCTTGTCGAACTTTACACGGTAGGGCCATTGCTCGTCGTTCGTGTCGCTGTCGTCCCACGGATGGCGCCAGTATTCGGTAGGTGCGCCGAGTACGACGAACCAGAGGTGCTCACACTGTTCGGGGATGGTGAAGGTGGCACGTCCGTCAGCCTCGGCAAACATGTCGCCATAGACGCAGTTGCCGTCAGTCTTCTGCGCTACAAAGCCGTAGCGCCATCCTGCCTTATCGACGTTGATGGCACGATAGCCTTCGACACCAGCCTCGCCCTTGAACTGGGCAGCGACTTCTGTGCCTTCATCGGGCACACGCAGTTCGATGACGTTGAAGCCGAAGTTCTGCGGACAGTTAGAGGCATCTACTTCCCACGCCAAGGGGTCGTCGGCACAGCGGTGCAGTTCGGTCTTGAAGGCGTTCTGGTGGGTCTTTCCCAGTTCGCGGATGCCGTCGATGTCCCATGTGATGGCGTGAGTGGCATAGCCGTACATGTCGCGTGCAAATTCGTCGAGCGTCTCGCTGTTCATGCGCATGTAGGTCTCGATGGGGTCTTCAGGACGCTGGGCCTCTTGCCACAACCGTCCGATGAAGTCTTCGCCGTGCAGTTGGCACCACCAGTCCTGGATGAAGAAGTTGGAGTAGCGCGGTTCTTCGTGTAGCGGATGCAGGTGCGATGCGCCATAGACGCCATAGGAGTAGCCGTCGGTGAACTTCTGTTCGGGATAGACCTTGTAGGCCTGCCACTGTGCGCATTGTTCCCACCAGCCGCAGCCGCCGCTTGCCCCTGCGCCGAAGCCATAGCGCCATCCATGTGTAGAACTGCCCAGTTCGCAGCCGATGATGTACTGGAACGTGTGTCCGATTTCATGTGCTACGGTGGGTGCGCTGTTGGCAGCGTCGGGGTTGACATCGAGCGTGCCGACCTTGTCGTCCTGGCCGCTGCCATAGGCAGCCCATTCCGTTGTGTAACTGACGAACATCATGATCTTGTACTGCTGCGCTGTTTTCTTGCTGCCAGGAGCGAGGAATCCCAGTTGCTCGGTATTCACGCGGTAGATGTTCTCAGCCTGCTGCAACATGGTCTTCGGGTTGAATCGATATTTGCTGCCTGCCTTCGTTGGATCGTTGCCGAAACCTGCTTCCCAGAACACAACGAAATGTTCCGACTCCATGGAGCGCGTCCAGCAGAATCGGCTCGACTCGTTCTCGAAGTCGTTGGCATTCAGATAGGACGGGCGATAGAGCGTGGGTAGCGGGTTCTCGAACGTAAAGTATTCAATGTTGGTATAGGGGGCAGAGGTACGGCTTCCGTCGGCCGACCAGATAGTGACACGCACCTTGCTGAACTCCACGCGGTCGTCGGGTTTCAACTGAAAGGTGCGGGCTGTCAGGTTGAACTGACGCTTGTCGCCTTTTACGCCGTAGAACCCCGTGGTCTCTTGTGCGTACATGAATCCTCCCCACAGCACCGCCAGTGCAGTCAGCGTCAGTCTGAAATGTCTCATGGCTTAATGCTTGATGAATTTGAAACTCTTCTTTCCGTAGCGGATGACATAGATGCCCGAAGTCAGCGACTCCGTGTCAATGGCACTGCGCACGCCACCGTTACTTTTGCCTTTGGAAACCAGACGTCCGTCGGTCGTATAGACACTGACGGGCTCCGACGTGGCCACGTACAGAACGCCGTCCTTCATTTCCGTCTGCCCCTCCGCCTTGTGGCCGTCGATGCCCGTCGGCTGGTCCTCTTCGGAGATGAAGAATCGCTTCACCTCGGTAAACGAGTACTTGTCGGCATTGAGTGTCACTTCACCATTGGCAACGGTCATGGTCGGCGACGTCTCACCGCCCAGCAGGTAATAGACTTGTGTCCCGTCGGCCAGTTCGATGACGAGACTCTTGGCACTTGCACCCGCCACCGACAGCAGCAGGCACAGCATCATCAGTAAACCTTTCTTTTTCATATACAAGATTGATTAAACGTAGGATAATAATCAGTGTAGTAAGACTCCGTCGGAGTACTTGGAAAAATTACGCTAAGCACTTGGCGTATTCACGCTAAGCACTTGGCGTAATTTTTCCAAGCACTTAGCGGTACTTTTCCTTGCACTCGTTTGTACGTTGCAAAGGTACTGCATTTTTTTTGCATACAGAAAGAAAACCATCAGAAATTTGCTTTTCCGCTCACTTAGTCGTAACTTTGACTGTGTCGAAGTTACTTTCGTTTGGGAATAAACGTGAAAAACTTTGTTTTTCGTTTTGTATTCCGCTCACTTAGTCGTAACTTTGCAAATTGAAGGAGTGTGTTCCTACACTGAAATAGGATAACGATGAAGAAAATTCTGATTTTGAACGGACCGAACCTGAACCTGCTTGGACGTCGCGAACCGACGGTCTATGGTGGCAGAAGTTTTGAGGACTACCTGACGGAACTGCGCCAGCGATTCGACGGACAGGCCGAACTGCTGTACTTCCAGTCGAACTGCGAAGGCGCACTCATCAACAAGTTGCACGAGGTGGGATTCGGCGAGGTTGACGGCGTGGTCTTCAATGCCGGTGCCTACACCCACACGAGCATTGCGCTCGGCGATGCCATCCGCGGCATCGAGGTGCCTGTGATCGAAGTCCACATCTCGAACGTCCATCAGCGCGAAGAGTTCCGCCACCGCTCGATGCTTGCCGCTGCCTGCCGAGGTGTCATCTGCGGTTTCGGGCTGGACAGTTACCGCCTGGCGGTCGAGTCAATGATTTAATTATCAAGGAGAATAAGGATAAAAATCCATTTAAATCCTTTCAATCCTTGACCAAAGCCCCATCATCGATGAACGACGAGTTGATTGACGAGTATATCCTTCGCCACATCGACGCAGAGCCTGAACGGCTGCACCGCTTATGGCGTGCCACGCAACTGCACCTGCTTTATCCGCGTATGGCCAGCGGACACCTGCAGGGCCGTATGCTCGTGATGCTTACACGCATGATTCAGCCTCGGCGCATCCTCGAACTGGGTACGTTCAGTGGCTATTCGGCCCTGTGTCTGGCTGAGGGAATGCCCGACGACGCGGTGCTGCACACCATCGAGGTGAACGACGAGCAGGAGGGCTTCACACGGCCTTGGCTGGAAGCGTCGCCCTGGGCCGACCGCATCCACCTGCACATCGGCAATGCCTTGGACATCGTCCCGACGCTGGGCGAGCCGTTCGACCTCATCTACATCGATGCCGACAAACGCCACTACGCCGACTTCTACCGGCTGGTGAAGCCCCACCTCAACTCTGGCGGCTACATCTTGGCGGACAACACCCTGTGGGACGGTCATGTGGTCGAGCCCGAACATCAGCACGACGCGCAGACACAAGGCATCATGGCCTTCAACGACCTTGTGGCACAAGACAAAGAGGTAGAAAAGGTTATCCTGCCCATGCGCGACGGATTAACGATTATTAGAAAGAAATAAAAAAGAACATC
This sequence comes from Bacteroidaceae bacterium, assembly GCA_024684455.1. Lineage (GTDB taxonomy): Bacteria > Bacteroidota > Bacteroidia > Bacteroidales > Bacteroidaceae > UBA3839. The sequence continues at coordinate 17,780 of JAIKWU010000076.1, read as the reverse complement.
AATGGAAACAACAAGACAGAATAAAGTGGCACGCCTCATACAGAAAGACCTGAGCACCATCTTCCAGGAAGAAACTCGCAAGACGCGCGGAGTGCTCGTCAGTGTGAGTGCCGTGCGCGTGAGTCCCGACCTGAGCGTCGCCAAGGCCTATCTGAGCATCTTCCCCTCGGAACGTGCCGAGGAACTGCTGCAGAACATCAACGAGCAGGCCTCGCAGATTCGCTTCAAACTCGGTACGCTGGAGCGTCATCAACTGCGCATCATCCCCGAGTTGCGCTTTTTCCTCGACGACTCGCTGGACTACATCGACAACATCGACCGTCTGCTGAAAGAACAAGAATGAACTTCCCGTTCTACATCGCCCGACGCTACCTCGTGTCGAAGAAGTCGCACCATGCCATCAACATCATCAGTGGCGTGAGCGTCTTCGGCATCGCCATCGCCACGGCAGCACTGGTGTGCATCCTATCGGTGTTCAACGGATTTCAGGACATGGTGGCTGGCCTCTTCACCGCCTTTGACCCACAACTCAAAATCCTGCCCACTGAAGGCAAGTACATGGCAGCCGACGAACCGGAACTGATGCAGATTCGGGGCGACGAACGCATTGCCGTGTGGTCGGAGGTGGTCGAGGACAATGCCCTCTTCACGCTGGCCAACCGTCAGGTGATGGGGGTTGTGAAAGGTGTCGATGACGAGTTTGAGAAACTCATCGACGTGGACCGCATCCGATTTGGCGAAGGGGTGTTTGAACTCCATGCCGACGTCATCGACTACGGTGTGGCAGGCATCGGGCTGCTCTCGTCGTTGGGCACAAGCGTCGATTTTCCGCCCATCCAGGTCTATGCACCGCGCAAGGGCGAACGCATCGACCTGAACAATCCGACGGCATCGTTCAATCACGAGGAGTTCTACTCGCCGCAACTCGGCTTCAATGTCAAGCAAGGCAAGTATGACGCACAGTACGTCATCACAAACATTGCGCTGGCCCGCCGTCTGTTCGAGCGTCAGGGTGAAGTCACACAGATCGAACTTCAGTTGAAGGACGGAGCCGATACGGACAAAGTGAAAGCCGACTTGACAGATGTGCTCGGTACTCAATACAAAGTGCTCGACCGCTACGAGCAGCAGGAAGACACGTTCCGCATCATGAAGGTTGAGAAATTGATTTCCTACATCTTCCTCACCTTCATCCTGCTCATTGCGTGCTTCAACATCATCGGCTCGCTGTCGATGCTCATTATCGACAAACGCGAAGATGCCGTCACGCTGCGCAACCTCGGTGCCTCCGACGGACAGATTGCCGGCATCTTCATGCTCGAAGGCCGCATGATTGCACTGGTCGGCGCGGTCGTGGGCATTGTCATCGGGCTCACGCTCTGCCTCATCCAGCAGGAGTTTGGTGTCATCAAGTTCGGTAAGAGCGCAGGCAGTTACATCATCGACGTCTATCCAGTGAGCGTCCATGCTTGGGACCTCGTCGTAGTGTTCCTGACGGTGGTCGTCGTGGGCTTCGTCTCGGTGTGGTATCCTGTACGGAGGCTCAGCAGGAAATATACGAAACAAAACTATCAACCATAAACAATAAAGAAAAGTATGAAAAAGTCTGTTATTACATTCACTGCGACGGCGGCCCTGCTTCTGTGCGGCTGCTCGTCGATGGGAAAGTTCACCACCGACAACTTCACTGTGACCCCGACCCCGCTCGAGTATGTTGCAGGTGAAGTGCCAACGACAATCAATGTGAACCTACCAGCGAAGTTCATGAACAAGAAAGCCGTCATCACGTGCACGCCGGTCGTGCGCTGGCAGGGTGGTGAGCAAGTGGGCTCTTCGGTCACATTCCAGGGCGAGAAGGTCGAGGCGAACCATCAGATTATCAGTTACAAGAACGGCGGACGTGCTACATTGCGTACTACGTTCCCCTTTCGTGAAGGCATGGAGAGTTGCGACCTCATCATGCGTTTCAACGGACACAAGGGGACCAAGGTACTGCGTTTGCCAGACGTACAGATCGGCTACGGTACCATCTGCACGCCGGCACTCGTCAGCCAGACTTGCGCTACGGCCCATGCAGCACTCGGAGCCGACCAGTTCCGCCGTGTGATTTCCCAGAAACAGGCCGCTACCATCAAGTTCCTCATTGCACAGTCCAATCTGCGAGGCAGCGAACTGAACAGTCAGAACGTACAGGACTTCATCCAGACACTGCGCAACATCAAGACCGACGAGCAGAGCCTTGTGCTCAACAATGTCGAGGTCAGTGCTTACGCTTCGCCCGACGGACGTTACGACTTCAACGAGAAACTGGCTGAGCGTCGTGGAAAGACCAGTGCCGACTACGTGAAGGAACAGATGAAGAAGACAAGGCTTGAGGGTGCGGTCGATACGAAGTACACAGCCGAGGACTGGGAAGGTTTTCAGGAACTCGTCAGTCAGTCCCACCTGCAAGACAAGGAACTCATCCTGCGTGTGCTCTCCATGTACGACGACCCTGAACAGCGTGAGCGTGAAATTCAGAACATAGCCACCGTCTATAGCGAACTTGCCGATGCCGTCCTGCCCGAATTGCGCCGTGCCCGCATGACCATCAACTATGATGTCATCGGACGCAGCGACGACCAGATTCTCTCCCTGATTCAGAACAATCAGGCATCCGCTCTGAGCGTCGAGGAACTGCTCTATGCGGGCAACCTGCTTACAGACGACTATAGTCAGAAGAAGAAAATCTACCAGGAGACGACCGAACGCTATCCGAACGACTATCGTGCCTACAACAACCTCGGAGTCATTTCGATGAACATGGGCGAATACGACGGTGCTGAAGCCCTGCTGAAAGAGGCGCTCGCCAAGAACGCCTCGGCCCCCGAACCCAACGCCAACCTCGGCCTCATCGCCCTGCAACGTGGCGACGTGAAGGCCGCTGAACTCTACATGGCAAAAGGCAGCGGAGCACAGAACATCGACGAAGCCCTCGGCAATCTCTACATCGCACAGGGCAAGTACAACCAGGCAGCAGCCAAACTCGACGGAACAGCCACCAACTCCACCGTCCTTGCACAGTTACTCGCCCAGGACTACGCCTCTGCCCGCCAGTCGCTCAAGCAGGTAGCCGTGCCCGATGCCATGACCAGTTATCTGCGCGCACTACTCGGTGCCCGCATGGGCGACCAGAATCTCATCCGTGAAGGTCTTACAGCCACGGCACAGGCCGACCGCACACTGGCACGTCGTGCGCTCAACGACCTTGAATTTCTGAAGTATAAAGACCTGGTTGAGACAATCGTCAAACCATGATTAAGTACAAAGAACAAAGTACAAGGTACAAGTTTCAAGGTACAAAGTATCAAGTGCACAATGCGCCCTACGTCGTACTTTGTACTTTGTACCTTGTACTTCAACTCGCCACCTCCTGTGGCAGCGGCAGCGACGAATTCCGTCTGCGCGGCGAAATCAGCGGCATGGAACAGACCGACCTGCTCATCTACAGCCTCGACGGCGACGACCCACGCATCGACACTATCCACGTCAGCGAAGGCCGCTTCGCCTACGCCGGACATCAACGCGAGCCGTCACCCTACATCCTCGTCTTCCCCAACGCCGTCGAGCAAGTCATCTTCGCCTCCGCCCGTGCAAACCTTGAGTACGAAGCCACCGCCAGCGACCTGCGAGGCTACACGGTGAAAGGAACGAAGGAAAACGAACTGATGAACGAGTTTCGCAAAGAGACACACGACGCCAATCCCGTCGAGACACGCGACATTGCAGAACGCTTCATTCGCCGACAGGCCGCCTCCTGTGTCGCCCTCTACCTCTTTGAGCGTTACTTCGTGCAGGATGCCGAGGCAGACCACTCAAAGACCGCCGAACTCTGCACCCTCCTGGAGAGCGAACATCCCACCAGCCCGCTGCTGCTCATGCTGAAAAAAGCACTGTCCGACCGTCACAAAGGGATGCCAGGACAGACTGCCGACGTGCCAGACAGCCTGCTCACCGCACCACACACCCTCCTTTACTTCTGGGCCACGTGGCAACCCTCGGCGTGGACCAACATGGGCAACGTCCGCAGTGCCGTCCGTCGCTATCCTAAGAGCCGCCTCAACACTGTTACCGTCTCGCTCGACGCCACCGACGTCAACTGGACCACCTACGTCAACGAGCCCGACTCATCGACCCTGCGCCATCTCTATGATGGACTGTCGTGGGACACACCCTTGGCACGCACCCTCAACATCCGCCGTCTGCCCACCTTCATCCTGCTTGACCGTCAGAAGAACATCATCAGCCGCTTCGAACACGTTGAACAGATAGAGAAGGAACTGGACAAAGTGCTGAAATAAACCGTCTGCACCTCGAACACTACCGCCCCAAACAAGTACAAGGTACAAAGTAGTAGAAAGTACAAGGTACAAAGTATCAGAATCGCCGCCCCCTGGCGGATGCCCCCTCAGGGATACTCAGGAGAGAGTAATCCGTGACTATTAAGAGAGCAGACAAGTCTCCCCCCTCCCCCCAGTCAGACGCTGCGGCACGACAGATCCGTCTTGCCGACAAGAAAAACCGACTTTCCTCACTCCCACACCTTGACGCTTCATGCCGTCGCAAGTCGTACAGACGGGGCGACACCCTGCATTTTTTAATTCTTAATTTTAATTTTTAATTTATAATTCTTATCTTTGTGGCATCAACCCTTAAAAATTTCTGACAATCATGAAAAGAAAGAGTTTTAACACGGGGTGTGCACTGTTGTTGGCAGGTCTGCTGACCCTGCCGACGGGCATGGCTTGCACGCGGAACAAGAACCTCTCTACGACGGAAACGGAGACAGTACCTGTTCAGACCGCGGTGAGCGCTGACGAAATGAAAGCGCTGGCGGAGGCGCTGCCCCAGTACGAACTGGTCTATGGATTTCACGAAGGTCTGGCCTGCGTGATGCGCGACGGAAAGTACGGCTTCATCGACAAGACAGGCAACGAGGTCATTCCCTGCCAGTATGTGTCAATCATTCATGATTTTCAGGAGGGTCTGGCCTGCATGGGCATCGGCGACGAGCAGTGTGTCTTCATCGACCGACAGGGCAATGTGGCCTTCGAGGTGGACAAGAAATACTCGTTCGGCGAAGAGGGTTTCTGCTGCGGTCGTCTGGCCGTGTGGAAGCCGGTGTCTGCCGAGGCTTATCATCGGGCATGGGAGGCTGGCGAAGGCCTTGTCGGCACGTTGGGATTCCTGGGCACAACAGGCCAACTGGTCATTCCGCTCCAATACGACGTACGCTTCAGCGACATGGGCAGCGACTATCACGGATTCCACAACGACGTGTGCCTCGTCTATAAAGACGGAACGGAGTTTTACATCGACAAGAACGGCAACAAGGTCGATTACAATGCCCGATTCGACGATTACAGCGAAGGCCTTTGCTGGGCTGAAAAGGACGGCAAATGGGGTTTCATCGACAAGGAGGGCAACGTGGTCGTTCCTTATGAGTACGACACACAGACCCTGCTGGACGGCATGGAAAGCCTCGAAAGTTCCTTCCACGAAGGACTGGCCTGGGTTTGCAAAGGCGACATGTTCGGCTACATCGACAAGGAGGGCAACGTGGTGGTGCCGTTCCGCTACAAAATCGGCTACAACGAGGAGATGGGATGGACTGACATGCAACCCACGTATGACTTCCACGAAGGACTGGCCCGCGTATGGGATTATCAGACCGAGAAGTTCGGTTTCATCGACAAGACGGGCAACGAGGTGTTCCCCTGCGAATTTGACGAGGCAGACGATGTCAGCGACGGTCTCGCGCTCGTAAAGAAAGGCGACCAATACGGCTTCATCGACACGAAAGGCAACAGCACATTTGACTTTTGAACTATTAACTCTTAACTTTTAACTCAAATGAAACGGATTATGAAACAAGGTTGGGCCGTCATGACAGCCCTCCTGCTGACTGCAGACATCGTAGTCACTGCCTGTACCCAAAACAAGAACAACAACGAGACGACGGAAACGGAGACAGAAGCAGAGTGGGAACCCGTTCAGACCGAAGTCAGCGTTGACGACCTCAAGGCATTGGCCGAGGTGCTACCCAAGTACTATGTCTACGGCGGATTCCACGACGGTCTCATCCTGGTTTCGAACAACGAAACTAATCTGTATGGTTTCATCGACAAGACGGGCAAGGAGGTCATTCCCTGCCAGTTTGACGATGCCAAGAGTTTCAGCGAGGGGATTGCCATCGTCTACAAGGACGAGAAGAAACTGCTCATCGACCTCGAGGGCAACACCATCGCCACGATAGGCGACACCTACGGCCACGAATGCAAGAACGGCCTGCTGGCCTTCCTCGAAAGACAGGAAAATACAGACGGCGAGTACCTGCTGGGCTACATGGACAAGACGGGCAAGGTGGTCATTCCTGCCGACAAGTACAAGGTGATTTTGACCGAACGCGACAACTTCTACGACTTCAGCGAAGGGCTCTGCCGTGTGATGGACTTCGATAACTACCGCAATTTCTTCATCGACAAGACAGGCAAGGAAGTGTTCGAGTGCGACGGCTATGCCGACGACTTCCACGACGGACTTGCTGCCATCGGTTCCTATAATGAGGAGACCGAAGAATTCCTCTTCGGCTTCATCGACAAGACGGGCAAGCAGGTCATTCCCAACAAATTTACCGCTGTCGGCCAGTTCAAGGACGGCCTCTGCTGTGTCTTCGAAAAAGAAAAGGCCGGTTTCATTGACAAGGAAGGCAACTGGGTCATCACAGGCGACTACAAGGCCATCGCTCTCTACGAATATCTGGAAGATTCTGAACCACTCTGCTCGACTTTCTGCGACGGTCTGGCATGGATGTGCAACAAGGAGGGCAAGTTCGGCTACATCGACCGCGAAGGCAAGGTGGTCATTCCCTTCCGCTATGAACCAGGTGTTGACGAAATAGACGAGGACGAAGTATGTTACAGCGAACAGCCCGTCTTCGACTTCCATCAGGGACTCGCCCGCGTCTGGGACAAGGCAACGGGCAAGTATGGATTCATCAACAAAGAAGGCAACGAAGTGTTCCCCTGCGAGTTTGACTTAGCAGACGATGTGAGCGAAGGTGCTGCCCTGGTTATGAAAGACGACAAGTTTGGCTTTGTCACCCCTGATGGCCACAGCACATTTGACTTTTGAACTCTCAACTCTTAACTTTTAACTTATATGAAGCAGATTATGAAACAAGGCTGGACCGTCATGACAGCCATCCTGTTGACGACAGCCATCACCGTCACTGCCTGTACGCAGAACAAGAACAATGCAACAACCAACACCGAGCAGACCGAAGTGACTCAGGACGAACTGGAGGCACTGGCCAAGGCGCTGCCCAAGTACGGGTATGTGAGCAACTTCCACGAAGGCCTCGCAGCCGTCTGCGACAATGAAACCGAACGTTGGGGCTTCATCGACAAGATGGGCAACGAAGTCATCCCCTGCAAGTACCAGTACATTCCCTGCGAGTTTGAAGGCGGTGTGGCCATCGTCTGCAACCCCGACGATACGCGGCAAATCATCGACCGCGAGGGCAATGTCGTCGCGCCGTTCGACTACGTCTACACAGGCAGCGGATTCTGCGACGGCCTGATTGCCTTTGTCAAGGTGAACGAAATGGATGGCGACGAAATCGACTGGGCGCACTTCGGCAAAGTGGGCTTCATCGACACGACGGGCAAGGTAGTCATCCCTGCCGACAAGTTTGACGTCATGATGGGCGAAGGCCCCATCATCCCCGACTTCAGCGAAGGGCTCTGCCGCCAGTATGACCCCGAGAACAACAGCACGAAGTTCTTCGACAAGACGGGCAAGGTGGTCTTCGAAGTGAAAGGCAGTTCCGACGACTTCCACGATGGACTGGTTGCCGTAGGCAAGGACATCTCTGAAAGCGAGGACGACTATATGTGGCGCATCGGATTTGTCGACAAGACAGGCTCTGAGACCATTCCCTTTACCTTCAACCGCGTAGGCCAATTCAGCGAAGACCTCTGCTGGGCCGAGACCGACAACACCTGCGGTTTCATCAACAAGAACGGCAAGTTTGAACTCACCGGCGATTGGAAGACCCTCGTCCTCTTTGAAGACACCGAAGGCCAAGAAAACCTCAGCCCCACCTTCAGCGATGGACTCGCCTGGGTATGCAACCAGGACGGAAAGTTCGGCTACATCGACACGAAAGGTAATGTCGTCGTGCCATTCCGCTACGAACCCGGTTACGATGAACCCGACGGCTGGTACAACCAGCAGCCCTGCTACGACTTCCACAACGGCATCGCCCGCGTTTGGGACAAGGCAACGGAGAAGTACGGCTACATCGACCGTGAAGGCAAAGAGGTGTTCTCATGCCAGTTTACCGAAGCCGAGGACATGAGCGAAGGTCTCGCCCGCGTACGTCGCAACGACAACTACGGTTTCATCGACGCCAAAGGCAACTGCACCCTCGACATCGCCCAATAACTCATGCAGGCAAAACTCTATTCAGCCTGCATGCAAGGGCTGAACGCCATTCCTGTCACCATTGAGGTCGATACCGACGAACGGAGCAGCAACCACCATTTTGCCATCGTCGGACTGCCGGACAGTGCCGTGAAGGAAAGTCAGGAACGTGTGCAGGCAGCAGTGCGGGCCCAAGGCTACACACTGCTGCCGCGCAGTACTGTCGTCAACCTTGCCCCTGCCGACGTGCGCAAGGAAGGCTCAGGATTCGACCTGCCCATGGCACTCGGCTACATGATTACCATCGGCTTTCTGCAAGTCGGTGCGCTCGACCGCTACATGTTCGTTGGCGAACTCGGACTCGACGGCTCCATCCTTCCCATCCGCGGCGCCCTGCCCATCGCCATCAAAGCCCGAGCGCTGAAGTACGAAGCCCTCTTCGTGCCTGAAGCCAATGCCCGTGAGGCTGCTGTCGTCGATACGTTGAAAGTCTATGGTGTGAACCACCTCAGCGATGTCATCAGCATCCTCCACGGCAACACCTTCATCGCACCGACTGAGGTCAACACACGCGAGGAATTCTATGCCCAACAGCAACATTTCGACTTTGACTTCGATGAGGTGAAAGGACAGGAAAATGTTAAACGAGCCCTTGAAGTAGCCTCTGCCGGTGGCCACAATGTCATCCTCATCGGAAGTCCAGGTTGCGGCAAGTCCATGATGGCCAAGCGTCTTCCCTCGATTCTGCCGCCGCTTTCGCTTGCTGAAAGTCTGGAGACAACGCAGATTCACAGCGTCGCCGGCAAACTCCAGCACGACTCTACCCTCGTCAGCCAGCGACCCTTCAGGGCTCCCCACCACACGATATCTGATGTTGGCATTTGCGGCGGAGGAAGTTCTTTCACGCCTGGAGAGGTGTGTCTAGCCCATAATGGGGTGCTCTTTCTTGATGAATTGCCGGAGTTTTCGAGAAATGTTCTGGAGACGCTCCGGCAGCCGCTTGAGGACCGTGTGATTACCATCTCGCGCGCCAAATACACGTTCACACTGCCATGCTCCTTCATGCTCGTCGCATCAATGAATCCCTGCCCCTGCGGATGGCATCATCATCCTACCCACCAGTGCACCTGTACTCCCGCACAGATCCAGCGCTATATGGGCAAGATTAGCGGGCCGTTGATGGACCGTATCGACATTCAGGTTGAGGTTGAAAGTGTGCCGTTCGAGGACATGGCCCGTGCACCGAAGGGAGAGTCGTCGGCCGTTATCCGTGAGCGCGTCGTCCGTGCCCGCAAGATTCAGGAGGAGCGCTATCGTGACATCCATGGAGTACATTGCAACGCCCAGATGAACACGGCCATGCTCCAGAAATATGCTGCTCTCGACGATGCCTCCTTACAACGTCTCCGCGATGCCATGCGCCGTCTCAACCTCTCCGCCCGTGCCTACGACCGCATCCTCAAGGTGGCCCGCACCATCGCCGACCTCGATGCCTCAGAGACCATCCAGTCGCACCACATCGCCGAAGCCATCGGCTATCGCAACCTCGACCGCGAAGGGTGGTTGGAGTAACAAAAAATGGGGTAAAAAAGGAGTTAAAAAAAGGGCAAAAAAACGATAAAAAACGCACCGCAGTCGAAATAAATTTACACTGCGGTACGCCTATAGCCACACCGCAGTGCATTTTCAGTTGCACTGCGGTGCGTTTTTTGACGGATTTTGGAAGGGTTTAATAGGCTTGTTCGTGAACGCCTCGGACGGCTCGGCCGCTGGGGTCGTTCAGGTTGCGGAAGGCTTCGTCCCACTCGAGGGCGACGGACGTGGAACAGGCGACGCTGGCTTCGCTGGGTACGCTCAGGGCGGCGCTGTCGCTGGGGAAGTGCTCGGCAAAGATGCTGCGGTAGTAGTATTCTTCCTTGTTTTTCGGCGGGTTGATGGGGAAGCGTTCGGCTGCGTGGAGCATCTGCTCGTCGGTGACGGCTTCGGCTGTCATCTGCTTGAGTGTATCAATCCAGGAATAACCTACGCCGTCGCTGAACTGTTCCTTCTGGCGCCATGCGACTTCGTCGGGCAGCATGTGGGCAAAGGCTTCTCGCACTATCTTTTTCTCCATCACCTGTCCCGGACACATCTTTGCCTGGGGGTTGGTTCGCATGGCTACGTCGAGGAACTCTTTGTCGAGGAAGGGTACACGTCCTTCGACGCCCCATGCACAAAGGCTCTTGTTGGCTCGCAGGCAGTCGTAGAGGTAGAGTTTGGAGAGTTTGCGCACGGTTTCTTCATGAAAGGCCTGGGCCGAGGGTGCTTTGTGAAAGTAGAGATAGCCACCGAAGATTTCGTCTGCACCTTCGCCGGAGAGCACCATCTTGATGCCCATCGACTTGATGACACGTGCCAACAGGTACATGGGTGTCGAGGCTCGGACTGTGGTCACATCGTATGTCTCGATGAAATAGATGACGTCGCGGATGGCGTCGAGCCCTTCTTGGATGGTATAGTTGATTTCGTGGTGGACGGTGCCGATGTGGTCGGCGACGAGTCGGGCTTTGGCCAGGTCGGGTGCACCTTTCAGTCCGACGGCGAATGAATGCAGACGCGGCCAGTAGGCTTTTGTGAGGCTATCGTCCTCGATGCGCATCTCGCTGAATTTCTGTGCGATGGCTGAGACGACCGACGAGTCGAGTCCTCCGGAAAGCAGCACGCCGTAGGGTACGTCGGACATGAGTTGGCGCTTGACGGCCTTTTCCAGAGCATCGTGGATGGCGGTGACGCTGGCAGGGTTGTCCTTCACGGCGGCATAGTCGGTCCAGTCGCGTTGGTAATAGCGTTTCATGCCTGGCTCACGGCTCCAATAGTAGTGTCCGGGGAGGAAGGGTTCGTATCGTTCACATTGCCCTTCGAGCGCCTTCAGTTCGGAGGCCACATAGACCTTGCCATCGCTGTCGTAACCGATGTAGAGCGGAATGACGCCGATGGGGTCCCGGGCTATGAGAAATTCGTCGCGCTCCTCGTCGTAGAGGGCAAAGGCAAAGATGCCGCTCAACTGCTCCAGAAAGTCGGGGCCTTTGTCGCGGTAGAGCGCGAGGATGACTTCGCAGTCGCTCCCAGTCTGAAAGTCATACTGGCCTGCATACTGACGGCGAATGTCCTGATGGTTGTAGATCTCGCCGTTGACCGCCAGTATCTGCTTTTTGTCGGGCGAGAACAGTGGCTGTCCTCCAGATTCCGGGTCAACGATAGCGAGGCGCTCATGGGCAAGAATGGCTGAGCCGCCACAATAGATGCCACTCCAGTCAGGTCCGCGATGACGCAGTTTCTGACTCATCAACAATGCTTTTCGCCGTAACTGCGGCGTCTGCTGCTTAATATTGAAAATTGAAACAATGCCACACATAAGACAATTTACAATTTGACAATTTACAATTTGACAATTTAACGTGAGTTCGACGAAAATGATTTGTTTGATTTTTACACGTAAATCTTCGTTAATCTATTCGTCAATGTAAATTGACGTCAAGATTTTTGTAGATTGACGTGTAAAAAACACATAAATAATTCATATATTATCGTTTTTTCAAAATTCATCGAATTCACGTAATTTACAATTTGACGATTTACGATTTAACACACGCTTGGATGAACGACATGAAAAGGGGATGGGGATGGAGTACGGTCGAGGAGTATTCGGGATGAAACTGCGTGCCGATGTACCATTTCCTGTCGGGCAGTTCGACAATCTCAACAAGGTGGGCTGAAGGATTGATGCCGACACATTTCATGCCATTGCTTTCGAACTCTTCTTGATACGAGTTGTTGAACTCGTAACGATGGCGATGCCGCTCTTTGATGCACTTACGCCTGCCATAAGCCAGCCAAACCTTACTGCCCTCGACCAGTTCACATTCGTAAGAACCCAAGCGCATGGTGCCGCCCATCTGCGTGACATTCTTCTGCTCCTCCATCATGTCGATGACGTTATGCGACGTCTCAGGGTCCATTTCATTGCTGTTGGCATCGCGATAACCCAATACGTTACGGGCAAATTCAATGACCATCATCTGCATGCCGAGACAAATGCCAAAGGTCGGGATGTCGTGCGTACGAGTGTATTCCGCGGCAATGATTTTTCCCTCAATGCCTCGTGTTCCAAAGCCAGGACAGATGACCACACCCGCCAGACCCTGCAGTTTCTCTGTGATATTCTCGCGCGTAATCTGTTCGCTGTTCACAAAGACCGCCTTCACCTTGCGCTCGTTATAAGTGCCTGCATGAGCCAGACTTTCGAGGATGCTTTTATAGGCATCCTGCAAATCGTACTTACCCACAAGGCCAATCCGTACCACCTCCGTAGCCTGTTCCCTACGCTCCAGAAACGCCTGCCAAGGTGCCATTTCAGGAGCCTTCTGCTGCGACACTCCCATCTTCTTCAGAATCACCGCATCCAAGCCTTGCCGCATCATGTTTATCGGCACTTCGTAGATGCTGGGCAGGTCCTGGCTCTGAATCACAGCCTCCACATCGACGTTGCAAAAGTGCGCCACCTTGCGGCGTATATCATCGTTCAGGTCATGCTCCGTCCTCAGCACCAGCACTTCGGGTTGGATGCCGAAGCCTTGCAACTGCTTCACGCTCGTCTGCGTCGGCTTCGTCTTCAGTTCGCCTGCTGCAGCCAGATAGGGAACGAAGGTCAGATGTACGTTCAGCGTCCGCTCGCTGCCCAGTTCCCATCTCAACTGGCGAATGGCTTCCAGAAAAGGCTGGCTCTCGATGTCGCCGATGGTGCCGCCAATTTCGGTGATGACAAAGTCCAAGTCCTGCTTCGTGGCATTCAGCAGAATCCTCCGCTTGATTTCGTCGGTGATGTGTGGCACCACCTGAATCGTCTTACCCAGATAGTCGCCACGCCGTTCACGCTCGATGACGCTGAGGTAGATGCGCCCCGTCGTCACGCTGTTGTCACGCGTCGTCTCAATTCCCGTGAAACGCTCATAGTGGCCCAGGTCCAGGTCGGTTTCCATGCCGTCGGCCGTCACGTAGCATTCGCCATGCTCATAGGGGTTCAGCGTTCCAGGGTCGATGTTGATGTAGGGGTCGAACTTCTGAATCGTGATCATGTATCCCCGTGCCTGCAACAGGTTGCCCAGCGAAGCCGAAATGATGCCCTTGCCCAGCGACGACGTGACACCGCCTGTGATAAATATGTACTTTGTTTCTTTCATTGACACTTTTATGGCTGCAAAGTAAAACCAAAGACCCAATAGGCTTTCTGGCTGCAAGGGTTGGACACAATTTCGCCAAAAACGGGAATACTGAACTTGTCCGTCACCTTGATGTCCTTCGTGGCACGCAGAGAGATGTGGGTGACCGCAAAGCCTGTCGTATGATAGTAATCGGTGGCGTAGGGAACAACTCCCAGCGTGGCAGTCCAGTCGCAAGTGGCGAAATGGAAAGGTGCTGATATGTCCACGTATGAACTGTATGCACGCTTGTCGTCCTTGTTCACACCGTCGTTGCCTGCAAAGTTCGTGTACCATCCGAGCGCAACAGGTCCAAAGTCGTAGCCGATGTTCGCTTCGAGGACGTGATTGGTGCCGTGGGCGTCATACTTGAAATAGCGGGCATTGGGATCCAGTCCGTCGTTTGTCCAGTAGTCTGTAATGCCGATGGTCAGACCGCCGATTGTATAACTCAACGTCAGGTCAAATTCTTTCGTGTCGGCCGCATCGGCCAGTCCCACACTACCCCACGCCATGAGCGAAAGGCCTTTGTACTCAAGTCCCAACGTAGGTTGGAGCGAAACGTTTCCCAGATCCTGACCACGCCAGATGTATTGGTTCACCACATCTGCTCCGATTGTTGTTTTCACTTGTGCTTTCGCTACATTTGCCACGAAGGACAAAGCCATGAGGAGCAATACACTCCACAAACAATTTACCTTTTTCATTTACGATTTGACTATTTATGTTTTTCTTTAGTTGTAGCAAGCCTCGCCATGTTCATAGATGTCCAGACCTTCGTCCTCGATACGCGCATCCACCCGCAGGCCGTGCACTTTCTTGATGCCATAGAAGAGGGCAAAACCACAGGCGGCCGCCCAAAGGTCGATGACGAGAATGCCGAAGCATTCAGCACCGAAGAAACCCCAGCCGTGGCCGTAGAATGCTCCGTTGGTGGTCGAGAGCAGCCCTGTCAGCAATGTGCCCAGGATGCCGCAAATGCCATGCACCGACGAGGCACCCACAGGGTCGTCGATGTGCAGACGGTGGTCGATGAACTCGATGGCAAAGACGAGCACCGTGCCACAAACGAGACCGATAGCCACTGCACCGATGGGCGATACGAGGTCGCACCCGGCCGTGATGCCCACGAGGCCCGCCAGAATGCCGTTCAGCGTCAGCGAGAGCGAAGGTTTGCCATACTTCAGCCAGGTCACAAACATCGTGGCCGCACCACCTGCCGCCGCAGCGAGGTTGGTGGTCAGGAAGACATGCGAGATGGCCGTGCGGTTCACTTCGCCGCTGGCCGCCAACTGCGACCCTGGGTTGAAGCCGAACCAGCCCATCCAGAGGATGAACACACCGAGCGCTGCCAGCGTCAGGTTGTGTCCCGGGATGGCACGGCTCCGGCCGTCCTTGCTGTACTTGCCGCGTCGTGGTCCCAGCGCCATGGCTCCGACGAACGCCAGAACGCCACCCACGCTGTGGACGATGGCCGAGCCTGCAAAGTCGTGGAACACATCGCCGAACGTCGTCATCATGAAACTGTCGGCAGCATCGTTCGAGAGCCAGCCTCCGCCCCATGTCCAGTGCCCCTCGACGGGATAGACGATGAGCGAGATGAAGGCGCTATAGACCAGATACATCGAAAACTTCGTGCGCTCGGCCATCGCACCGCTGACGATGGTGGCAGAGGTCGCGCAGAAGACGGTTTCGAAGATAAGAAAACCTTCGACAGGCAGGTCTCCCTCGTAGAAACCCAAGTCGCCCCAGTTTGGCATTCCCATAAAGCCGCCGCAGATGTCCGCGCCGAACATTAATCCAAAACCGACAAAGAAGAAGAGCAGCGAGCCGAACATGAAGTCGACAAAGTTCTTCATCAAGATGTTTGCGGCGTTCTTACTGCGGGTGAATCCCGCTTCACAGAGGGCAAAGCCCGGTTGCATCCAAAAGACCAGCATGGCTGCAAGCAGCATCCATACGGTATCAAGCGATAGACTGATTTCGTTCATAATGTTTTGTGTTTGTGTTGTTTTTTAGTTGATGATTGGGGGCAAAAATTACACTGCGGTGCAAATTTTTTTCGACTGCGGTGCGCCTATAGTTGCACTGTGGACGAAATAAATTTCGACTGCGGTGCGTTTTTTGACGTTTTTCGAGCCCCTATTTCTTATCTCTTAAGACGGTGTCGCCGTTCTCTCCCGTACGGATGCTCCACGTGTCGAGCATGTCGCTCACGAAGATGCGTCCGTCGCCCACCTCGCCCGTGTGGGCCACGCGCAGGATGACGTTGACGGTGGGTTGCAGAAACTGGTCGCGGCAGACAATGGTTACGGCCACGCGCTCAATGACGTCGGTCGAATACTGGACGCCACGGTAGATACGTTCCTGACGGCTCTGACCGATGCCATGCACGTCATGGTATTCAAACCAGTCGATGTCCGAACTGAGCAAGGCCTCTTTGACCTCCTCAAACTTTGTTTTGCGGATAATTGCTTCAATCTTTTTCATACCTTAATACATAAAAGGGTTAATTTTGTCGTGTCATTTCTGATTTCGGCGGCAAAGGTACGACGTTTTGAAGAAACAAACAACTTTTTGACATAAAAAATCGCGTTTTTGTGACAAAAATCAATAAAAAGTATATGATTTTGTAATTTTAGACACAAAATATTTTGTTTGTATCGCAAAATGTCATACCTTTGCGCCGTCGAAAGACAAAAACCACAACACAACACAAAATAAAATAGCAAAATGTCACGCAAGATTCATTTCACGAAAATGCACGGTGCCGGCAACGACTACATCTATGTTGACACCTTATTATATGATATAGCCGACCCGTCGGCCGTTTCCCGTGCATGGAGCCATCGCCACACAGGCATAGGCAGTGATGGTCTTGTACTCATCGGACAGTCGCCCGACCCTGACGCCGATTTCTCCATGCGCATCTTCAATGCCGACGGCTCCGAAGCAATGATGTGCGGAAACGCCTGCCGATGCATCGGCAAGTATCTCTACGAACGCCATCTCACCACAAAAAAACAGATACGCCTGCTGACCCTCTCGGGCATCAAGGTGCTGGACCTGCACCTGACACCTACGGGAGAAGTGGAGACCGTGACGGTCGACATGGGAGAACCGGTCTTCGAAAACGACGGGCAGTTCTCCGCGACAGAAGAAACCCTGCCCGAAGGCACGTTTGTGTCGATGGGTAACCCTCATTATGTAATATTCGTGGACGATGGAGATGCATGGGATGTCGTCGCTGAAGGTTCACGACTGGAACGTCACTCCGCATTTCCCGAACGCTGCAACATTGAATTTGCCGTTATGCATCCAGACGGCATCCGTGTGCACGTTTGGGAACGCGGAAGTGGCATCACGCAAGCCTGCGGAACAGGTGCCTGTGCCACGGCTGTGGCTGCGGCACGATCAGGACGTGGCGGCCGCTCGAGCCACATCATCATGGACGGCGGAACGCTCGACATCGAATGGCGCGACGACAACCATGTGTATCTGACAGGGCCTGCAACGTTCGTGTTTGAGGGAGATATTGAAGTTAAAAGTTGAAAGTTAAAAGTTAAAATATAAAAGAGGAAATTGAAAGGTGGTCAATGAGAATTTCATAAAGTTACCGGGTGCCTATCTCTTTTCTGAGATTGGCCGAAAGGTGAAGGCTTTCCAGGCGGAGCATCCTGAGGCCGAGATCATCAGTCTCGGCATCGGCGACGTAACCCAGCCGCTCGTTCCGGCTGTCATAGAAGCCTTGCACCGTGCGACCGACGAGATGGCTCACGCTGCGACGTTCCGTGGCTATGGACCTGAGCAAGGATACGACTTTCTGCGCCATACCATCGTAGAAAACGATTTCCGTCGTCGTGGCATCGACATCAGTGAGGACGAGATATTTGTCAGCGACGGTGCCAAGAGCGACACCGGCAACTTCCAGGAACTGTTCGGGCCTGACGTGCAGATTGCCGTCACCGACCCCGTCTACCCCGTCTATGTCGATGCCAATGTCATGGGCGGACGGACGGGCATGTTGGGTGAAGACGGACGGTGGTCGAACATCGTCTATCTGCCCTGCACGGCAGA